>JBHEPF010000141.1:0-8419 GCA_046260445.1 Dermatophilaceae bacterium | reverse complement strand
GTCGTCGTCGCCGGACGTCGCGGCGACGTCACCCGCTATGCCGCGGTCATGGTCCGCGCGACCGACCGAGCGGACATCAACAACGTCGTGAGACGGCGGCTCGACGTCCGTAAGATCTCCTTCGCTCCGCACGAGGATGCGGTGCGGCTGACCGGGATGGAGTTCGGCGGGATCACGCCCATCGGCCTGCCCGCCGGCTGGCCGATCCTCGTCGACACGGCGGTTGCCGACCTCGAGGAGGCCGTCATCGGGTCGGGGCTGCGGCGGAGCAAGATCCTCATCTCCGGTACCACTCTCGCTGGCCTGCCGGGCGCCGAGGTGCTCGACCTCACGCGCTAGTCATCCCCCTGGAACAAGCGGTGGCATGAGCCGCACACGGCTGAGCACCACGGTGGACGCGGACCTTCTGGAGAGCGCCCGCAAGGCCTCCGGGAAGCCGGACTCCGCGTTGATTGACGAAGCCCTCGCTGCCCTCCTGGCTCGGCATCGCGCGGCCGAGGTCGACGCCAGCTACGCCGCCTACGACGCGTACCCGCTCGACGAACCAGACGAGTGGGGAGACCTGGCCTCGTTCCGGCGTGCGGCTGCGGCCTCATGACGGACCTCCCCGCACGCGGGGAAGGGTGGTGGTGTGAGACGGCTGAGATCGGCCGTAGGCCCGTCGTCGTCCTCTCTCGTGACGCCGTGATCCCGCGCCATCGCCGCGCACTGGTCGCCCCCTGCACGACCGCCATCCGGGGCCTGCCGAGTGAAGCTCTCCTCGAGCCCGGCGACGACCCCGTCCCACTTCGGTCGGTGGTCAACCTTGACTCGGTCGAGAGCGTCTCGATCGCGATCCTCGTCGAGCGCATGGGGCGGGTGGCGGAGGATCGGATGCGTCAGATCTGCGCTACCCTCGCCGTCGCGGTGGACTGCGCAGACTGAGGCGCGGCTGCTCACCGGTCGTGAGCCTCTTTCGGTCATCGGGACGAATACGCCCTTCGCAGCCGTCATATGGTGCGTCAGCACGCCGCAAGTCGTCGCGGGTCAGTTCTGGATCGGCAGTTTGCGGATCCGGATGTTGTCGTTGGTGAACACGATGATTGCACCCGCGTCCCGATCGTCAGCAACCTGCTCGAGGTTTCCCTGCCGGAACAGGATCAGGCTTGGGAGCGCAGCATCTGCTTCCTCGAGCAGCAACACCAAGCGCTGGCTCAGGCAATCGTCGAGAAGCAACCCTCACGCTGACGTGCGCAGCGGAACCTGCCGCTCGCTGACGGCCATGGCCGCGAACTCCAGAGCTGCCCGTACATCGTCAGCCGCCAGGGTCGGATAGTCGACGAGGATCTCCTCGGCCGTGCGTCCCTGAGCTATCAACCCGACGATTGTGGCCACCGGGATTCGAGTACCACGCAAGCACGGCACACCGCCCATGATGCGATGGTCAGCGACGATGCGGGACTCGGACATGGGTTCAGCGTAGGCCCGTAGCCCTTTCATCAGCCTGTGCCCGAAGCCAGCGTCACATCGGCCGCATGTCCCCGCCGAGCCTGCGCACGGCCCGGATCGCCGTTATAAGTGAAGCGGTTCGCGAGCCGGTTGCTCCCGGAGGGGCTCATCACGTACAGTTTTCCGTACAGGAGGTCAGGATGAAGACCATGAGCTACACCGAGTCCCGCGCCCGGTACGCCGAGGTCCTCGACGGGGTGGCCAACGACCGCGAGGAAGTCATCATCACCCGCGCCGGCCACGCCCCTGTGGTCATCGTCTCCCTCGAGGACTACGAGTCACTGCGCGAGACCGCGTATCTGATGCGCTCGCCCGCTAACGCGCGACGTCTCCTGGACGCGATGGAGCGCCTCGAGGCAGGCCGCGGCGAGATCCACGATCTGATCCAGACCGACTGACGTGTTGCTCGTCTGGGACGAGAACGCCTGGCAGGACTACCTGTGGTGGCAGGCACAGGACCGCAGGGTCCTCAAGCGAATCAACCTGCTCCTGGCAGACATCCAGCGCAACGGCAACGAAGGCATCGGCAAGCCGGAGGCCCTCAAGCACGACTTCGCCGGCTTCTGGTCCCGGCGCATCACCGATGAACACCGTCTGGTGTATAAGGTCGCCGGCCAAGAGATCCGCATCGCCGCCTGCCGTTACCACTACGGGTAGGACGCCCCACCACAGTCACCCTTCGGGACCTCAGGCGGTGAGGTCGTACTCGACCGCCATCTCGGTGAACGTCCACTCGACGCGCGACTCCTGCTGCTGCCGCGGCCGCGTCCGCGGGGATGACAGCCGCCGGGTGCCCGTGTGGTCGACGAGGTAGAACCGGCCGTGCGGGTCGCGCCACAGGTAGATCCCGGGGAAGGGTTGCTGCACCTGCCAGCCACCGTGGGTCTTGACGCGGTGGTGGTAGCCGCTCAGCGGCCCGTAGTTGCCGACCCGGGACTGCGCCGCCCCCAGCGCCGCCAACCCGTGGACATAGGGGATCGTGTGGTCGATCTCCTTGCGGCGGGACGTCGAGGTCCCCCACGGGAAGACATCCGCGGGCGACATGAGGTGCACGGCATGACGATGTCGGTCCGGGATCTCGTATGCGTCCACGGGCGCCTGGCCGACAAGGTCGAGCACCGGCGTGATCGTGAAGCGGGCATCCTTGCCGAGGAACTTACGCACCCACTCGGGCGTGACCGGCCCATGGCCCTCGGTGCGGACGACAGCACCGACGTCGTGGTCGACCTCCCACCGCGGTGGCTTGTCGGTGGGATCCCGGCCGGGTGGGTCGCCGCCGGTCTGGGGGCCCTGGCCGGGGTAGTAGTGCAGGAAGAGTCGGACGGCCGGCAGGATCGCGGACCAGTCGACCTCGGGTGCGGCCTCGCGAGGCGCAGTGCTCGCACAGGTCGGACACGGGACGGCCTCGGGGTCGTCAGGGTCGGGGGGAGGCATCGGCGGGTCCTCGGGTCGGTCGCGCCACTGCTGGAATCGCCGCATCAGCTCAAGGGCCGCAGGCGGGTCTGCCAGGAGCGCGACGGCCGCGACCCGACGCTCGTCCGTGGTGCGCTCGTCACCGAGCGCCTTGAGGACCTCGGCGAACCAGGTCACCCGCGCATCGAGCAGCGTGACCACCGGGAACGGAGCGCGGATCTGGAAACCGCGGATCCCGCTCTCGGTCGAGCGAGTCCGGCGGGCGAACACCTCCTCGGCGGCTGCACGCTCACGCGACGCGGCGGCCTCGGGGTCGCTCGCGACGATGGCCCCGTCGACGAGCTGCTCAAAGCGGGTCCACGGCACCCGGCCATCCGCAGGCTCGGCGACCGCCTCGTCCACGAGATCGGCCTGCTCGAAGGGCAGGTCGCGGGTGCGGCGGGCGACGTGTCGCGCATACGACGGCTTGACCTCCAAAGCCTCCACCCGCGCCCACAAGCGGGGCAGGCGCATCACGATGTCGAGGGAGTCGGCGATGAGAGAGGAGGCGGCAGTGGACGAGACCCCCATCCGGGCGCCCAGGGTCGCCGGCGCGAAGCTCGTCACGAGCGGCGTGCCCGGACCTCCGAAGAGCCTGGCTCGCTCACGCCCCGGCAGCCGCGACTGATCGGGGTCGAGCCGGTCAGCGTTGTGGATGATCGCGTGCTGGACCGCGAGGCGCATCTGCTGGACCTCGCACCGCCGCTGCTGCAGCGCAACCGCCTCGGCATGGTCGAGGAGCTGACTCTCCGTCAGCGTCTCGACCTCGGCGATCAGGTGCATGACTACAGCCAATCACCGAGGTCTGACAGACCTTCAGACCGTGTATGCGGTTGTCCCCAACGCTCGATCGCCGCGCCTTCGGCGAAGGTCAGGGCTGACGGGCCTCGTCGATGAGGAGCACCGGGATCCCGTCGTCGATGCGGTAGGCGAGACCGCACTCGCTGCTCTCGCAGACGAGCTCGGGTCCGGTCGGGCCGGTGTCGTCGCGGAGCTCGGCGTGGCACTTCGGGCAGCGCAGGATCTCGCGGAGCCAGGGGCTGATGCTCATGGGTGCGATCCTCTCATGCCATCTCGAAGGCACCGGGTGGGGCCGCGTCGCGATCGGAGCAGCCCCGCATCACTGCGGAGGTGTCATGACCTCGTACGCATCAGCAGGGTAGTCCGCGTTGTACGTGAGCTGGGAACCGAGGATCCTCGCAACCTCGGACGCGGCTCCCGTGCGATGCAGCAGCTCTGCTGGGAAGCGACCCCAGTCGAGATAGCCTCGCCCCGGCCCATAGAGGCGCGCCAACATCTTCGCCGCCGGTTCCGCCCACGCCGGAAACATCACGTTGTCGCTCTGGGACGAGGCTGCGACGAGACCCGAAAGAGCGCTGACATACGCCGTGAGCAGAGTGCGCTCCCGGTGCCAGTCGGAGGCGGTGGGGGGTTGTCGATGCTCCGGACTCCAGGCCGCGCGGAGCAACGCTGAGGTTCCGGTATTCAGCATGTACACCATTCGTGCGGCCGGGAATCCGTATCCGGCATTCGTGAACTGCGCCACGAAGGCGGTGGATGGCTTCGCAACGGCCTCGCCGCCACCGGCCAGGTGGTGAAGCATGACGTGGAGGGGACTGCCCTGACCCGGCATCACGTCCGTGGCCGGCCCCGCGCCAGCACCGTCGATCACCGTTGTCAGCCGGTGACGGGGGAGATCCCAGTGCCGACCCGTTCCATCGGTGAGGACTGCGACCAACGACGAAGCTGCGTCGGCTGCCGCGGAGGCGACCCTGGAGGCGACCTCTCGCCCGCCGACGTGGACGCGCGCGGCCTGACCTTCGAGGGACTGCACCTGTCGGCTCGCGTGCTCGAGGGACAACGGCTCGGGCCACTCGAGGTCCATGGTCGCTACCGCCACGACACCGAAACGATGCAGATGGGCCTCCAAACGCGGGTTGACGGCGGACGGCGCATCGAGCCGCCCGCTGCACCTGAGCGGTACGTTAGCGCGGCGGCAGTGGCGGGCCAGCCCCTCGGGTAGGGGGGTCGCCAGGTCACTCTCAGCGATGCTCTTCCAGAAGCCCCAGTCAGTGGGCAGGCCCTCGGTGAAGGGCAGGGTCACGCGCACACCCCGGACCGGTTCGAGACTCGTCAGCCGCTGCGCGAAGACCTGCTCGCCACCAATCTCCTTGATCTGATCATGGATCCGCCCCGCGACGTATGACACCCGAACCCTTCTCACCTGAATCTCTGACATGTCGCTTCCTCCTTGCTAAACTTTTTTCGACTCGGTAGTCAAGGCAGTAGCCAGATCTGACTGCAGAGTAAAGGCCGTAAGGCATGCCGTAAGGCAGTTGGTGGGCACCGTCTAAGGGGCGGTGCTCGCCTCTTTGAGGGGGTCGAAGTCGTGCGGCGCCAGGATCGGGACCTGGGCCTGGCCCGTCGGCACAGCACCGCGCACCGCCATCGGCTGTGAGATGTACTTCCTGGCGTCGGCATCCTGCGCGTAGATGACTTTGGCCTGGTAGCCCTCCTGTCGCGCGAGGATTGTCACGATGTCGCTCAACGACGCCCCCCTGTTGAGCGCCACGCCCACCTCGTCCAGTTCGGTGAACCAGATCGGGGGCGAGAGGACGAGGACATCGTCGGACACCGTCTTTACCAGCAGGCCCAGCTTGTCGTCAGTGGTTCTGTACACCGAGCGCTCATTCACGTCACTGAAGCCGCCTGCCTCCTCGAGGGCGACGACGGGTTCCAGACGCTTCTCGAGGGTGGGCACCCCACGACTCTGGGCCTTCACGACAACGGCCGCAGCCACGAAGCTCAGGGCGCCGCAAACCAGACTCAGCTGCACGATGTCCCAGAGGGCATACGTGTCGAACAAGTTGGTGAAGCCCAGCCTGGAGTACCCGAACGCGGCCGCGACCGAGAGCGCTGCCGCAGCCAGCAACCACAGCTTGTTGTCGAAGATCTGTGACGCCGGAGAGGATGGGGCCAGCCCACGTCGCCGCTCCTCTCTCGAGCGGACCGCCAGCCACACCCAGACTGCAGCCAAGCCCGGGAGGAAGAGAACGGACCCGATGCCCACGATGCCGGGCAGCACGTCCGTGGAGAGTGTCGTGTCCAGACTCTGCGTGGCACTGACGTCATACCGTGCGTCGGGAGCGATCACCTGGGCGGTCATCACGAGAGCAGCGGCACCACGCCGCACTTGTCCGGCGGCCTCGACGCGGGCCTGAACCAGTGCGGAGGACTGCCCGGGCAGCTCGAGGTCGACCTCTCGGCCGAGACCCGGCTGTGACAGGTCCTCGCCCTCACGAGCCAACCGCACAGTGTGTTGGCCAGCCGAGCCCCGCAGACCCACAGTCACTTCCTCGACTCCGGCGTTGCGTAGCACCACAACCAGGTCCGCCGGGGAAGCGTCCGTCAGCCTCGTGTTGCCCGCGATCGTCATCGTCACCGCAGGCTCGATCGGTGTGATCTCGATCGACGCGACAGCTCCCGTCTGCCCGGACGCCGGGGTTCCTGTCGCCATCACCTCCAGTCGCCGCAGACCGGTGGTCGGAGCGCCCGACAACGAGACGACAGCGAGCACCGATGCCTTTGCGGGCAATGCCGGGATGCGGTCGGGTGAGATCGTGGCCTCGACGCCCTCAGGTGCTGCGAGGCTGAGCTCGACGGCGGTGACGGGGCCCGCGCCGTCGTTCGCCACCCGCACGGTGAAACTCGACCCCGGGCTGGTCTCCTCCGTGGATGCCTCTAGCGTGAGGCTGCCCGATCCCGCCTCGGTCGTGGCGGCCAGGGAGGAGGCCGAGAAGGCAGCTCCGGCGAACGCGCCGAGGTAGACCAGTGTCAGGACCACTGAGGCGACGGAGAGCCCCGCCACCTGCGCAAAGCGTGATGCCAGCCGTCCACTTCCTCGCCGTGGCTCACTCATCTGCCCAGATTACGCGGGCACCCGTCTTGTGGGCGCGGGGAAAGTGCGGGCGCGCGCACGCGACGCCCGTCTTCACTCGCGGTGACCAACCCCTGCTCAGACCCGGACGATCTGCAGCACGGCATCGCGGAGCTCGGACATCGTCGCCTCGTCACGGGCCTCGACGTTGAGCCGGAGCAGCGGCTCGGTGTTCGAGGCGCGAAGGTTGAGCCACCAGAGCCAGTCGCCGTCGTCACCGGCCTTGGTGATCGTCAGGCCGTCGAGGGTGTCCAGGCCGACCGGGCCGTGGGTGTCCTCGGCCCATTCCCGGACCCGGTCGGTCGTGGCGGGTGCGTCGGTGACGGTGGAGTTGATCTCGCCAGAGGCGGAGTAGCGGTCGTAGTGGCCGCCGACCTCGGAGAGCGGCCGATCCCTCTCCCCCAGCGCCGCGAGGACGTGCATCGCCGCGAGCATCCCGGTGTCTGCGAACCAGAACTCCCGGAAGTAGTAGTGCGCTGAGTGCTCTCCCCCGAACACCGCACCGGAGCGCGCCATCTCGCCCTTGATGAAGGAGTGCCCGACCCGGGTGCGCACCGGCTCGGCCCCGGCCGCGCGCACCTCCTCCTCGACGACCTTGGAGGTGATGACGTTGTGGACGATGCGCACCTCCCCCGGCTGTATGCCCGCGGCCACCTCCCGGGCGATCTCGCGGACGGCGACGAGCGCCGTGATGGCGCTCGGGCTCACCGGCTCCCCTCGCTCGTCGATGACGAAGCAGCGGTCCGCGTCGCCATCGAAGGCCAGCCCGAGGTCTGCACCCTCGCGCCGCACCGCGTCCTGGAGGTCGACGAGGTTGGCCGGGTCGAGCGGGTTGGCCTCGTGGTTGGGGAAGGAGCCGTCGAGCTCGAAGTAGAGCGGGACGATGTCGAGCTTGAGGTCATCGAGTCCGGCGCCGTCGCCGAGGACAGCCGGGACCGTGTGGCCGGCCATGCCGTTACCGGCGTCGATGACGACCTTCAGCGGGCGGATGCCGCGCAGGTCGACGAGCGAGCGGAGGAACGCCGCGTAGTCGGTGAGCACGTCCTGCTCCCGCACCTGGCCGAGGGTTTCGACGGGGGTGAGCACGGCATACCCGTCATCGAGGACCGACTGGGCGAGATCACGGACCTCGGTGAGCCCGCTGTCCTGACCGACCGGGCGGGCGCCGGAGCGGCAGAGCTTGATGCCGTTGTACTGCGCCGGGTTGTGGCTCGCGGTGAACATCGCGCCGGGCAGGTCGAGGGAGCCGGAGGCGAAGTAGAGCTGGTCGGTGCTCGCCAAGCCGATGAGCACCACGTCGAGGCCGCGCGCGGCGACCCCTTCGGCGAAGGCGCGGGAGAGCTCGGGCGAGCTCGGCCGCATGTCGTGACCGACGACGACCGCCTCCGCCTGGTCGGGCCGGGCGATCACTTCGGCGAAGGCGGCGCCGATGGCCCGTGCCACCTCGGGGCTCAGCTGCTCGGGGACGAGTCCGCGGACGTCGTAGGCCTTGATGAACGCCGACAGGTCGGGGGTCGCAGTCACGCGCTCAAGTATGCGGTG
>JBHEPF010000137.1:0-4342 GCA_046260445.1 Dermatophilaceae bacterium | reverse complement strand
GGTTGGCGGCGGTCGAGGAGGTGGTCACCGAGGATGGCGTGGTGGGTGAGCAGGTCAACGGTCTGGGGGCGGTGTGCCTGGATGCGGGGGCGATGGTTGCTACCGCGACGGGGACGTCGTCGCGGTTCGGGGAAGAGCTGGTGGAGCAGGCGGTGACGCGGGTGGTGCGGGTGCCGGCTTTGCATGAGGCGATGCTGGCGGGGGTGCTGGATGAGTACAAGGCGCGGCGGCTGGCGGGGGAGCTGGGTGATGTGCCGCCGGATCTGGCGCGGGCGGTGGTCGATGCGCTGGCCGGGGATCTGGCGGTGAAGTCCGGGCCGGCGTTGCAACGCAAGGCTCGCACCATTGTGATGTCGCTGTGTCCGGAGCTGTTGCGGGAGCGGATCCGTCGGTCGCGTAGGGGTGTCGGCTTACGTCGGTGGGTGGGTGAGCCGGGGACGGACGCCTGGGGTGGCTCGTTTCCCTCGGAGCGGGCGGCGAGGGCGTGGGCGGGGATCGATGCGTTGGCGCGGCGGTACCGGGTGGAGGGCAGGTACGAAACGCTGGAGCAGGCGCGGGCGTATGCGTTGATGGATCTGGTCGAGGGCGACATCACCGTGGAGACGGTGTTGCACCTGAGCGTGCCGGCCGAGGGGCTCACGGAGGCCGCCGCAGCGGCGACCCCAGCGGCCGCCGAGGAGGGTGGCGCGGGCTCGGTCGTCTCCGCGCAGGCTCAGGCTGCCGGCGGCGGCCCCGTTCACGTCGGTGCCGGCTCTGGCGGGGCGGCGTTCCTGCGGCCGCGGGACCCGGACGGCTCGGGTCCGGAGAGTTCCGGTGAGGGACGCGTGAGCGGCGAGGTGTTCGTGGCGGTGGCTGGGGCGCAGGGTCAGGCCCTGAGCTGGGTCCCGGTGGGTGCGCTGAGGTCCTGCTCTCGCGATGGAGGGGCTGTGGTTTGTGATCCGTGGACGGGGGCGCTGCTCGATGTCGGGGATGGCCTGGCGAGCGCGGTGTACCGGCCGGGGGAGAGGCTCAAGAGGCTGGTTCGGCAGCGGGACGGGGGGTGTCGCTTCCCTGGCTGCACGGTCTCGGCGAGGCAGTGCGACCTGGACCATGTCGTTGCGTGGCCGCACGGGCCGACGGCCGCCTCGAACCTGATCTGCCTGTGTCGGCGGCATCACCGGGTCAAGCAGCGTCATCGGTGGCGGGTCAGCCTGGGTGCTGACGGGGTGGTGGAGTGGCTCGACCCTGCCGGGCGGCTGCATCGCAGCGAGCCGGTCGACCACCTCGGGGCCACCCACGAGCGCGTCCTGGACACCGCAGCCGGCCACATTCCAGGCCACGTCGCGAGCCACAGCAGTGACGGCGGTGACGGCGGTGGTGACGACGTCGACGGGGATCTGGCAGCGGTCGAGGATGTGGGCTCGAGCATGCTGGAGCAGTGGCTGGCCGTCGTTGTCGAGCACGCCACAGGATCCACCGCCCGACGTAGCGCGGGATCGGCTGTGGTGTCCTCGACGCGTGGCCTGCTGTCCGCTGCGGACGGGTGGCGCGGCCGGTGTCCCACCGCGTTGAGCGGTGCCGAGATCGACGAGCTGAGCCGTGCTGTGCGGGGCGGCCGGTTCGCCGACATCGAGGACGCCGTCCGCAACAGGCACGCTGCAGCAGCCGATCAGGCCGCCACGCGCCGCCAGCAGCAGAGCCGGCAGGGATGCCGCATCGACCACCACCTCCCCACGCACGAACACACCATCAAGATCAAGATCAAGGGCCAGGGCAAGGGCAAGACCCGCCGGGCCCATCCCGACAGGCACGCACCGACCCCGCCGGCGCAGACCCCGCCGCCCTTCTGAAGGCGCCGCGCGGTCAGTGAGGGGTTCGACGCATTGGGGGAGCGTGTGTGGCCTCAGCCGCCCCGCCGCGGCCAGCGATCTCGTGCGCAGCGAGGGCGAGACTGCCGTGCTCGAGCCCCGCGACGTGGGAGACCCCCTCCCAGACGAGCTCGGCACGCCGTGATCGTGGTGACTGCCGGGTGACTCTGACCTGCATCCGGCCGCCGAGGTGCTCGAGAGCGCCGGCGATGTTGCGGTGCTCTGAGGGCAGCGGCACCGGCAGCACGTGTGCCTCTTCGAGGGGGGCCGAGCCGTCGACCTCGACCCGCCAGAGACCGTCCGGGCGCAGCAGCCGACCCCGCAGCCGCCAGGTGTGGTTCGTGACGAGCGCGGTCACGGGAGAGGTGCCGGGGTTGCCCCAGCGGAGCACCCGACCACCTGGCATCCGCACGACGACGGCCGTCACCTCCGTCCGCAGCGGCCCGGCGCTGACCTGGCCGCCCGCGAAGGCGACGCAGACCTCTCGCTCGGCGAAGCCGTGGGCCTGGCCCCACCACCACGACTCCGGGAATCCCTCTCTACCCCAGTTCTTCTCCCCGTAGACCTGACCGCCGGTGAGCTCGACCCGTTCGCCGGCGAGGACCGCATGCCCGATCGCTCTACCGCCCAGAAGCCACGGGTGCCAGTACTGGTTGAGAGCAGGGACCGAGTGGAACACGCTGGAGCCGCCCAGTCGTCGGTCGGGCCACTGCGCTGGATCCGTGACCGTGAGGGCGAGCCGATGGTCGGGGCCGAGATCGACCCGGACGCTCCGGGCGTTGGCGACGAAGGCCGTACCGGCGACCGCCCCGAGCCGGCGCGGATCGGCGGTGGCGCCCTCGTGGGCGGCGACGGCGAGCGAGCCCTGTGGGTGGCCGGCCAGTCCCAGAGTCGCCCACGCGCCCCGTGGCCCCTGGTTGACGCCGATGAGAGCGATGACGGACTGACCGGTCTCGGGCACCGTCACGCGCCAGAAGTATCCTTCCATCGCGACACCCGGGTGCGCCGGCGTCGGGTCATGGAGGGGCAGGTCGGCGCCGGTCGCGCGATAGGTGGTGAGCAGCCTCATGGCACCTCACTCTGCCAGGTGCCCCACCGTCGCATCTGGCGTGTCAGTGGTGCACGTCGACGTTCCCGACGCCCGTGCGGACGCGGACCGAGAGGTGCGGCTGGCCCTCGTCGGGAGCGCCCACGGACTCGACGTCCTTGGTGACGCGGCCCGTGCCGCTCGTGAGGTCGAGCCACACCGGGATCCCTCTGGGGACGACCGTCTCGACGGTTCCTGTGCCAGAACGGCACTCGAGGGACCCCTGGGCGAGGTGCACCGTGATGTCACCTGACCCCGTGACGACGGAGAGCTTGTCGGTACGGTCGTGGCGGACAAGGACAGCTCCGGCACCGGCCCGGCACTGCAGCTCAGCACCGAGAGCCTCGTCAACCGAGATGTCACCCGCTCCCGTCGTGATGTCGCCGCCGTGACATGACCGTACGGACACGTCACCGGAGCCGGCGGCCAGCCGGACCCGCCCGGTGTTCTCGAGGGCCAGGTCGCCGGCGCCGGTGCGGGCCGATACCGATCCCGCCTCGCCTGCCACGCTGATGTCGCCGAGCTTGGTCCGTGCGGAGATGTCCGCCCCGCCCGGGAGCTCGATCTCCACATCGACGGCGGTCGAGCCCTGGCCCATCGAACCCAGCGAGAGCGGACCGAGGCGGAAGGTGAAGCCGGGCGGGCCGTCCGCCTCGAGCAGGGTGGGGATGTCGACGACGAGGGTGCCCTCGTCGTTGCGTAGCTCGACCGGTTCAAGGTCGACATCGCCGTGCGCAGTGAGATGCACGCGGGCCGTCCCGTCCGTCGTCGTGCAGCGAATGCGTACATCGCCGCGCTCGTTCTTGAGCCGCAGAGCGCCGATGTCGGTGAGCTCCTGCGAGCGGGTCGTGGTCGTGGCAGTGGTCATGGTCGTTCTCCAGATGGGTGCGGTGGCGACGTGGTTGTGGCTCAGGCCCAGCCGGTCACGCGGCGGGATCCTGGAACACGAGGTCGCGCGAACGGGGGGATGAAGGCGTCCTCGCGGGTCGAACGCCGGATGGACTGGACGATCCAGGTGTTGAGCGACTGGTCGGACTCGACCGCCCGGGCCTCGGCTCGCTGCTTGAGGGCCTGGGGGAGACGCACGGTGACGCGGGCACTGTCGTCGCCCTCGTCCTCCGCGGGCGGCTGATGCGCTTGCGACTCGCCGGTGTGCTCGACGGCGATGACAGGGTCGCGGCCCTCCATCCGGACGACCGCGACGACGCCGTCTAGCTCTGCGCTCACAAGCGCCACGGCGTCCGAGACGGCCTGCACGAGCGCCATCTGCAGGCTCGGTTCGAGCGCGGTGAGGAGGCGGCCCGTAACCGAGCGCGTCGACTCGTCGGCGAGGGCCGTGACCTTCTCGAGGTCGTCGGCGATCGCCCGTAGATAGGGTGACAGTTCCATGACGTCACTATGACATCAA
>JBHEPF010000114.1:0-7981 GCA_046260445.1 Dermatophilaceae bacterium | reverse complement strand
CTCGGCCGGCGGGGTGTCGCCGGAGCGGACCGAGACCGTGATGTCGGGGATGTCGGGCAGACCGAGGCGGCGGGCGGCGTGGCCGATGCCGATGAGCGGGCTGCGCAGGTTGCGCTCGACATCGACGGCGAGCGCCTTGAGAGGTGAGACGTAGAGGACGCGGCACCGACGCATACGGTCCTCGGGCGGTGGCTCCGCGACGAGGCGGTCGATCGCGGAGAGGAACGCGGCGAGGGTCTTGCCCGAGCCGGTCGGCGCGACGACGAGGGCATGCCGGCCCGAGCTCGTCGCCGTCCAGGCGCCCACCTGAGCGGTCGTGGGCGCGGCGAAGCTGCTGCGGAACCACTCGGCCGTCGCAGGGGAGAAGCGCTCGAGGACGTCGGGACCGTCGGCCGTGGCTGACTGGACCGTGACCGTCCCGACCGGCGCGGAGTCGTCGCTGGTCATCCGGGCAAGCCTCTCACCCTGCACCGACAGAGCACCGGTGTCGGCACAGGCCCCCGCACAAACCCTGGCAATAGGGCGGTTGGTGCCGGGGCATCAACCGCCCTATTGCCCGATTGGTGCGCGTGGCAGGGTAGAGGCCTCCCGTCCCCGATGCTCGCAAGGAGCTCTCGATGCGCGTCACGATCCTCGGTTCCGGCAACGGTGCGACCGCCGCTGCCTTCGAATGGGCCGCCAACGGCCACGAGGTGGCGATGTGGGACTTCGAGGGCTTCCCCGACAACGTCGCCATGATCGCCGAGCGGAAAACCATCGAGGGCCGGGTCAAGTTCGAGGGCACGGTGCCGATCCGGTACGCCGGGCACGACCTCGACGCCGCTCTCGAGGGCACCGAGCTCATCCTCCTCATCGGCCCGGCCTACAGCACGGTGCCGTTCGGAGAGGCGCTGCGCGGGAAGCTCCAGCCCGATGTCCCCGTCGTGCTCGTGCCGGGTGCGTGCAACGGCGCGCTCGTCCTCAAGCAGACCCTCGGCCTCGAGGTTCTCGACGACACCTATCTCATCGGCGAGACGAGCACGCTGCCCTACGGCTGCCGGCTCGTCGAGCCCGGGGTCGTCCGCGTGACGACCCGGGTCATCTCCGGGCTGTTCGTGGCCGCGCTGCCGAGCAGTGGCACCGACCGGATCATCGAGCGACTCGGGCAGGTGTGGCCGCAGGTCGAGCCGGCCCGTAACGTCCTGCAGACGACCCTGCAGAACGGCAACCCCGTCATCCACCCGGCGATCATGCTCATGAACGCGAGCCGGATCGAGAACACGGGCGGCGACTTCCTCTTCTACACCGACGGCGTCACCGCGGCCTCCGCCAGGCTCATCGAGGCCGTCGACACGGAGCGCCTCGCGCTCGCCGAGGCCCTCGGGGTGTCGTTGCTCTCCGAGCCCGAGCTCGGGTTCCGCCAGGGATACATGGGCGACGCGACGTACGCGACCGGCTACAGCCAAGGCATCGGCTTCGCGACGTCGCAGGCGCCCTCGACCCTCGACTTCCGCTACCTCACCGAGGACGTTCCCTACGGCATGGTGTTCATGTCCGAGCTGGCCAAGCAGGTCGGGGTGCCGACCCCGACGATCGACGGCGTCATCCAGATCGCCTCGGTCGCACTGGGCCGCGACTTCCGGGCCGAGGGTCCGAGGACCCCGAAGATCCTTGGCCTCGGCGACCTCTCGCCCGCCGAGCTGCACCGGCTCTGAGCCGCCCCGCTGCTCCGGTGGGGCTGGCGTTCCTCTTGCGACTGTTGTGACGGGCCAGGGGTGTTCTTTCTGCGTCGGTTTCGGTGTGGCGGAGGATCGGGCGGGCAGCGCATACCATCGCTGTCCATGTGGATCTCGGAGTTCTGGACGCTCATGCGTGACGAGTTCGGCGACGGCCCGGCGCAGGCGCTGGCCCACTCGCACGTGCTCGCCGCGCTCGGCGACCGGACCGCCGAGGAGGCCCTGGAGTCGGGGGACCCACCTCGTCAGGTCTGGCTCGCGCTCGTCCGCGACCTCGAGGTCCCCGAGAGCCGCTGGCTCGGCCGCGAGGAGCCGCACCGGCGTTGACATCGGCCCGTGCGGGCCGCAGTCCACGAACGCGCACCACCACAGCAACTGGAGGCTTCATGAGTATCGACCCCTCGACCGAACGAGCCCTGCGCGATCGACTGGAGCAGCTGAGCGTCGAAGAGAAGGTGCAGCTTCTGACCGGTCGTAACTTCTGGACCACGTGGCCCTTCGAGAAGATCGGCTTGCGCAGGATTCTCGTCTCCGACGGGCCGAGCGGAGTGCGCGGCGAGCTGTGGGACGAGCGCTCTCCCTCCCTCAACCTCCCGTCCGCGAGCGCCCTGTCATCGGCCTGGGACACCTCGATCGCCGAGACCTACGGGGCGATGTCCGCCATCGAGGCCCGTCGCAAGAATGTCGACGTCGTCCTCGGGCCGACGATCAACCTGCATCGCTCACCGTTGGGCGGGCGCCACTTCGAGGCCTTCAGCGAGGACCCGCTCCTCACCGCGAACCTGGCCGCCGCATACGTCGACGGCGTCCAGCGCAACGGAGTCGGAGCCACGCCCAAGCACTACGTCGCGAACGACTTCGAGACCGAGCGGTTCACCGCGGACGTCATCGTGGGGGATCGAGCGCTCCGCGAGCTGTACCTGCGGGCCTTCGAGGACTCGATCGTGCGATCGCACGCGTGGCTGGTCATGAGCGCCTACAACTCGGTCAACGGTGCCACCGCCACAGAGAACGACCTCCTCGAGACCCCTCTCAATGATGAGTGGGGGTTCGACGGGGTCGTGATCAGCGACTGGACCGCGGTGCGGAGTCTTGCCAGCGCCTCGCACGCACAGGATCTGGTCATGCCCGGCCCAGACGGGCCGTGGGGAGAGGCGCTCGTCGCGGCGGTCCGCAGCGGCGAGATCGCCGAGGAGGTCATCGACCGCAAGGTGATGCGCATCCTGCTGCTCGCTGCGCGGGTCGGGGCCCTGGAGGGTTTCGCCCACTTCGCCGGCCCGGTGGTCGACTCGATCGACGGTCTCGCCTTTGCGCGGGAGGCGGCCGCCGAGGGCACCGTGCTCGTCCGCAACGACGCCATCCTGCCGCTCCGGGCGCCCGCCTCCATCGCGGTCATCGGTCACAACGCCCAGCACGCTCGAACCCAGGGTGGCGGCAGTGCGACCGTGGTGCCGGAGCGTGTCGTCTCGCCGCTCGAAGGCATCAGGGCCGCCTTCCCGCAGAGCGATGTCACCTTCGCGCTCGGGGCCATCGTGCAGGAAGGACTGAGCGAGCTCAGCCCAGGATCCATGGTGAACCCCGTGACGGGCGGTCAGGGAGCACGGGTCGAGATGCGCGGAGTCGACGGCGATGTCATCTTCGCTGAAGATCGCCTCGCAAGCGCCCTCGTGTACTTCGGCGGCGCTGCGCCGATCGCCGACATGTACCGGTTCGACTTCGAGACGGACTACACCCCGGTCGACTCCGAGTCCGTGCGGATCGGCTTCGCGGCGGTGGGGTCCGGTCGGGTCCTCGTCGACGGCGACCTCCTCACCGAGGCGGAGTCGCACAGCGACAGCACCGACCACGGGGCGGCGCTGCTGGCTCCCCCCGTGGTGTCGGCGGACGTGGCCTTCGAGGCCGGCGTGACGCGCCGCATCCGGGTGGAGTTCGTGCCGGCGCGGGGAGAGGATGCCCTGCGCCATCCGATGAGCATCACCATCGGCACCGAGCCCGCAGCGCTCGACGCGCAGCGCCTCATCGATGACGCCGCTGCTTCGGCCGCGCGCGCGGAGGTCGCGGTGGTCGTCGTCGGCACGAACTCGGCCGTCGAGTCCGAGGGCTTCGACCGCACCTCGCTCGCCCTGCCCGGACGTCAGGACGACCTCGTGCGTGCCGTAATCGCAGCCAACCCCCGCACCGTGGTGGTCGTCAACGCGGGGTCGCCGGTGGTCATGCCCTGGCGGGACGATGCCGCCGCTGTGGTGCTCACGTACTTCGGTGGTCAGGAGTACGGCAACGCCGTCGCCGACGTGCTCTCGGGCGCGCGGGAGCCGGGCGGTCGCCTTCCGACGACCTGGCCCGCCACCCAGGACGACGTGCCGGTGATCGACGTGACCCCGGTCGATGGCGTCGTCCGCTACGACGAGGGCATCCACATCGGCTACCGCGCCTGGCTGCTTGCCGGGGTGCAGCCTGCCTACCCGTTCGGCTTCGGCCTCGGCTACACCACCTGGGAAGTGACCGAAGCGGCCACGACCGGGTTCGTCGACGGGGTCGCCGAGGTGACGGTGGTCCTCACCAACACGGGAGCCCGCCACGGCAAACACGTCGTGCAGATCTACGCGGAGCGCCCGGACTCCGATGTCGAGCGTCCGGTGCGGTGGCTCGTCGCCCACGCGGTCGCGCGCCTTGCACCAGGGGAGACGACTCGGACGGTCATCGAGGTCCGCGACCGGGATCTCGCGTACTGGAGCGACGGGTGGCAGATGGAGTCGGGTGAGTACACGCTTCGCATCGGCTCATCGGTGGTCGACCTTCCCCTCAGCGTCAGCGTTCGGCTCTAGGCGACCCGAGTCGTGACCGACACCGCCCTGCTCACCGCGCGTGACCTGACCAAACGCTTCGGGGACTTCACCGCGGTCGACGGCATCGACGTCGAGGTGCACAAGGGCGAGTCCTTCGGGTTCCTCGGGCCGAACGGTGCGGGCAAGTCCTCGACGATGCGGATGATCGGCGGGGTCTCGCCGGTGATGTCGGGCGAGCTGCGGATCTTCGGGCTCGACCCGGTGACGCACGGCCCGCAGATCCGGGCCCGGCTGGGCAACTGTCCGCAGAAGGACCTCCTCGACGAGGAGCTCTCCGTCGAGGAGAACCTCTGGGTCTACGGGCGGTTCTTCGGGCTCACCCGGTCCGAGGTGCGCGAGCGCGCGACCGAGCTGCTCGACTTCGCCCAGCTGACCGAGCGTCGCCGCGACAAGGTCGAGCCGCTCTCCGGAGGGATGAAGCGCCGGCTCGTCATCGCCCGCAGCCTCATCAACAACCCCGAGCTGCTGCTCCTCGACGAGCCGACGACCGGGCTGGACCCGCAGGCCCGGCACGTCCTCTGGGACCGGCTGTTCAGGCTCAAACGCCAGGGCGTCACGCTCATCATCACGACGCACTACATGGACGAGGCCGAGCAGCTGTGCGACCGGCTCGTCGTCATGGACAAGGGCCGGATCGCCGCCGAGGGCAGCCCGCGCGACCTCATCGCGCGCTACTCGACGCGCGAGGTCGTCGAGGTCCGCTTCGACACCGACGACCATGCCGACCACGCGGACTCGCTCGACGGCATCGGTGACCGCATGGAGGTGCTCCCCGACCGCATCCTGCTGTATGCGGGGGACGGCGATGCGGCCACGTCGGCTCTGCACGCGCGTGGGGTCGAGCCGCTCTCGACCCTGGTGCGACGCTCGACGCTCGAGGACGTCTTCCTCACCCTGACCGGCCGGACCCTGGTCGACTGATGAGCGCGTCGTCGGTGCCGACTGCTGCGGCAGACGCGCGCGACTCCCGCCTGGCCGCGGGGCCGCGGCGCGACCTGGGCATGCTCGAGCGGACCTCGGTGCTGCTCGGCTATCACTGGCTGCTGTTCCGGCGGACGCTGCGGGGGGTCCTCATCTCGCGGTTCCTCCTGCCGGTGCTCTTCCTCGCGTCGATGGGGCTGGGCGTGGGTAGCCTCGTCGACTCGGCCAGCGGTGGCGTCGACGGGATCCCCTACCTGCTCTATGTCGTCCCGGGGCTCGTCATGGTCACCGCCATGCAGACGGCGGTGGGCGAGTCCACCTGGCCGGTCATGGGTTTCGTCAAGTGGAACCAGTTCTACCGGGCGATGCTCAACGCTCCGCACTCGGTGGGAGACACCCTGCGAGCGCACTGGCTGATGATCGCGTTCAACGTCGCGACCTCGGCGCTCGCGTTCACGATCATCGCGGCGCTCTTCGGCGGGGTGCGCTCCTGGTGGTCGCTCCTCGGCGTTCCGATCGCGGTGCTGACCGGCATGGCCTTCTCGACGCCGTTGTTCATCATCGCGGCCAAGGCGGACAACGACTCGATCTACTCCGCCGTCTTCCGGCTCGTCGTCACGCCGCTCATGCTCTTCTCCGGCGCCTTCTTCCCCATCGAGCAGTTGCCGGTGTGGATGCAGCCGGTGGCCTGGGCGACACCCCTCTGGCACGGCATCGAGCTCGGCCGCGCCGCGTTCCTCGGCGGACCCGTCCCAGGACTGTGGTGGGTGCACATGGGAGTGCTCGGCGCATACATCATCGTCGGTGCCGTCATCGCCCGCCGGGCCATGCAGCAGCGGATGGTGCCGTAGATGGTGGGGTACGCGCTGTGGCGCTTCGTCCTGATGAGGGACGTGGTCGCGTTCCGGAGGATGTGGTGGCTGTTCCTCTCGGGCTTCGTCGAGCCGGTGTTCTACCTGTTCTCCATCGGAATCGGGCTCGGCGCGCTCGTCCAGACCGTCACGACGGACAGCGGCACGGTCGTCACGTATGCCGCCTTCGTGGCCCCCGCGATGCTCGCCGCCTCGGCGATGAACGGCGCGATCGCGGACACGACCTACAACTTCTTCTTCAAGCTGAAGTTCGCCAAGACCTACGACACGATGCTCGCCACCCCGGCACGGCCGTGGGACATCGCCGTCGGCGAGATCCTCTGGTCGCTCATCCGGGGCGGGACGTACTCGACGATCTTCTTCGGCGTCGCGCTCGCCCTGGGGTTCGTGCAGTCGTGGTGGGCGGTGCTCGCCATCCCGGCCGCGCTGCTCATCGGGGCCGCGTTCGCCGGGGTCGGGATGTGGGCGACGACGTTCATGACGTCATGGAAGGACTTCGAGTTCATCAACCTCGTCATCCAGCCGATGTTCCTGTTCTCCGCGACGTTCTTCCCGCTCGCCGTCTACCCCGAGTCGATCCGCTGGCTCGTCCAGCTCATGCCCCTCTATCACGGCGTCGAGATCCAGCGCGGGCTGCTCCTCGGCGACGTGAGCTGGGGGCTGCTGGGGAGCGCCGCCTACCTCACCGGGCTCACCGTGCTCGGGCTCTGGGGGGCAAGCCGACGGATCTCACGGCTGCTGCTCACCTGAGCGTGTGCGGCAGAGCGACGCGGCGGCGTGTCGGGCTCGATCGAACATGTGTTCGTCGTAGTGTTGTCCCCACGCGAGGGCCCTGACGGCGTGTCGTCCACAGCCCACCGGCAGCAGTGAGACGGCTGTCAGTGCCCCCGCATAGCGTCTGACCTGACAGCAGAGAACGTCCGCTCGCCACCGCTGTGAGGTCGAAGGTGGACGTGACCCGACCTCGAACACGAAGGAGACGGCAGAGATGGCACGTACGCCTGCACCTGTCAACGGCGCGCTCCGCAGCGTCGACAGCAACGCCAACCAGGAGGAGAAGCTCAAGATGCTCTCCACCGTCATGGGCCACATCGAGAAGGCTCATGGCAAGGGCGCGGTCATGCGCCTCGGCGACGACATCCGCCCCCCGATCGAGGTCATCCCGACCGGCTCGATCGCACTCGATGTCGCCCTCGGCATCGGCGGGCTCCCACGGGGCCGGGTCGTGGAGATATACGGACCGGAATCGAGTGGAAAAACTACGGTGGCGCTGCACGCGGTGGCGAATGCGCAGAAGGCCGGCGGGATCGCGGCCTTCATCGACGCTGAGCACGCCCTCGACCCCGTATACGCCAAGGCACTCGGTGTCGACACCGACAACCTCCTCGTCAGCCAGCCGGACACCGGCGAGCAGGCGCTCGAGATCGCCGACATGCTCATCCGCTCCGGCAGCCTCGATGTCATCGTCATCGACTCCGTCGCCGCACTCGTGCCGCGCGCCGAGATCGAGGGCGAGATGGGCGACAGTCACGTCGGCCTCCAGGCCCGGCTCATGAGCCAGGCGCTGCGCAAGCTCACCGGTACCATCAGCAACACCGGCACCACTGCGATCTTCATCAACCAGCTG
>JBHEPF010000063.1:0-6111 GCA_046260445.1 Dermatophilaceae bacterium | reverse complement strand
CTAGCAAGGAGTGTGGCTGCGGGGCGGTCGTATACATCTGGCGTCACCAGGATCGTGGCCGCAACCAGGGCGCGCAGGCCAGGAGCGATACCCGTCCATAGCCCAGCTGCGTTGAAGCGTCACGAGACTGGCCTGGCGACTGGCTTCGATCTCGGCGACCGCTACGAACATGGCTCGCCGATCAGCACGACCGCACCCCAAGCGACACCTGGATCGGAGGCCTACTCCGGCAGCCAGACCGAGCCAGAGCCCAAGCCAATCGTGCGACTCTTGCGGTCCACGCGACCAGCCGAAACCGGCCGGTGCGTAGCGCGGCAACGAAGGCGATGAGTGGGAGCGGTCCATTCGACTCGCCCTCTCCTCTCCACAGGCGCACTTGTCGACGGCGCTCAATCTGGACGAGCGTCGTCACCGTGCAGTTTTGCAACCGCCCGCGACAACAGCCCTATGGGCGGTGCGGCGTTGTCCTCGACCGGAGGAGGCTGATTCGCAGACACGAACTCGATCAAGACGGTGGCCACCTGGTGCACGCTGCCGAGGCGCGTCATCCTGACCCCTTTCGCCCACAAAGGGTCAGGAGATCCTCTCCTGCGCGATGCTCTACGTATCCAGCGTCCGGGCAGAATCCAACCCTGGAGCAGGCCAGGGCAACGCCTGGGTCGCGATCTCGCTCATCGGCATCCTGTCCATCCTGGGCGGCCCCATCGCGGGGCTGGCGAGCCTTGCCGCCGTCATCTACATCGCCGTCACCGTCAACTCGGACACTGTCACCCGTCGTGGGTGGCACGACCAGTTCGGCGGCACCCGGGTGGTCAGGACCGCCTGATGCGTGCGGGTCCGGTCCCGAGGTTGCGGGACCGGACCCGCCGGCAGTCGATGGAGTGCTCGATCACTCGTTCGCGCAGAATTCCTCGACCGCTCCACGTTCCGATTCGCCTCCGCTCGAGATGGACTAATCCGGTCAGGAGCGATCCCGGCACAAAGGTGTCACCATGGCTGTCATGGGCCCGGAGCCGTGGCTGTGTGTGGTCGCTCCCAGCTCGATCCTGATGGTGGAGATCGAGCAGGCTCAGGGTGAGACCGGGCAGCACGCGGCAGACGTGCACGTGCACCCCGGCGGTCAAGGGCTGTGGGTCGCCTCGATGGCGAAGGCGCTCGGAGCCAGAGTGACGGTGTGCGGACCGTTCGGAGGTGAGGCGGGCGCGATCCTGCAGCAGCTCGCCGCCAAGGACGGTGCAGAGGTCAGAGCGATCGCGTCTGGCGGGGGCAACTCCGCAGAAGTCCATGACCGGCGCAGCGGTGAGCGGGTGGAGGTCGCGCTGATGCCGGCCCGCCCGCTGCAGCGGCACGAGACCGACGAGCTCTTCGGCGCGGCACTGGTCGCCGGCACCGAAGCGGATGTCTGCGTCCTCACCGGTGCCCAGCCGGCCGACGTCCTTCCGCCGAGCTTCTTTCGCCGACTGGCCCACGATCTGCGGATCGGCGGCGCGCGGGTCGTCGCCGATCTCTCCGGCCAGGCCGCTCTCGCGGTCGCCGGTGAGCGGCCTGCGGTGCTGAAGATGGCCCACGACGAGGTGATCGCGGTCGAGCTGGCCGCCGACGAGTCCCTGCCCAGTCTGCGCCGCGCAGCCCGGGAGCTCACCGGGGCCGGGGTCGAGACGATGGTCATCTCACGTGCGGACGAGCCCACCCTGGTCCAGTGCGCGATCGGCTCGTGGCTCGTGCACACGCCGTCGCTCGTTCCTGTCGACCATCGAGGCACCGGAGACTCGATGACGGCCGGAATCGCGGTTGCCCTCGGCCGCGACGAGCCGGTCCTGCACGCGGTGCGCCTGGGAGCCGCCGCCGGCACGTTGAACGTCACCCGCAGAGGGCTGGGCACGGGTCGACGCACGGAGATCGAGCGCTTCGCCGCTCAGGTCAGGATCGAGGAGCTGCGCTGATGCGGGTGCTGGTGACCAATGACGACGGGATCGACTCCCCGGGACTGGCCGTGCTGGCCAACGTCGCCCATGAGGCAGGCCACGAGGTGACCATCGCGGCACCGTCGCACGAGTACTCCGGGGCCTCGGCCTCGCTCATCGGCCACGAGATCAATGGGCGGCTCGAGCTCACGCCCGGCAGGCCCCCAGGCCTGGCCAAGGGTGTCTCGGCGATGGGCGTGCGAGCCGCGCCGGCACTCATCGTCTTCTCAGCGAGCTACGGCGCCTTCGGCGAGCGGCCGGACCTCGTCCTCTCGGGAATCAACCTGGGTGCGAACACCGGTCACGCGACCCTGCACTCCGGGACGGTGGGAGCCGCACTGTCTGCTGCCACGCAGCGCATCCCTGCCCTGGCGGCGTCGATGGCCTCGGCCGACCCGGTCCACTGGGAGACCGCGACCGTGGTCTGTCGGGTCGCCCTGGCCTGGGTCAGTGAGCACTGCCCGGTCGGTCGCGTCCTCAACGTCAACGTTCCCGATATCCCTGCCCGCGAGCTGCGCGGCATGCGAACTGCCCGACTGGCGGAGTTCGGTGCGGTGCAGGCTGCGGTGAAGGAGCGCGAGAAGGGCTGGGTGCACATGGCATACGAGGAGATCGACGTCGATCACGAGCCCGGCACCGATGCCTACCTCCTCACCCGCGGCTGGGCCACCGCGTCGCTGCTGCGCACGCCCATCCACGATGTGCGCAAGCCGCGACCCCCCGAGTTCACCACCCCCGCAGCGGAGGGGGACGAGGCCGTCGTCGAGGTGGGCCGGGGCCGCACCATGTCTCCCGGCCCGAGACGACCCCGAGGCTGATCGGATCCATGCGGCGGGGCCTATATCGTCGAGCCATCTAGCCCTTTTCGCCGGGTAGAGCGGCGTACCCCAGATGCGACTACTCCGCCTGGGCTCGGACTCCGCCCACGTGGTCGCGTGTACTCGTCTGACGAGCCCCCTCAGGTGTGCGCACCCTGACAGGGCCGGAGTCCCGGGAGACTCCGGCCCTGCAACGGTGGTGGTCAGCTCAGCTGGCCATGTCGTGCTCGTGCTCGTGCGGCCGGAAGTTGCCCTTGGACTTGGTGCCGTTGATGAGCGTGGTGCTCATCGCGTACGACAGTGCCGCGTAGGCCACGGCGTCGGAGTTAACGGCCAGCGCGTGGTTGTTGTTGTTGTCGTAGGTGTCGCAGGCCAGGTGGTAGCACGGGTCGTAGGCGATACCCGCGGTGCCACCCCAGATCCCGGCCTCCTCGGGCGTCTTGATGCCCTCGGCGCCGGTGAAGAGTCCTCCGGCGGGGATGCCGGCGAGGATGAAGGCGCTGTAGTCGGACCGGCCGGAGAAGTCGGTGCCCTTGTAGGGCTCGCTGCGGGACTCGAAGAACGCCTCGAAGGTCTTCTCGATCTGCGCCGAGCCTGCCGGCCCGGGACCAGCTCCGACGCCGTCGGAGTCATCGCCGTCGTAGATGAAGAAGACGTGGTTCGGGCTGCCGATCATGTCGAAGTTGAGGTAGAGCGCGATCTTGTCGAGCTCACTCTGCGCGAGGTTGGCGATGTAGTAGTTGGACCCGACGAGTCCGGACTCCTCGGCGCCCCACCAGGCGAACCGCAGGGTGTTCTGGGGCTTGACCTTGGAGAGGTTCTCGGCAACTTCGATGAGTGCGGCCGAGCCGCTGCCGTTGTCGTTGATCCCGGGTCCGGCGTTGACGGAGTCGAGGTGAGCGCCCGCCATGACGACGTTGTCGCCGTTCTTGCCCGGCAGCTCGGCGAGGACGTTGTAGGTCGTCGCGATCCCGCGGAAAGTCTCAGTCTTGACGCGCATGACCAGACCAGGGGTCGAGGCGAGCTCCGTGCCGGCCGCCTGGGTCGTTGCGACGACGGAGATGTCGAGGGAGAAGTCGTTGCCAAGCGTGCCGTTGATCGTGCCGGGCCCGTTGTTGTAGATGACCACCGCCGACGCGCCCGCGTTGTATGCGTTGGTCGCCTTGCTCGCGAAGGTGCACCCGCCGCGGGAGATGAGCGCGATGTTTCCGGCGGGGAAGCCGGCGAAGTCGGCGGCCTCGCAGCCCGGGGTCGCGTCCGCTGGCGGGGCGGGGAGGGCGGTGACCGAGGCGGTGACGTCGCCACTGCCGGAGTAGTTGAAGATGCTCGCTTCCACCGGACCCGCGGGAGGCGGCGACACCCGCTCGAGGACCGTTGGTCCGAGGGTGATGAACGTCTGGAAGTCGAAGGGTTGGATGGTGGTCTGCCAGCCGGCAGCCTCGAGACGCTCCACGACGTAGTCCACCGAGGCGTCGTACCCCGAACTGCCCGAGACGCGGGTCCCGCCGTTGGCGTCCGCGATGGCCTGGAAGGCGGCCTGGTGCTCACGCACGCCTTCGAGTTCGACGCACTCGAGGAGCTTGGCGATGGTGTTGTTGACGCGCGTGCCGCACGACGAAGGTGCCGCAGCAGCGACGGTGGTGGCGGCGATGCCGCCGGTGGCGACGAGGGCGGCCGTGGCGGACAGTGCCGCGATCGGTCGGAGTCGACGAATCCCCATGAGGTACTCCTAACACTGAGTGGAGCGGGCGCGGGATGCGTCCACGCCGAGGATAGTGATCTGCGTCACACCTGTCGAGAGTTCAACGAGACGCACGAGAAGCGACCCGCGACGCACCAATGGGTTGGCTCAGACAGGAATACCCGCCAATGCCACGCTGGACAACCACCGGAAATAGGTTGTCGATGAGGCCCAGCATGGAGATCACCGCGCTCTGCCACGCGGTGCACAGTCACAGCGCCGCCATGCGGTGCGTCCTTTTAGCCGGATATCGCCGCGAACTCGGCGGGTGACCGGCGAGAGGCGATCGGCGGTTGCGCCTCTCCCAGTCAATCGATTGACTGGGATTGGTAGGTTGGGTATTGCCGCTACGGGGCACGGGGCGGCTGGTCCCGTGGAGAGCATGGAGGCGTTGGGTGGTTTCGAGGCAGGACGTGCAGCAAGCGGCGGTGCGCCTGTTCGCTGAGAAGGGGTTTGCCGCTACTGGTATTCGCGAGTTGGCCTCGGTGCTTGGCATCAACTCGGGCACGCTCTATCACCACGCAGGTGGGGGGAAGCCCGAGCTGTTGAGCACCATCATGCGGGAGTGCCTGACGGCCCTGCTCCAAGGAGGTGAGGAGGCCGTCGCTGTCTCTGCCGACCCGGCCCGGCAGCTGGCTGTCTTGACCGCGGCGCACGTGGGGTTCTCAGCGGTCAACCCGCTCACCGCGCAGGTCACCGACCAGGAGGTGCGTTCGCTGGATGTCTCGACCCGCACGCAACTGGTGGCGATGCGCGACGCGTACGAGTCGTTGTTCGCCGACGTCCTTGACCGGGGTGCTCGATCGGGCATCTTCGAGCTTCCTGATGTCCGAGTTACGCGCCTTGCGCTGCTGGAGATGTGCAATGGGGTCGCGCACTGGTACCGCCCCGACGGGCGGTTGTCGTGTGTCGAGGTCCAGGAGCGGTTCGTCGAGTTCGCGGGCCGGTTGGTGGGCTGTGACCTGCTCGCCAGGTTGCAGGCCCCCTTCCCGGAACCGGTACGGCTTGCGATCGAACCCGTCACGGATACCCGCTTTGCCCGATCAACGAAGGAGATCCCCGTATGAGCATCATCGACGCCCGGGTGCGGCTGCCGCAGGACTGTCGCCCCGTCCCCTATTCCGCTCCGGCTCGTCAGACCGAGCAGTATGACGCCGTCCTCGGGCTGACGGAAAAGATGAACGCCGGCACCCTCGAGCGTCTCCTGGACAGTCTGCGGGCACAGGACATCACCGCAGCGGTGATGCACGCCGAGTCCGAGGGCGGCGAGGACGGGGAGGTCCTGAACGACTCCCTGGCTGAGGTCGTCGCACAGCATTCCGGCATGTTCAAGGGCATCGGCTGCGTGGACATCGCCGACAGCAGACCCACCGATATGGCCCGTCAGACAGCGCGGATGACCGAGCGTGGTTTCCTCGGCCTGACTCTGCAACCGGCGTTCTTCGGAGTGGACATCGACGACCGGGTTCTCTACCCGATGTACTCCCGGGCGGAGGAGCTGGGCCTGATCGTGTGCCTGCACACCGGGATCAACTACTCCCGGCTGCACCCCATGCGGCACGAGCGGGCCGAGATGCTCGACCAGGTG
>JBHEPF010000062.1:0-14958 GCA_046260445.1 Dermatophilaceae bacterium | reverse complement strand
GCCTTCACCGACCCGGTCGACGCGCTCACCGAGGCCGCTCCGGCCGCCAACGACGACGGGTATGCGGTGCGCCTCGAGGACGAGGCGCCGATCAAGGGGCGCTCGGGATGCACCCGCTATGTGGCCCGCATCGTGCGCGGCATCGACGTCTGGGCGCCGACTCCGCGGTGGATGGCGACCAGGCTCGTCGAGGCCGGGATGCGCCCCATCTCCCTGCCGGTCGACGTGACGAACTACGTCATGCTCGGGCTCGGACAGCCGCTGCACGCCTTCGACGCCGCCAGGCTGAGCGACGCGATCGTCGTCCGTCGCGCTCGAATCGGGGAGCGGATGACCACGCTCGACGGTCAGGACCGCGCGCTGCACCCAGAGGACCTGCTCATCACCGACGGAGGGGAGCATCCGATCGCGATCGCCGGCGTCATGGGAGGACTCACCACCGAGGTAAGCGACGCCACGACCGACGTGCTCATCGAGTCGGCGACGTTCGAGCAGGTCTCGATCGCCCGATCGGCCCGGCGGCACCGGCTGCCGTCCGAGGCCTCGAAACGCTTCGAGCGCGGCGTCGACCCCGACCTGGCCCCCGCCGCCGCCGAGCTCGCCGCCCAGCTGCTCGTCGCATACGGCGGGGGGAGCGTGGACGCGGGCGTGACCGACGTCGGCACTCCTCGCCCGGTCGTGACGGTCGATCTCGACCCGGACTACCCGGCCCGCTTCGTCGGGGTCCCGTATGCGCGCGAGACGGTCGTCCGCATCCTCACCGAGATCGGGTGCCGGGTGGAGGAGGTCGCGACGACCTCGGGCACCGGCCTGCGGGTGACACCGCCGTCCTGGAGGCCTGACCTGACGACGGCGCCGGACCTCGTCGAGGAGGTTGCGCGCATCGACGGCTACGACGCGATCCCCTCTATCCTGCCGACCCCACCGAGCGGCCGCGGGCTCACCCACGGGCAGCGGGCGCGGCGCATCGTCGCCGAGGTGCTCGCGGGGCAGGGCCTCACCGAGATCTGGAGCACGCCCTTCGTCGGCGACGACCGGCACGCGGCCCTCGGCTGGGACCCGAGGGAGGCGCGGACACGAACGGTGCGCCTCGCCAACCCGCTCTCCGACGAGCAGCCGCTCATGCGGATCAGCGTCCTGTCGACCATGGTGGACGCGCTCGTGCGCAATGTCGCGCGAGGCACCAAGGATGTGGGCCTCTTCGAGGTCGGGCTCGTCGTCGCGCGTGACGGTGAGCAGCGCACCGCACCGACCGTGGACGTCGGGGTGCTCCCGGACGACGAGACGCTCGCGGCGATCCACGACGCGATCCCCGCCCAGCCGCGTCACCTCGGGATCCTGCTCGCGGGCGACCGGGATCGAGCCGGCTGGTGGGGCCAGGGCCGTCAGGCCGAACCCGGCGACGCGATCGCCCTCGCGACGAGCGTCGCCGAGGCGCTCGGCGTGCCGGTCCGCCTCGAAAGTGCGGACGACGTGATGCCGTTCCATCCCGGGCGGTGCGCGGCGGTCCATCTCGAGGACGGTCGGCTCGTCGGACACGCAGGGGAGCTGCACCCGAAGGTCGTCGCGGCCCTCGGGACGCCCCCGCGCTCGGTTGCGGCAGAGCTCGACCTCGACCTGCTCATCGAGGCGGCCGACTCCACGGTGCAGGCGGAGCAGGTCATCACCTCGCCGGTCGCCTACAGCGACGTCGCTCTCGTCGTCGACGAGGCGGTCACGGCGGCCGCGCTCGAGACGGCGCTGCGCTCCGGCGCCGGGGAGCTGCTCGAGTCGGTCGGTCTCTTCGACGTCTACCGCGGCGGCCAGGTCGGTGCGGGGAGGAAGTCGCTGGCCTATCGGTTCACCTTCCGGGCGCCGGACCGGACCCTCACGACGGAGGAGGTCTCCGCCCTGCGCGACGCCGCGGTCGCCGAGGCCGGCCGGGCGGTCGGGGCGGTGCAGCGCTGATGGACCCGCGCGCCGCCATCGTCACGGGCGCCTCGCGGGGGATCGGCCGACACATCGCCGACGCCCTCGAGACGCTGGGGTATGCGGTGGAGCGGGGGTCGACCACCGTCGCCCCCGTCACGGACCGGGATGCCGTGCAGGCATGGGTCTCCGACGTCCTCGAGCGGCACGGCCGGATCGACGTCCTCGTCAACAACGCAGGCGTCATCGACACCGAGGTGCCGCTCCTCGACTCCGACCCGGAGGAGTGGTGGCGCACCGTCGAGGTCAACGTGCGCGGCGCATACCTCATGACGTGGGCGGTCGGCCGGGCGCTGCGCGAGCGCAGCGGAGGCACCGACGGACTGCGGGTGGTCAACCTCAACAGCGGATCCGGGCTGAGGGCGGGGCAGGTGGCCACCGCATACAACCTCAGCAAGACCGCCCTGGCGCGGCTGACCGGCTCCACGCATCGCGCCGGCATCCCGTGCCTCGACCTCATGCCGGGCGTGGTGCGCACAGACATGACCGAGGCGATGGTCGCGCACCGCCGGCGCAGCGAGTGGACCGATCCCGCCGACGTCACGGCGCTCGTCCTCGCCTTCGCGGCCGGTGAGCTCGATGCCTGGTCCGGGCGCTTCGTCCGCGCCGGCTTGGACACCCCGGCGTCACTGCGTGCGCGAGCGCAGGACGGCCTGGCCGACGGGGACCGGATGCTCGTCCTCCAGCCGTGGGGGAGCAGCGACCCGCTCGCCTGAGCGCCCAGGGCGCAGATGTCCCCGATCCAGCCCACGTCCTGGCGAAGGCCATCTTCCCGGTGTGCTCGACCCGCGCATGTCTCCGATCCGGCACACCGCCGGTGGAGGCCATGAATGACTGTGCTGCATGATGTATAGTCATGCAGCGTGATGAAGGCAGCGGTCATCGGGGCCAGCGGATATGCCGGCGGTGAGATCCTCCGGCTGCTCCTGCAGCATCCGCACATCGAGATCGGGGCGCTGACAGCGGGAAGCAGCGCAGGCGCCCGGCTCGGCACCATCCATCCCCATCTCCTGCCCCTGGCCGACCGGGTCACCGAGGACACCACGGCGGCGTCCGTGCAGGGACACGACGTCGTCTTCCTCGCCCTCCCGCACGGTCACTCGGCCGCGCTCGTCGGGCAGCTCGACGAGGACGCCATCGTCATCGACTGCGGCGCCGACTTCCGCCTCGAGGCCGAGTCGGCATGGACCGCCTTCTACGACACCGACTACGCGGGGCACTGGCCCTACGGACTGCCCGAGCTGGCCCTCGCCGGCGGCGCCGCCCAGCGCGACTCGCTCCGAGGCGCCCGCCACATCGCCGTCCCCGGCTGCTACCCGACGGCGGTGTCGCTCGCGCTCGCTCCAGGCCTGGCGGCCGGCGTCATCGAGCCAGCCGACATCACCATCGTCTCCGCCTCAGGCACCTCCGGCGCGGGCAAGTCCCGCAAGCCGCAGCTGCTCGGCTCGGAGGTCATGGGAGCGATGTCGCCCTACGGCGTCGGCGGCGGGCACCGGCACACCCCCGAGATCGAGCAGAACCTCACCCGCGCGGCCGGTGCCCGGGCCCAGGTCTCGTTCACGCCGACCCTCGCGCCGATGCCGAGGGGCATCCTCGCGACGTGCACCGCGCGCGTCGCCGACGGGGCCGGACCAGAGCAGGTCCGTGCCGCCTGGGCCGAGCGGTATGCGCCGGAGCCGTTCGTCCACCTCCTCCCCGAGGGCATGTGGCCGAGTACCGCGAGCGTCGTGGGCAGCAACAGCGCCCTCGTCCAGGTGATCGTCGACCCGCATGCCGGCCGCGTCATCGCGATCGCCGCCATCGACAACCTGACCAAGGGCACGGCCGGCGCAGCCGTGCAGTGCCTCAACCTCGCAGCCGGGTGGGACGAGACCACCGGGCTGCCCTTCGCTGGAGTGGCCCCGTGAGCGCCCTGAGACTGCACATCCTCCACCACACCGACCCGTACGCCGTGGCCTCGGTCCCGCCCGGGACCGACGTCGACTGGGAGCGCTCGGGGTCGGTGATCTTCTCGGTGTCCCACACCGACACCGAGACCTCGGTCATCTGCCCCGAGCGCGTCATCCCGGACGGGACCCGCACCGAGGGGCCGTTCCACGTCTTCGAGGTCGCCGGCCCGCTCGACTTCGCCATGGTCGGGGTCCTCACCGGCATCCTGAACCCGCTCGCAGCCAAGGGCATCACCGTCCTCACGACGTCGACCTACGAGACGGACTGGATCCTCGTCCCCGTGGACAAGGCCGACGAGGCCGAGCGGATCTGGCGTCGTGAAGGGTTCCTCGTCACCCCGCCCGTGCTGGGTGGTCCGTCATGAGCGTCACGACACCGTCACGCCCCGGCCCGCCGTCCCTGCTCCTGCAGGTCGCGCCATGAGCGTCACCGGCGCGAAGGGGTTCCTCGCGGCCGGCGTCACGGCAGGTCTCAAGGCCGCCGGTACGCCGGACCTCGCGATCGTGCGCAACCTGGGGCCGGACCACCACGCCGCCGGCGTCTTCACGAGCAACCGGGTCTGCGCAGCTCCCGTCACGTGGAGCCGTCAGGTCCTCGTCGACGGCCGGGTGGACGCGGTCGTCCTCAACAGCGGTGGGGCCAACGCCTGCACCGGAGCCCAGGGGTTCCAGGACACCCACCGCACCGCAGAGCTCGTCGCCGAGGCACTCGACGTGAGCGCCGGCGACGTGGCCGTCTGCTCCACCGGCCTCATCGGCGAACTGCTCCCGATGGACCGGATCGAGGCAGGGATCACCGCGGCCGCCGGGGCCCTCGGGGAGGACGGCGGGCCGGACGCGGCCACGGCGATCATGACGACCGACACCGTGCCGAAGACGGCCGCCATCGCGAGGGAGGGCTGGTCGGTCGGTGGGATGGCCAAGGGGGCCGGCATGCTCGCCCCGGCGCTCGCGACGATGCTCGTCGTCGTCACCACCGACGCGGTGACCCAGCCCGAGGACCTGGACGCCGCACTGCGCGCCGCGACAGCGGTCACCTTCGACCGGATCGACTCCGACGGCTGCCAGTCGACGAACGACACCGTCCTGCTCCTCGCCTCGGGCGCCAGCGGCATACCCGTCTCTCGAGAGGACCTCACCGCGGCCGTCACCGAGGTCTGCGCCTCCCTGGCCCGCCGGCTCATCGCCGACGCCGAGGGCGCCCATCACGACATCGCCATCGAGGTGGTCGACGCGGCGAGCGTCGATGACGCGCTCGAGGTGGCCCGCTCGGTGGCCCGCAACAACCTCGTCAAGTGCGCCGTCTTCGGAGGCGACCCCAACTGGGGCCGGATCCTCGCGGCGGTCGGCACCACGGAGGCGGCCTTCGAGCCCGACGACCTCGACGTGAGCATCAACGGAGTCGAGGTGTGCCGGGCCGGGGGAGTGGGCGAGGACCGTTCGCTCGTCGACCTCTCCGACCGTGAGGTCCACATCCGGATCGACCTCCACGCCGGCAGCGAGACGGCGACGGTGTGGACGAACGACCTCACTCACGACTACGTCCACGAGAACAGCGCGTACTCGACATGAGCGACGACCGCGTGGACCGCCACCCTCACCTCGCCGACGCGCAGGCCAAGGCGGCCACCCTCATCGAGGCGCTGCCGTGGCTGGAGCGCTTCCACGGCTCGCTCGTCGTCGTCAAGTACGGCGGCAACGCGATGACCGACGACGCCCTCAAGTCCGCCTTCGCCCAGGACGTCGCCTTCCTGCGGTATGCGGGGCTGCGGCCGGTCGTCGTCCACGGCGGCGGCCCGCAGATCGGGTCGATGCTCACCCGACTCGGGATCGAGAGCGAGTTCCGGGGCGGCCTGCGGGTCACCACCCCCGAGGCCATGGACGTCGTCCGGATGGTCCTCGTGGGCCAGGTCGGCCGAGAGCTCGTCGGTCTGCTCAACCACCACGGACCGCTCGCGGTCGGCCTCTCGGGAGAGGACGCCGGGCTCCTCGGCGGCCGACGCCGGGGGCTGCTCGAAGACGGTGTCGAGGTCGACCTCGGCCTCGTCGGGGACGTCACCGAGGTCAACCCGGCGGCGATCGACGACATCCTCTCGGCCGGGCGGATCCCCGTGGTCTCGACCATCGTCCCCGACCTGGACGACCCCGGGCAGGTCCTCAACGTCAACGCCGACACCGCGGCCTCGGCCCTGGCCGTCGCGCTCGGTGCGGACAAGCTCGTCGTCCTCACCGACGTCGAAGGCATCTATGCGAGCTGGCCCGACCGGGACTCGCTCCTCACCCGGTTGCCGGTCAGCCACGCCCGCGAGCTGCTCGGGACGGTCGACTCCGGCATGATCCCCAAGCTCGAGGCCTGTGTGCGCGCCGTCGAGGGCGGAGTCCCCGCGGCGCACGTCATCGACGGGCGGGTGCCGCACTCGCTGCTGCTCGAGGTGTTCACCGACACCGGGGTCGGGACGATGATCCTGCCCGACGCCCCCGAGGAGAGACCCGCGATGACGACGGACCTGGCATGACGGCGTCGAGCGACCTCCTGGCACGCTACGACCGCTCCCTCATCGGCGTCTTCGGAGTGCCCCAGCTGGCCCTCACCCGTGGTGACGGCTGCTACGTCTGGGACGCGGACGGCCGGCGCTACCTCGACCTGCTCGGCGGGATCGCGGTCAACGCGCTCGGGCACAACCACCCGGCGCTCGTCGCGGCCGTGTCGAAGCAGGCGAGCGAGATGCTCCACCTGTCCAACTTCTTCACGTCCCCCGCGCAGGTCGCCCTCGCCGAGCGGCTCCTCGACCTCAGCGGGGCACCCGAGGGGTCGGGCGTGTTCTTCTGCAACTCCGGCGCCGAGGCCATCGAGGCCGCGATCAAGATCTCGCGACGCACCGGGCGAACCCACCTCGTGGCAGCGAACGGCTCCTTCCACGGCCGCACCACCGGGGCCCTCGCGCTCACGAGCAAGGAGGCCTACCGGGCCCCCTTCGAGCCCCTCATCCCGCAGGTCACCTTCGTCCCCTACAACGACGCCGACGCCCTGCGTGCCGCGGTCACGGAGCAGACCGCCGCCATCGTCCTCGAGCCCATCCAGGGTGAGGGCGGCGTCATCCCGGCGGACCCGGACTACCTGCGCGTCGCCCGCGAGGTCGCCGACGCCACCGGCGCACTGCTCGTGCTCGACGAGATCCAGTCCGGCGTCGGTCGCACGGGGGACTGGTTCGCGTTCCAGGACGTTGCGGACCTGCGGCCCGACGTGATGACCCTGGCCAAGGGTCTCGGCGGTGGTGTGCCGATCGGGGCGGTCCTCGCCTTCGGCGGCCACGTCCGCGGCCTGCTCACCCCGGGTCAGCACGGCACGACCTTCGGCGGCAACCCGCTCGCCGCGGCGGCGGGGCTCGCCGTCCTGGACGCGATCGAGTCCGCCGGTCTGCTCGCCCACGCCGTGGCAGTCGGGAACCACCTGGCCGCCGCTGTCACCGACCTCCGGCACCCCCGCATACAGGAGGTCCGTGGTCGGGGTCTGCTCCGGGCCATCACCCTCGACGACGAGATCGCGCCCGCTGTGGCGACGGCTGCCAGAGAGGCGGGTTTCATCGTCAACCCGGTGACACCGTCGGCCATCCGGCTCGCCCCACCGCTCATCGTCACGGCTGCGCAGATCGACACGTTCGTCGACGCGCTGCCGAGTCTCATCGAGACAGCCCTCACGACCGCAACCGCCGGCCCCCGCTGAAGGAGACCCGTCCATGCCCCTTCGTCACTTCCTCCGCGACGACGACGTCACGCACGAGGAGCAGGCGCAGATCCTCACCCGGGCCGCCCGCATCAAGTCCGCCCCCTTCACCGACCGCAGCCTCGTCGGCCCGGAGGTCGTCGCGGTGCTTTTCGACAAGCAGACGCTGCGCACCCAGCTGTCCTTCTCGGCCGCCATCGCCCACCTCGGTGGGTACCCGATGGTCGTCGACGGCAAGCTCGCCCAGGTCGGCGTGCGCGAGTCGATCGCCGACGTCGCTCGCGTCATGGGCCGCGAGGCGGTCGCCATCGTCTGGCGGACCTACGGCCAGGACCGGATCGAGGAGATGGCTGCGTATGCGCAGGTGCCGGTCATCAACGCCCTCACCGACGACTTCCACCCCTGCCAGATCCTCGCCGACCTCATGACGATCCAGGAGCACCGGGGTGAGCTGCCCGGGCGCACCCTGGCCTATCTCGGCGACGGCGCGAACAACATGGCGCAGTCCTACCTCCTCGGCGGCACGCTCGCCGGGATGCACGTGCGGGTCGCCACCCCGGCGAGCCACCAGCCCCGGCCCGAGCTCCTCGCCCGGGCCGAGGAGCTCGCTGCCGCCCACGGCGGGTCGGTTCTCATCACCGACGACCCGGTCGAGGCGGTGGCCGGCGCCGATGCGGTCGCGACCGACACGTGGGTCTCGATGGGTCAGGAGAAGGAGAAGGCCGAGCGGCAGGGAGAGACCAGCCCCTTCGCGCGCTTCCAGGTCACGGCCGACCTGATGTCGCACGCCGATCCCGAGGCGGTCTTCCTGCACTGCCTGCCCGCCTACCGCGGCTTCGAGGTCACGGCCGAGGTCATCGACGGACCGCAGTCGGTCGTCTGGGACGAGTCCGAGAACCGGCTGCACGCCCAGAAGGCGGTGCTGTCCTGGCTCGTGGAGCAGCACCGCGCCGGTGAGCAGACGTGACGATCTCGACCAGCCGGACCGCCCGCCAGCAGCGGATCATCGAGATCCTCGGCCGGCAGCCGATCCGCTCCCAGCCCCAGCTCCTCGACCTGCTCGCCACGGACGGCATCGAGGTCACCCAGGCGACCCTCTCGCGCGACCTCGTCGAGATCGGCGCCGAGAAGGTCCGGGTCGGCAAGCAGCTCGTGTATGCGGTGCCCGGGGAGGGCGGCGACCGCACCGTCCGCCCGGCGCCGGCCGCTCACGAGGTGAGCCAGCGACTCCAGCAGCGCTGCCAGGAGCTGCTCGTGAGCGCCGAGCCCACGGCCAACCTCGTCGTGCTGCGCACCCCGCCCGGTGCCGCGAACTTCCTCGCCTCGGCGATCGACCACGGTGCCGTGCCCCAGGTGCTCGGCACCATCGCCGGGGATGACACGATCATGGTCATCACGACCGGGACGCACGGGAGCCGTGCGGTCGCGGACCTGCTCATGAGCCTGACGAGGAAGGACTCGACGTGACGGACGGCACGCCGCAGGAGCGGATGGCGCTCTGGGGTGGACGCTTCGCGGGGGGCCCGGCCGATGCTCTGGCGGCCCTGTCGAAGTCGACCCACTTCGACTGGCGGCTGGCGGTATACGATATCGCCGGCTCGCGCGCCCATGCGCGGGTGCTCGCAGCGGCAGGCCTGCTCGACGACGCGAGTCTCACCGAGATGCTCCGCGGACTGGACTCGCTCGCGGCCGACGTCGCCTCCGGCGAGCTCGTCCCGACCGAGGAGGACGAGGACGTCCACACGGCGCTCGAGCGGGGGCTCATCGAGCGCGTCGGGCCCGACGTCGGTGGCCGGCTGCGGGCCGGGAGATCCCGCAACGACCAGGTCGCCACGCTCTTCCGCATGTACCTGCGCGACCGGGCGCGCATCGTCTCCGGCCTCGTCCTCGACGTCGTCGCGGCCATCGTCGGACAAGCCGATCGGCACCTCGGCGTCGCCATGCCCGGCCGCACTCACCTTCAGCACGCCCAGCCGGTGCTGCTCAGCCACCACCTGCTCGCCCACGCGTGGGCGCTGCTCCGGGACGTCGAGCGCTTCCAGGACTGGGACCGTCGCACGGCCGAGAGTCCCTACGGCTCCGGTGCGCTCGCCGGCAGCTCACTCGGACTCGACCCCGAGGCGGTGGCCGCCGAGCTCGGCTTCGACCGGGCCGTCGAGAACTCGATCGACGGGACAGCCGCTCGCGACTTCGTCGCCGAGTTCGCCTTCGTCGCCGCCATGACCGGGATCGACGTCTCCCGCCTCGCCGAGGAGGTCGTCCTCTGGGCGACGAAGGAGTTCTCCTTCGTCAGGCTCGACGACGCCTACTCGACCGGCTCGAGCATCATGCCGCAGAAGAAGAACCCCGACATCGCCGAGCTCGCTCGCGGCAAGGCGGGCCGGCTCGTCGGTGATCTCACCGGACTGCTCACGACGCTCAAGGCCCTGCCGCTCGCCTACAACCGGGACCTGCAGGAGGACAAGGAGCCGGTCTTCGACGCGGTCGACACCCTCGAGGTCCTTCTTCCCGCCTTCGCCGGGATGGTCGAGACGATGGTCTTCGACACCGAACGGCTCGAGTCCCTCGCCCCGCAGGGCTTCTCGCTCGCCACCGACATCGCCGAGTGGCTCGTTCGCGAGGGGGTCGCCTTCCGGACCGCCCACGAGGTCGCGGGGGAGTGCGTGCGCGAGTGCGAGTCCCGTGGGATCGAGCTCTGGGACCTGAGCGACGCCGACCTCGTCGCGATCTCGCCGCACCTGAGCCCCGGTGTCCGTGAGGTTCTCTCCGTCGAAGGCTCCCTCGCCTCCCGCTCGGCCAAGGGCGGCACGGCCCCGGACCGGGTTCGCGAGCAGCTCGCCCTTGTGTCGGCACGGCTCGCTGACGCACGGCCGTGGGCGAGCGGGGCCGCATCCCGGCTGTGAGTCGCCTTCCACGCGAGGCCCTGGCCCGCTCTGTCCTCGACGTCGCACCGGACCTGCTCGGCTGCCTCCTCACCGCGGGCGGAGTGACCGTGCGCCTCACCGAGGTCGAGGCGTATGCGGGGGCCATCGACCCGGGGTCGCATGCCTTCCGAGGGCGCACCGTGCGCACCGAGGTGATGTTCGGCCCGCCGGGCCACCTCTACGTCTACTTCACCTACGGGATGCACTGGTGCGCCAACGTCGTCACCGGCGTCGAGGATGCGGCCTCGGCCGTGCTGCTCCGTGCCGGCGAGGTCGTGGCCGGCCATGAGATCGCTGCCGCCCGGCGGGAGGGGGTCCGCGAGCGGAACTGGGCCCGCGGCCCGGCCCGGCTCGCGAACACGCTCGGGCTCGGCCGCGAGGACAACGGCGTCGACGTCTGCGGACCGGCCGTCGAGCCTCGACTCGAGCGGCCCGTTGAGCTGATGAACCCCGACCTCATCCGCACCGGACCCAGGGTCGGGGTGAGCGGACCCGGTGGCGACGGCACCGCATACCCGTGGCGGTTCTGGCTCGACGGTGAGCCGACGGTGTCGGTGTACCGACCAGGTCGCCGCTGACCCGGGCCTCAGGGTCATCCGGCCACTGCCGTGTCGGTTTCCTGCCAGTATCACGGGTCGGGATGCCGCAGGATGGCTCCTATGCATCGCGACCACGACCGATGCGTCCGAGCCGTCGAGGGCAAGGACGCCCGCTTCGACGGCCAGTTCATCACGGGGGTGACGTCGACCGGCGTCTACTGCCGGCCCTCCTGCCCGGCTCGCACCCCCGCACCCCGCAACATGCGCTTCTACCCGAGCGCCGCAGCGGCCCACGGCGACGGACTGCGGGCTTGCAAGCGCTGCCTGCCCGATGCAAGCCCGGGCTCTCCGGAGTGGAACGTTCGGGCCGATGTCGTGGCCCGGGCCGTGCGGCTCATCGAGGATGGGCTCCTCGACCGTGCGGGCGTCCCGACCCTCGCGGCCGCGGTCGGCTACAGCCCGCGCCATCTCGAGCGGCTCATGCGCGAGGAGGTGGGCGCAGGCCCGCTCGGACTGGCGCGCGCGCAGCGCGCTCAGACCGCTCGCACGCTCATCGAACGCACCGACCTGCCGTTGTCCGAGGTCACGTGGGCAGCGGGCTTCGGCAGCATCAGGGCCTTCAACGAGACGGTCCGTTCCGTCTACGGCGTGCCCCCACGTGAGCTGCGGGCCCGCTCCCGCAGCATGCCCCTCCTCTCACCGGCCGCCGGGTACACCGGCATCCCGTTGCGCCTGGCGTTCCGCCCGCCGCTGGAGGCGCGTCAGCTGTTCGGCCACCTCGTCGCGACAGCCGTGCCAGGAGTCGAGGAGTGGGACGGCACCGCCTACCGTCGCACGCTGCGGCTGCCGCGCGGCCACGGCCTGCTCGCAGTGCGGCCCCCGGTACCGGGGGACCGGCACGTCGAGGGCATGCTCCACCTCACCGACCTGCGTGACCTCACCGCGGCGGTGCACCGCGTGCGATGGCTGCTCGACCTCGACGCCGACCCGCTCGCGGTCGATACCGTGCTCTCGGACGACCCCGTTCTCGGGGGCCTCGTCTCCGTGAGCCCTGGCCGGCGGGTGCCGCGCACCGTCGACCCGGCTGAGCTGGCGATCCGCGCGGTCCTCGGGCAGCAGGTGTCCACGGCTGCGGCCCGGACCACGACCGGGCGCCTGGTGGCGGCCCTGGGCGAACGGGTCGACGACCCCTTCGGTGGCCTGACCCACCTGTTCCCGACGTCGGGTCGGTGGGCAGCGGCCGGGGACGAGGTGCTGAGGATGCCGGAGAGTCGCCGCCGCGCGCTTCGGCTCCTCGCTGCAGCGCTCGAGGACGGGCTCGACCTCGGTCCGGGCGCCGACTGGGCCACGGCCCGCGAGTCACTCGTCGGCATCGCGGGCATCGGGCCCTGGACGGTCGGCACGATCGCCATGCGTGGCCTCGGTGACCCCGACGCGTTCATCCACGCCGACCTCGGTGTCCTGTCGGCCGCAGCCTCTCTCGGTCTGGCGACCCCGGCGCAGGTGACCGCTCGCGCCGACCGCTGGCGTCCCTGGCGGGCCTACGCCGTCCAGCACCTCTGGGCGCTCGGTTCGCATCCGATCAACGACCTCCCCCCTGACCTCCCCACCGACCACTCTCGAGGAGCATCCCGATGACCGATCACCCGTTCGTCACCGGAGCCGCCGGTCCCCTGCGGCATGCCGTGGCACCGACCTCATTCGGGGACTTCACCCTCGTCGGCGACGACGTGGCCCTCACCGCCGTGCACTATCCGGGAGACGCCGTCCCGGACGACGGCTCCTGGGGCGAGCCGGTCGACCTCGACGGTCACCCCGTCCTCCGCGAGGCGGGGAGGCAGCTCGCGGCATTCCTTCGCGCCGAGCGCACGACCTTCGACCTGCCGCTGCGGCCGGCTGGGACCGACTTCCAACGCGCTGCCTGGGCGGCACTGCTCGAGATCTCGTACGGCCAGACGCGGTCGTACCGGCACCAGGCGGAGCGGCTCGGGCGGCCTTCTGCTGTCCGCGCCGTCGGGGCGGCCAACGGCCGCAACCCGATTCCAGTCGTCATTCCGTGTCACCGGGTCATCGGCACCGGTGGGTCGTTGACCGGGTATGCGGGGGGCGTGGGTCTCAAGTCGCGCCTCCTCGACCTCGAGTCCGGGCAGGCGCGGCTGGGCGATGGACCGTAGCGGCGCCGGCGTGAGGTGACGTGGCAGGCTTAGCCGCGCACCGCATACGGGCGGGCGCGCGGCAGCGCGCTCAGACAGCAGGGACCCTGACACAGCAAGGACGGCCAGCACAGTGACGGACACCCAGTCGAGCACTCGGGAGAACGTTCTCGACGAGCTCAGGTGGCGCGGGGCCATCGCGCAGACCACCGACGAGGAGTCCTTGCGGGCCGCCCTGGAGGAAGGGCCGATCACGGTCTACTGCGGTTTCGACCCCACGGCGCCCTCCCTCCACTTCGGCAACTTCGTCCAGCTCGTCGCGCTGCGCCGCTTCCAGCAGGCCGGTCACAGGGTGATCTGCCTGGTCGGGGGCTCGACCGGCCAGATCGGAGACCCGAAGGCCACAGCGGAGCGCGTCCTGAAGAGCCGGGAGCAGACCGCCCACAACGTGGCCCGGATCAAGGCCCTCGTGGCGCCCTTCCTCGACTTCGACGGCTCGACCGGGGTCGCGCACCCGGCCCGCCTGGTCGACAACCTCGACTGGTTCGGACCGCTGACCGCACTCGAGTTCCTGCGCGACGTCGGCAAGCACTTCCGGGTCAACCAGATGATCAGGAAGGACGCGATCGCCGCTCGACTGGAGAGCCAGGAGGGCATCTCCTACACCGAGTTCAGCTATCAGCTCCTTCAGGCCTACGACTTCCTCGAGCTGTACCGCAGCCTCGGGTGCACCCTCCAGATCGGCGGATCCGACCAGTGGGGCAACCTCGTCGCGGGCGTCGACCTCATCCACCGTGTCGAGGGGGCGGCGGTGCACGTGCTGACCTCGCCCCTGCTCACCGACTCGTCCGGCACGAAGTTCGGCAAGTCCGAGGGCAACGCGATCTGGCTCTCGGCCGACATGACGACGCCCTACGCCTTCTACCAGTACTTCCTCAACATCGAGGACGCCTCGGTCATCGAGCTCCTCAGGGTCTTCACCGACCTCAGCCGTGCAGAGGTCGCCGAGCTCGAGACTCAGGTGGCAGAGCAACCCTTCCGGCGCACCGCGCAACGAGCTCTCGCCGCCGAGATGACCACGCTCGTGCACGGTCTCCGGGCCGCCGAGGCTGCCCGGGCGGCTTCCGAGGCACTCTTCGGCCGCGGTGATCTCACCCTCCTCGATGAGGACACCCTGCGTGATGCCATCGCGGAGCTGCCCGGAGGCGCCGTCGAAATCAGCGGCACGGTGACCGATGCCCTCGTGGCCACGGGTCTGGTCGAGTCGCGCAACGCTGCCCGACGTGCGGTGGGCGACGGCGCGGTCTCGCTCAACGGAGCCAAGGTGAGCGACGCCGACCAGGTCCTCGGGAAGAACGCCTTCCTCCACGGGGTGGCCGGCGTGCTGCGCAAGGGTAAGAAGAACCTCGCCGCCGTTCGACCTCGAACGTAGCTTCGTCGCACGAGTCACCATACCCAAATCGCTCTGTTCGCAGTGCTTTTCGCGAGGCATGCGGCAACAGCGGCCGCAGCGACACGCCCGGGATGCGGTCCGATTTGGCGTCGTCGCGGGGCTCCGTCTAATGTTCTATCTCGTCAGCCCGTGAGGGAGGAACGGACACCAAGTGGTGCGAGCGCATCAGCGCAGGACGCACACCAAGTAGGCCGGTCCCCAGGGCAGTCTCCACCGAAAAGCAGGCCTTGTGGGTCTGGTACAGTGGA
>JBHEPF010000042.1:0-3229 GCA_046260445.1 Dermatophilaceae bacterium | reverse complement strand
GGCGTCGTGGTCCACATCCAGTCCCAGTCACCGCCGCTGGCGAGGTCGACCACACCGGCGGCCACCGTCGCATACGGCTGCGCGATGCTCAGGGAGTCGACCTCGGGACGCTCGAGGTGACCTCCGTCGACCAGCGCCTGCACCGCATACCCGACGGCAGCGGTCGGGTCGCGGGCATCGTCCAACGGCCACACCCAGTAGCCGCGCCGTCGACCGTGCCGCTCGACCGCGACCGCGCCGGGGACGAACAGCGCGGGGGCAGAGAGGGGGTCGGGTACGCCCCAGCGGACATAAGGGTCATCACCGGTGATGCGCAGCAGCGCGGCGTGGTCGTCGACGCGCCGTGGTGACGGGTGGTCCTCGGTCGGCACCGGGGAGCGAAGGGACTCAGCGCCAGCGGGTCGTCATCCCGAAACCGGTGAGCATGAGGGCGAACCCGATCCCGAGGTTCCACCGGCCGAGGGCGGGGACGGGGAACTGCTCACGACTGATGTAGAAGGTGACGACCCAGACGAGGCCGACCACCATGAGGCCGACCATGACCGGCACCCACCACGTCGGGTTGACCGCTGCGGGCTTCGGGCTGAACTCCGGCGGGGGTGTCGAGGTCCGCTTGTCGCGTCCGCGGGACTTGGGCACGCTCACTCCTGATCGTTGGGGCCACATATCGATGAGACAACTCTTGTGCTCCGGGTAGGCACTTCCCGGCACTCTCACCTAGCGTAGATGCATGGCGCAGCACACGGGTGATCCCACCCCTACGGGTGCGGACCCGGCGCGCGCCGACGACAGCCCAGTCGAGGACCTCCATTTGCCCACTGGGGCAGCCACCGACTCCAACGCCGAGGCAGTCGAGTCGGAAGGCTCAGGCGCCCGGTGGCGGCTCTCCCGCCAGCTGACGGTCTGGACCATCCTCGTGCCGCTCGTCGCCATCCTGGCGGGGGCGCTCTTCTCCGCGAGCAGTGGTGCGGCACAGGGGACCGACCTGCGCTCCGCCGCGAGCGGTCTCGGCGACGTCATCCGTGACGAGACCCGCCGCGGCACGATCCGGGCCCGTGAGGTGACCCGCCTCCAGGAGGAGGTCGACGCCCTCACCCAGATGCGGACCGTTCGCGACGAGTCGATCTCGAGCATCGTCGAGCAGGCGGACCGGTTGGCCGCAGAGGCCGGGACCCTGGCAGTCTCGGGCCCGGGAGTCGCGGTCTCGCTCACCGACTCGCCGCTGCGGGGGGACCAGATCCCGCCCGGCCTCACCGTCGACGACCTCATCGTCCACCAGCAGGACGTCCAGGGAGTCGTCAACGCCCTCTGGCGCGGCGGCGCCGAGGCGATGATGATCCAGGACCAGCGGGTCATCACGACGAGCGCGGTCCGCTGCGTCGGCAACACCCTCATCCTCCAGGGCCGCGTGTACTCCCCACCCTTCGTCATCACCGCCATCGGCAACCAGGAGCGCCTCCAGAAGGCCCTCGAGACCGAACGGAGTGTCCAGATCTACCAGGAGTACGTCGAGGCAGCGGGTCTCGGCTACGGCGTCGAGGTCATCGACGACATCGAGGCTCCTGCCTACTCCGGCGCGGTCCGGCTGCAGTACGCCACGCCGATCCGCTGAGGCGCCGGTCTTCATCGGGTGTATCGCACGACCGTGCCGGCGGCGCGCTGACAGTGGGTGACAATGGCGGGGTGACCAGCACCGACCCGACGCGCATCCTCGTCGTCGACAACTACGACAGCTTCGTGTTCACCATCGTCGGCTATCTCGAGCAGCTCGGCGCGGAGTGCACCGTCGTCCGCAACGACGCGATCGGCCCCGAGGCGGGTGCGGAGTTCGACGGCGTGCTCGTCTCACCGGGCCCGGGCACTCCCGAGGAGGCCGGGGTGTCGATGGCGATGATCGAGGCGTGCGCCGAGCGCGCCCAACCGATGCTGGGTGTATGCCTGGGTCACCAGGCTCTCGGAGTCGTCACCGGAGCGACGGTCGGGCGGGCGCCGGAGCTGCTCCACGGCAAGACCTCCCTCGTGCGGCACCAGGGCACCGGGGTTCTCGCGGGCCTCCCGTCCCCCTTCACCGCGACGCGGTACCACTCGCTGACGATCGACCCCGACACGGTGAACGACGAGCTCGTGCCGAACGGGCATACGGCCTCGGGCATCATCATGGCGGCGCACCACCGGGAACTGCCGCTGCACGGCGTCCAGTTCCATCCCGAGAGCGTCCTCACCGAGGGCGGCCACCTGCTGCTCGCGAACTGGCTCGAGATCTGCGGGAGCACCACCGCGGTCGAGGCCTCTGCGGGCCTTTCGCCGCTGGTGCGCGACGCGGCCGCTGTCGCCGCCCGCGTCGCCGTCCCCTGAGTCAGCCGCCGGGTGTGGCGGGCGGCGTCGGCACGGTGGGCTCCTCGGTCGGCTCAGGCTCCGGCTCGGTGGGCGGCGGGGGCTCCTGGGTGGGGGTCGGCGCCTGCGCCACGACGAGGTTCACCGTGGTGCCTTGGTCGACCGTCCCCTCGCGCGGGTCCTGCTCGAGCACGGTGCCCTGGGGGAACTCGGCGCTCTCCCGGAACGTCGCGGAGGACTCGAGGTTGCGGTCGGCGAGGGCGCTCTGCGCTTGGCTCAAGGTCAACCCGACGACGTTGGGCACCTCGGACCTGCCGCTGGAGAGCTGCAGCGACACCGCGGTGTCGGGCGCCACGGTGGTTCCGGCCGACGGGCTCTGTCCTACGACGGTCCCCCGTGGTTCGGTCGAGTTGTCGACGTCGGACGTCCCGCCGAAGGTGAGCCTGGCATCGACGATCGCGGCCCGGGCCTGGCTCTCGGTCCTCCCGATGAGGTCCGGGACGCTCACCTCGCCCGGCCCGACCGAGACGGTGAGCCGGACGGTCGAGCCGACCTCGACCGGGGTGCCCCCCGCTGGGTCCTGGTCGAGTACGGTCCCCGCAGGCGCGTCGTCGGCGGTGTCGACCCGGTCGACCCGCAGCTCGAGACTGACGAGCTGGGTCGTGGCTCGCTCGATGGTCTCGTCGATGACGCTGGGCACCGTCACCAGCACCGGACCGTCGTCCTCCCCGTCGCCGCCGAGGAGGTTCGTCAGGGCGAACCACATGATCCCGACGAGAGCGAGCGTCGCCAGAGCCCCCCACAGCCAGCCGAGCCCGCGCCGGTCCTCCTCCCGAGGTTCGACGGGCGGCATCGCCGAGGTGTCCGGGTCGCGTCGGTAGGCGACGGGCCGCTC
>JBHEPF010000036.1:0-17561 GCA_046260445.1 Dermatophilaceae bacterium | reverse complement strand
GACCGAGGCTGATCTGATCACCGCCGGGACGATTCCGGGCCCTGCCGACACCAGGTCCCTCGTCTTCCAGGACAAGACCTTCGTGCCCAACCAGGCCCAGCTCGACCTCCAGGACGAGACCTGGGACACCGCCCGCTGGGGTGGTGAGGGCAACCTCTGGCTGCCACACGTCTACTCACCCGCCCAGAACCCCGGCGACGCCTCCGGCGTCAACGAGTACGGCCGGTGGGCCTACGGGCCCTGGTTCTGGCCGCCGACGACCAATGTGGAGTACCCGCCGATCGACAACCCGTACTTCGATCCCGCGTGCGACCCCGACGCGGGCTGGTGCGAGCCGCAGTTAATGCCGAGCACGCCGTACAACTCGATGGGCATGGAGGCGTTCATGGACACCCCCGTGGTCAACGGCAAGGCGTACCCGAAGACGACCCTGGAGCCCAAGGCCTACCGGCTGCGGATCCTCAACGCGGCCAACGACCGGTTCCTCAACCTGTCGCTGTACCAGGCGGTCGACGCCAACGGCACGGTCTGTGACGCGGCCAACCCGGCACCGGCCGCCGAGTCGACCGGGGTGGCGTGCACCGAGGTGGCGCTCAACCCGGACGAGGTGACGGCGGCCCTGGAAGACGCCACGGTGTTCCCGACGCCGGTCGCCGGCACCGAGGGCCCGGACTGGGTCGTCATGGGCACCGAGGGCGGCTTCCTGCCGGCCCCGGTCGAGGTTCCTGCGCACCCGACGACGTGGGTCAACGACCCGACCGTGTTCAACGCCGGCAACGTCGACCAGCACTCCCTGCTGGTCGCACCGGCCGAGCGGTTCGACGTCGTCGTCGACCTGTCCGCGTACGCGGGTCAGACGTTGATCCTCTACAACGACGCGCCGGCGGCCTTCCCGGCACGCGACCCGCGCAACGACTACTACACCGGCAACGGCGACTACCGCGACACCGGTGGCGCGTCGGCGACCCTGCCGGGGTACGGGCCGAACACCCGCACCGTCATGCAGATCAAGGTGGCGGGCACGCCGGCGCCGACGTTCAATGTCGCGGCTCTCGAGACCGCCTTCAAGGCCACCAGCCTCGGCGGTCAGGGAGTCTTCGAGAAGGGTCAGAAGCCGATGATCGTGGGCCAGGGCGAGTACAACAGCGCCTACGGCACCACCTTCCCGACGAAGGGTGCACTCAACGGCACGGTGCAGATCTTCGACACCTCGCTGAACTTCCACCGGCTCGTCGAAGACACCACCGTGAACGACACTCCCGGGGCGCCGTTCCGCACCTCGATCGCGAGCACTGATCCAACCCTGGATGAACGGCTGACCATCAACCTCAAGCCCAAGATGATCCAGGACGAGATGGGTGAGGCGTTCGAGAGCGAGTACGGGCGGATGAGCGGGTTCCTGGGCGTGGAGACACCGAACGCCCAAGCCGGCCTGCAGAACATGATCCTGTACGGGTTCACGATGCCACCGACCGAGGTGCTCGACGGCCTCGAACTGCCTCCGGGCATGGAGGCCACCCCGATCGCCTCGGCGGCCGACGGTACACAGATCTGGAAGTTCACCCACAACGGGGTCGACACCCACCCCATCCACTTCCACCTCTACGACGTCCAGCTCCTCAACCGGGTCGGCTGGGACGGCATCATCCGCAAGCCCGATCCCACCGAGCTGGGCTGGAAGGACACCGTCCGGATCAGCCCGCTCGAGGACACCATCGTCGCGGTCCGCCCGATCATCCCGGCGATCCCGGACGAGTGGGGTGGACTGCCGAACAGCGTCCGACTGCTCGACCCGTCCATGCCGGCCGGCGCATACCTGGCGAACACGACCCAGCAGGAGGCTTTGGGTCTGCCGCTGATGGCCTTCAACCCCGACGGCGAGCCGATCGACGTGCTCAACCACTACGTCAACTTCGGCTGGGAGTACGTGCTCCACTGCCACATCCTCAGCCATGAGGAGATGGACATGATGCGCACCCAGGCGGTGGCCGTGAACCCGGCCGCCCCGACCGGGATCACCGCCGTCCGCTCGGGCAAGGGCAAGAACAGGATCTACACAGTCACGTGGACGGACACCTCGAAGAACGAGACCGCCTTCGTCATCGAACGACGCGTCGCAGGCTCCACGGATCCGTTCACCCAGGTCGCGATGGTCCAGACCGAGGACAGGGTCAACCTGATAACGCCGGCCACCACGGAGACAACGGGCGCCGCCACCGGTTCGGCCGAGTACATCGACCCGATCGGCAACGCGAACACCCTGTACGAGTACCAGGTGTACGCGATCAACACGGTCGGCGACACCTGGGACTACTCGAACCCGGCGTTCAACGAGATCCCGCCCGGCGGCGGCTTCCCGACCATCACCGTCGACAGCCGTGGCACCAGCCAGGTCGCGGGCGACCCGGTCGCGGCGCCGACCGCCCTCACCGGCACGCTCACGGTGAAGAACAAGAAGACCTCCACGGTCAACCTCAGCTGGACGGACAACTCGGCCAACGAGACCGGGTTCCTCATCCAGCGCACCAACAGCGACGGAACCAACGTCGTCAACGCCACGGTAGGCGCGAACACCACCACGTTCACCCAGACCGTCACCTCCGGAGTGGCCTACCTCTACCGGGTGCACGCCTTCAGCGACACCACCCAGTCGAGCTGGTCCAACACCCTCCGGCTGCCGTGACCCGCGGTAGCTGACAGACGGGAGCCCGGGTGGATGCGAAGGCATCCACCCGGGCTCCCGCAGTGCGCCGGCACGGCAGCGGACTGGCCCGACGCACCCGGCGCCGGTACCTCCTTACTTGTTGTCCTCGTGGTGACATCGATCTTGGTGTGCTCCCCAGATGATTCAGACCATGGGCCGTTTCGAGGACTCCGAGATCCCGCTTCCGCCGGAGGAGCTTCCGCTGGCCCGGACCTTCTACGCGCAATGGGCCCAAGAACTCGAGTAGACAGGACGAGTGATGCTTCATTCGGCCCACAGTGGCAGGCTGCGTCACTTCGGGAAACGACCAGACCACCCGGAGCGCCACTGAGACAGCGCCCGATTCCGCCGACTGCGGCGGGGGGAAGCTGTAGTTCCGCCCGCCCGGGGTTGGTTCTAGAGGTCGGCGAGTAATCGCAGCAGTGTCGACTCGAAGGCGTCGGGTTGTTCGAGAGCGGCGAGGTGACCGGTGTCCGGTAGCACGATGAGACGGGCATCGGGGATGCGCGCGGCCAGGGACGCGGAGGCCATGACGCCGGGGTCGCGGTCCTCCTCACCGACGATCACGAGAGTGGGTGCGGTGATCTCTGCCAGACGGGGTGTGACATCGTCGCGGGCCATGATGGACTGGATGGCCACCAGCATGGAGGCAGGGTCCTGCTCGAGGAAGCGCTGCCGCCACTGGGCGACCAACGCGGGCTGGTTCCGGCGCGCTGTGGGTCCGAAGAGCTGCTTGACGACCACGTCCACCGCGAGGGGGCGGGCGGGTGTCAGTGAGAGCCGTCCCAGGGCCGCGACCTTGGCGCGCCCGCGCCAGGCGGCCGGTCAGGCACCGGTGTCGGCCAGGGCAAGCGCCCGCACCCGCGGCGGGTGTCGTAACGCTGACCGGATGGCTGCGAAGCCGCCGACCGAGAGGCCCACCAGGACGGCGTCGTCGACCTCGGCATCGTCAAGCACCGCGATCAGGTCCTCGGCCATATCCCACATCGTGAAGCGCTGTCGGTGCGGCCCTGAGCGGCCATGTCCGCGGTTGTCGAGGTTCAGGACGCGGTAGCCCTCCGCGATCAGCGCCGGCATCTGCGGCCACTGACGGCCGTCACACTGCCAGCTGTGGCTGAGCAGCACTGCAGGCCCGGTGCCGATGTCTTCATAGAAGAGGCTGGCGCTGCCGTTGATGATCTTCGGCATCAGGTCACCGTCCATGTCGATGGAGTCGCTGGGGATATCCCCATGGTGCACCTCGCTGGAAGCCAGAGACAGGGCTGCAACTCACCGCCCTAGCAGGAGCCGGGGTTCGAGGAGCCCAGAGCCCTGAGGAGTTCTTCATCTGTGGAGGTGAGGCATGCGTCGGCCCTGTGTCTATTCGGCATCCACCACTGGAGCAGCACGTCAACCGTCAGATCGCGGAGCCGCGGATACGATCTTGCGCTCGAGCTGCGGGCGTGAAAGGGACACCTTCGAACAAACGCGGACGCGACGACTGCGCCGGAGAATTGGCAATGCTCAGCCGTGGAGCCGTCTCATGTGCGGTAGGTGGCCAGGTACTCCTGCCAGTCCCAGTCGGCGAGGAATCGGGTGGCTGCCGCTTGGCCGTTCTCGAACAGCGTGGTCGCCTGCGCCCGGCTGAGCCAGAAGTCGACCGGGTTGACGCCACCGGTGTCGACCTGCATGGTGCGGACCTTAACCCACGGCTTGGACAGGTGCGCCTGGTCACGGCCCACGATCGCGGTCATCGCCAGGTTCGCGGCCAAGGCGACGGGGCCATGCTTGAACAGGCCAGCGATGGGCAGCACCGTGGCCGCATCCATGGGCAGCACGGGAAGCAGTTTGACACCGAAGGTGGGCCAGCGCGGCCGCTCTCCGTCGGTACGGTCGAAGATGTCGATAGGGAAGTTGGAGAGGACGCCCCCGTCCACCAAGGTCGATGATGTGGAGTTGGAGCCGGTCAAGGTCGTTGGCTCGTAGAAGAACGGGATCGACATGGAGGCCCGCACGGCGTCCACCACGAGCTGGCGATCCGGGTCCAGGCCATAGGCGCGCTGATAGTCCCAGGGGAAGTGCCTGAGTTCGCCTCGCGTCACGTCGGTGGCGGTGATCACGAGCCGGTATCGGCGCTCGGGTGGAAGTGAGGAGTTTGGGTCGTCGATGGCGAGGTCGGCGAACGTCTCGACGCCGCACTCCTCGACCAGGAGGTTGCCGAGCCACTCCCGCAGATAGTCACCCTCGAAGACTCCGTCGTCCTTCAGCAAAGACAGCAGCGGTCCGCCGACGGGAATCCAGTCCAGGAGTGACCGGTCGGCGAACCGGCGGTAGTCCACCGTGCTCATGATCTCGGTGATCCGCGAGGACGGCATGCCCGCCGCGACCAGGGCGCCGACGATCGAGCCGGCCGAGGTCCCCGCCACCCGCGGGAAGGAGTAGCCGGCGTTCTCAAGGACGGAGATCACTCCGACATGGCCGATGCCCAGGACCCCGCCACCTTCAAGGACGAGATCCGCGGCAAGCAACGACGACTGACCCATAATTTTCCACCCCGGAGGACTCTTGCGATGCACTCAGTGTCGGTGCTCTGTTGAGTTTGCCGTTTGGAGTGTGCGGCAGATCACGGGGAGAGGTCCGGAGATTGGTGTCGTTCGTTCTTCGCGACAGATCGAGCCCCGGGGAATAATCCGGATTGTCGGGAGTGCTCCCCAGGCGGCTGTGCCGCTGACAGACGTTCTCGGCGCCGCCGTCGGCGCTTCCCTAGGAGGTGTCGACCATGGCAGGGAGACGCCAGTTCTCTCACTCGCTCCGATATTGGCCTCTGGTGCCTCGCGGTGTTGCCGAGGGTGGTTACGGCTGCCTTGACCGCGGGGCTCCTCGTTGCCTGCGGTGACGTTGACCCACGGGCCTATACCCCCGAGGAACCGTCGCAAAGCACTTCGATGGAGTGGACAACCCCGGACGAGACTGACAGCAGTGCCGGTGCGACGAATTCGGCTGAGTCGACAACCCCGGACGAGACTGACAGCAGCGCCACGAGTTCGACTGATGAACCTACGACGTATGTACCTACCGGCGAGATCCCGGAGGGCGAGATCTGGCAGTGGGCGGTCGGGCAGAACGTGTGGGAGGACCCCCTGTACGCACTGTCGAGGGAACAACTTCCTCCGGGGGCCACTGACATCTACGCCCATACGCTCGGGTTCTCTCTCACCCCCGACGTGCAGGGCAGCGTCGCCGTCGCGACCCTTTTCAACCAAGGTACCGGCATGGAAGCGTATCCGGGCGCCCTGCCCGGAGGGCTGGACTGGTCGATCACGGGGGGAGACCTGCTGGACATCCTCGGCGACGGGTCGGCCGTCGGGCCGTATCCGACGGACGAGTTCCTCGAGTTCACCGACGACGGTTACGAGCTCACGATCAGCACCAACGCCATGCATGAGGAGGAGTTGCCCTACGCCTCGATGACATCGACACATCCGGCCCGCTCGCGGTTGACGTTGCTGCCCGGGCACCCGGCAGATGCGCCGGGGGCAGGACAGTCGAGAGTGTTCTGTTGAGCCATCCCTGCACGAAGTCTGGGGCCGGCGTCTGAAGGGTCCCAGGGCGCGTGGCGTGGGCGCGCAAGGCGGCTGAAATGCTCAAGCATCGAGCGCCCAGTGACCTACGCCACGTGAAAAGAGCCGCTCAATGTCGCAGGTCTGCGCTTGAAACTAAGGGCAAAGCGCCCAAAGGGGATGCCATGTCCGACCACATTGGGACTTTGACGGGGCAGGACGAGCAGGATCTTGTATGCGTGTTGGCTCAACACGCACTGGCCATTAGGGCGCCGGAGGAGCTCGCACTATTCGACGAAACGGCAGAGGAGTACTTCGCTGACCCGCAGGGCGTACTTCAGGCCAAGAGCCGCGACGAGGCCGTGGGGTTCGGGGTGGAGTTCGCACTCCTCACCCCATACATTCTTGCCGTCGCGACGTCCGTGATTCACCTGCTGGCGAGCATGGTGGGGGATGCCGTTGAAGGAAGGCCAGCCGTCAGTCAACGGTTTGGTTCGACGCCTGCTCGGTCGTCGCGATGAGGACTCGCCACCTTCGGGTCACGAGCAGCCAGATCCTTTGACACGCGTACAGCTCACCCTCACCAATCACGGTCTGCTCCCACGCTGTTCGGTCCCCCCTCGTGTCAGCATGGCTCTCGTGCCCCCCTTGCCCGAGTTCGCTCAGCGGGAGGACGACCACGAGTCCATCGGGGGCCGAGGTCTGGGCCAGTGGCGTTCCGCCGCTGCGCGGTTCGTCGTCGACGTGGCACGCCGGGCCGCTCTCATCGTGATCCGGATCCTTCGGCTCTCCTTGGCCAACGCCGCCCTCACTCTCACCCTGGTCGTCGGCGTAGCCATCGCCGCGCTGCTGACCAATGCCGCGGGCGAGGTCTATGAGGCGGTCGTCGAAGCCGAGGGGCTCGCGCGCCTCGATGAGCCGGTCCTCGACGCGATGGTGGGGCTGCGGTCACCGGCGCTGGATGAGTGGATGGCGCGCTTCACCGACCTCGGTGGCCCGGTCGGTATGCCGTTGCTGGCCGCCCTCGCTGTCCTCACCGTGGCGCTGTGGTGGCGCCGGTGGACACCGATCGTGCTCATGCTCGCAGGTGCGGCCGGCTCGCTGCTGATCACGGTGACGGGCAAGGAGCTCACCGCTCGCTCGCGCCCACCGATGGAGCTGGCGGTACCGCCGTTGGAGTCCTCGGCGTCCTTCCCGTCCGGGCACGCTCTCAACGCCACCGTCGTGGTGGGTCTCGTGGCCTACCTCCTCCTCATCCGGCTCGCGAGCACGCGAGGACAGATCGTCGTCGGCGCAGTCGGCGGCGTCTTCGTCCTCACTATGGGGATCTCCCGGGTCTACCTCGGGCACCACTGGCTCTCCGACGTCATCGCGGCGTGGCTGATCGGACTCGGCTGGCTTGCTGTCGTCATCACCGCCCACCGGATCATGATCACCCTCGGCCGGGTCGAGCCACTTCGAGAGCAGTCCTAGCGGGTCGCGTCGTCGTGCTCCAACCGTGCGCGAGCCGCTTCGAGCCGGGCGACCGGCACCCGGAACGGGGAGCAGGAGACGTAGTCGAGGTTGCGCTCCTCGAAGAAGTGCACCGACTCCGGGTCGCCGCCGTGCTCTCCGCAGACGCCGACCTTGAGGTTCGGCTTGGTGCGCCGACCCTCGTCGGTGCCGATCCGCACGAGCCGGCCCACGCCGTCCCGGTCGATGGTCTCGAACGGGGACACCCCGAGGATGCCGGCGTCCAGATACTGCGAGAAGAAGCTCGACTCCACGTCGTCCCTGGAGAAACCCCAGGTCGTCTGGGTGAGGTCGTTGGTGCCGAAGGAGAAGAAGTCGGCCGCCTCGGCGATCTCGCCGGCGGTGAGGGCGGCGCGAGGCAGCTCGATCATCGTCCCGACGAGGTGGTCGAGGTGGACCGAGTGCTTCAGGCGCGCCTCGTGGGCCGCCTCGGCGATCTCCTCCTTGATGTTGGTCAGCTCCTCGACCGCGCCGACGAGCGGCACCATGATCTCGGGGAAGGGCGAGCCGCCCTCCTCGGCGACGATGGCCGCCGCCTCGAGGATCGCCTGGGCCTGCATCTCGAACAGGCCCGGGATGGCGATGCCGAGCCGGACGCCGCGCAGACCGAGCATGGGGTTCTGCTCGTGATGGTGCTGGACGGCGACGAGGAGCTTGGTGTCCTTGTCGATCTCATGGCCGGTCGCCTTGGCCAGGGCCACCTTGACCGACAGGTCGGTGAGGTCGGGGAGGAACTCGTGGAGCGGGGGGTCGAGCAGTCGCACGGTGACGGGCAGTCCGTCCATGGCGCGGAACAGCTCGACGAAGTCCGCCCGCTGCAGCGGCAGCAGCTCGTCGAAGACCGCCTGCCGGGCCTCGTCGGTCTCGGCCAGGATGAGGTGCTCGACGTGTTCGCGTCGTTCGCCGAGGAACATGTGCTCGGTGCGGCACAGCCCGATGCCCTCTGCGCCGAAGCGGCGTGCCCGTGCGGCGTCCTCGGCGGTGTCGGCGTTGGCGCGCACGCGCATCCGCCGGCGGTCGTCGGCGATGGTCATGAGGCGGTGGACGGCCGAGACCAGGGGGTGTTCCTCGTCCGGCTCGATCTCGCCCTCGAAGTACTGCACGACGGGAGACGCGGTGACGGGTACCTCGCCGGCGAAGATCTCGCCGGTCGTGCCGTCGATCGAGATGACGTCGCCCTCGGAGATCTTCGTGCCGTTGGGGGTCGTGAAGCACTTGCCCTTGGTGTCGACGTCGAGCGCCTCCGCGCCGCAGACGCAGGTGCGGCCCATGCCGCGGGCGACGACGGCGGCGTGCGAGGTCTTGCCGCCGCGGCTCGTGAGGATGCCGGTGGCGGCGACCATCCCGTGCAGGTCGTCGGGGTTGGTCTCGCGGCGCACGAGGATGACGGACTCGCCTGCTTCGGCGCGCTCGACGGCGGTGTTCGAGTCGAACACGACGTGGCCGACGGCTGCGCCGGGGGAGGCGCTCATGCCGGTGGCGAGGAGGTCGCGCTCCCCGACCGCCTCGAAGTGCGGGAACATCAGCTGCATCAGCTGCGCACCGGTCACTCGCTGGAGAGCCTCGTCCTCAGAGATCTTGCCTTCGTCGAGCAGGTCCACGGCGATCTGGAAGGCGGCGGCTGCAGTCCGCTTGCCCACCCGCGTCTGCAGCATCCACAGCTTGCCGTCTTCGATGGTGAACTCGATGTCGCACATGTCTCGGTAGTGCCCCTCAAGACGCTCCATGATGGCGAGCAGCTCGTCGTACGAGCTCTTGTCGAGGTCCTCGAGCTCGTGCAGGGAGAGCGTGTTGCGGATGCCGGCGACGACGTCCTCACCCTGCGCGTTGGCCAGGTAGTCCCCGTAGACGCCCTGGGCGCCGGTCGAGGGGTCGCGGGTGAAGGCCACGCCCGAGCCCGAGGTCGAGCCCCGGTTGCCGAACGCCATGGCCTGGATGTTGACCGCGGTCCCCAGGTCGGTCGGGATGCGCTCACGGCGGCGGTAGAGCACGGCCCGGTCCGAGTTCCACGAGCGGAACACCGCGATGACCGCGGCGCGCAGCTGTTCCATGGGGTCCTGGGGGAACGGTGCGCCGCTGTCGTCGGCGATGATCGCCTGGAACCGCTGCGCCAGCGCCTTGAGGTCGTCGGCATCGAGGTCGATGTCGGCGGTGACGCCCTTGGCCTCCTTGGCGGCGTCCATCGCGTTCTCGAAGTGCTCTCCCTCGACGCCGAGCACCGTCCTGCCGAACATCTGGAGCAGTCGGCGGTAGGAGTCCCAGGCGAACCGGGGGTTGTCGGTCTGGCTGGCCAGCGCCTCGACCGACTCGTCGTTGAGGCCGATGTTGAGGACGGTCTCCATCATCCCCGGCATCGAGAACTTGGCGCCGGAGCGGACCGAGACGAGGAGCGGGTCCGCCGCATCGCCCAGGGTGCGGCCCATCGCCTTCTCGAGGGTCGCGACGTGCTCGGCGATCTCGTCGTCGAGCCCGTCGGGGAAGTCGCCGTCGAGGAAGAAGGCCCGGCATGCCTCGGTGCTGATGGTGAAGCCGGGTGGCACCGGGATGCCGAGGTTGGTCATCTCGGACAGGTTCGCCCCCTTCCCGCCCAGCAGGTCCTTAGCCGTCATGCTGCCTTCGGCGAAGTTATAGACGTAGCGGGTCATCGGCGAGCCCTCCTCAGGGGTACTGCGGCAAGTGAGTTACTACACACTGTAGTTACTCACGTGAGATCGAGGCGCCACGAGGGGCCATCGGCGGCGAAGCCGAGTCTCTCGTAGTACGGAGCGACCATACCGGGCGCCGTCCGCACCGTCGAGAATCCACGGTCGCGAAAGAGTCCGGACTTGCGGTAGACGAACTCGCCCGGGGTGAAGTCGCGGTATTTCGGTGTCACATAGTCGAGTTCGATCTGCGCGACGCCGCCGCCGACATCTCGCATGACGACCGCACCGACCGTCTCGTCCTCCTGGGCGATGAGGTATGCGGTGCGATCCTCGCGCCCGTCGACCGCGCCGCCCCCGGCGGTCGCCTGGGCGAGGAAGTGCGGGAAGAAGTGGCCGATCTCACTCAGGTGGGTGCGCACGAAATGGGCGAGGTAGGCATCGCTCTCCCCGACCTCGATGACGGTGTAGGCGTTCTCGTCGTGACGTGCACGGAGCAGCTTGGCGATGAAGGAGAGGTTGATGATCGCGAGCGCCACGTTCATCGCGACCATCGGCCAGACCTCGATCACGGCGTTGAAAAGGATCAAGACGAGGCAGGCGATCGTGTTGAGCACCCGCAGGCGCAGCACCCGCGCCTGGAGCAGCGAGAAGATGAGCAGCGCCGAGCCGGTCCAGCCGACGGCGTCGATCCAGCTCATGCCTGCGCCCATGCCCAGCGCACCGACACCTGCGCCGTGACGGTGCTCTCGCCCGGGGCGAGCGAGACGGTGTCGGCCATCGCGGCCTCGGCGCGCATCGCATACGGCCGGGGCTGGGGCCCGCTGACGCTGTCGCCGATCCAGATGATCTCGCCGAGCGAGCGCCCGGCGAACCGCGCATACTCCTGCGCCCGGGCGCGGGCATCGGCGAAGGCGCGTTCACGCGCGGTCGTGAGCAGCGGTGCCGGGTCGGCGATGGCCAGGGTGATGCCGTCGATGAGGAGGGCGTCCGCGGCCACCTCGACGGCCGCGTCGACGAGGTGGCTGACGGCATCGAGGTCGCGCACCCCGACGCGCAGGGTGTGGTGGCCCGAGAAGCCCGCGGTCGGCTGGCCCTGGTGGTCATAGCGCTGGTGGATTCCGGTCGACGTCGTGGCCACGTCCCGCTCGGGGATGCCGGCCGCGCCGAGGACGGCTTGCACGGCGACGACGACCTCGTCGACGTCGCGCAGGGTCTGCGAGACGCTGATCCCGTCCCTGGTGACCCGCAGGTCGAGGTTGACCATGTCGGGGACGGCGCTCGCGCTTCCCGCGCCGGTGACGTCCACACAGGCGGGCAGGATGGTGCTCATGGACACGAACTATGCCGCACGAGGCGGGCGCACGGAGCCCACTCGGGACGCCGCGTTGTCGCGTGGCATGGTGTGGGTCCTGCAGGCCGGGTTCGTCCTCGCGGTGGCGCTCCAGGTCTATGTGCTCTACCTCTACACCCCTGACCCGTCCCAGGCGGTCTCGATCCCCCATGCGGACAAGGTGGTTCACGCGGTGGTGTTCGCGGTGCCCGCTGCGGTCGGGGTGCTCGCCCGCCTGCGGCCCTGGCTCGTGGGTCTTGTGCTGGCCGTCCATGCACCCGTGAGCGAGCTCGTCCAGTACCTGTGGCTCCCGGCCCGCTCCGGTGAGCTCGGCGACATCGTCGCCGACTGGGTGGGTGTCGCCCTCGGACTCGCCATCGGGTCGATTCTCGGGCGTCGGCTATCCCGGTAGAATAGCGGGAACCGCCTCTCCTTCCTGCCGTGGGTTGCTCCCGTTCGATGCGACTGATGCGGATGCATCCCGCCCCCACATCGCGATTGGACCGCCATGGCACGCCCCCCGAAGAAGAGCCCCGGCAAGAAGGCCGACGGTCCCGGCGCCCCGAAGAAGGCGCGCTGGACGTCGGCCCAGAAGGCGGCGAAGAAGGCCAAGCCCATCGGTGTGGGCAAGAAGGTTCACCGCAAGGGTCAGACCGCTGCCGAAGGATCCCGCCCCGACCGTGGATCCGAGGGGCGCCGGGAGGGATACGGCGGTGACCGCCCGGAGCGACGGCGTGACGAGCGGGGTGGCCCGCGACGCGACGAGCGGCGCGACCAGGGCCCGAGCAGGGACTCCCGTGACAACCGCGGTGAGCCCAGGCGGGAGTGGACCCCGCGCCCGGCGCGCCAAGATGGCTTCGAGCGCCGTGAGGACCGCCGCCCGGACGACCGGCGTGGTGGCTTTCCCCAGCGCGATGACCGTGGCGGCGCCCCGCGTGAGCCGCGTCGGGAGTGGACCCCGCGCACTGAGCGCCAGGGTGGTGGTTCCGACCGTCGTGACGACCGGCGTCGTGAGGATCGCAGCGCACCCCGTCGGGAGTGGACCCCGCGCCCTGAGCGTGAGGGCGGCTACGAGCGCCGTGACGACCGGCGCCCGAACGAGCGTCGTGGGGGTGGTTTCGACCGTCGTGACGACCGCCGCCGCCCTGATGACCGCGGTGCGTCCGCAGCGCCCACCTGGGAGGAAGCGGAGGCCGAGCGCGCCGAGGCCGACAGCTATGTGAAGTACTCCGGGGCCAGGGCCAGCGGCCCGGTCGCGGTGACCGAGGACAACGGGTTCGCCGCGCTCGAGCTGCCGGCGGTGCTCGTCGAGCGTCTCGCCAGGGACGGCATCACCCAGCCCTTCGAGATCCAGACCGTGACGATCCCCGACGCGCTCGCCGGCCGGGACGTGCTCGGTCGCGCCCAGACCGGGTCGGGCAAGACGCTCGGGTTCGGCCTGCCGTTGCTCACCCGACTCATGGGCAGCCGTTCCAAGCCCAAGCGTCCGCGAGCCGTCGTCCTCGTGCCGACCCGTGAGCTCGCGATGCAGGTCAACGACGCTCTCGAGCCGCTGGCCGTGGCCAGTGGTCTGCGCTGCCGGCTCGTCGCAGGCGGCTTGTCCTACACCGGACAGATCTCGGCTCTCGACCGAGGCGTCGACGTCCTCATCGCGACCCCAGGACGCCTCAAGGACCTCCGCGAGCGCGGGGCCGTCGACTTCAGCGACGTCGAGGTGACCGTCCTCGACGAGGCCGACCACATGGCCGACATGGGGTTCATGGTCGACGTCTCGACGATCCTCGACGAGATCCCGGCCGAGGGCCAGCGACTGCTCTTCAGCGCCACCCTCGACAACGGGGTCGACAAGGTCGTCGAGCGGTACCTTACCGACCCGGTCGAGCACGGCGTAGACGACGTCGGCGCGTCGGTCGAGACGATGAGCCACTTCGTCTTCCTCGTCGGACCGCAGGACAAGAAGGCCGTCACAGCCGAGCTCGCGAACCGCTCGGGTCGCACCATCGTCTTCGTCCGCACCAAGCTCGGCGCCGACCGCGTCGCCCTCGAGCTCCAGGAGCGCGGTGTCAAGGCGGCGGCACTGCACGGTGGGCTTACCCAGTCGGTCCGCAACCGGGTGCTCGGCGCCTTCCGCGAAGGCAATCTGCCGGTCCTCGTCGCCACCGACGTGGCCGCGCGAGGCATCCACGTCGACGACGTCTCCATCGTTCTCCAGGTCGACCCGCCCGCGGACCACAAGGACTACCTCCACCGCGCGGGGCGCACTGCGCGCGCCGGCGAGCTCGGCACGGTCGTCACCATCGCTCTGCCGCATCAACGGCGGACGATGGAGCGGATGGTCGCGGCAGCCGGTCTCGACATCGCTCCGGTATCCGTCCGGCCCGGCGACAGCCACATCGGTGCAGCGGGCGGCAGCACCCCGTCCGGGGTGTCCGTAGCCGACGAGGTCGTGACCGCGCTGGCGCCCAAGGGGCGCGGCCACCGTCGTGGGCACCCTGCGCGCGCTCCGCGGGGCGGGCCGCCCCGGTTCGGCAAGGGACCGCGCTCCGGAGACCGCCGGGCACCGCGGGGCTAGCACGACGGTCTTCGTGACCGCCGACTCCGCCGTGCCTGGCCGGCCGCGTTTGCCATGATGGGGTCATGGCGGACGAGAGGCTGACGGGGCGGCTCCTCGTCGCGACGCCGCAGATCGAGGAGGGCATCTTCCGCCGCAGCGTCATCCTCGTCCTCGACCACTCCATCGGTGGGGCGCAAGGGGTTGTCCTCAACCGGACGCTCGAGGCCGAGGTCGACTCGGTCCTTCCCGGCTGGCAGGAGCTCGCGACCTCGCCTCCGCGCGTCTTTCACGGTGGTCCGGTCCAGACCGACTCGGCGCTCGGCCTCGTGGCGTTGCCGGGGGAGGCCGAGGAGACCCTGGGCATCCGTCGGCTCTTCGGCGGCATCGGCGTGCTCGACCTCGATGCGCCGCCCCCGCTCGTCGCGTCCGAGGTGACCGGGCTGCGGATCTTCGCCGGCTACGCCGGCTGGACCGGCGGCCAGCTCGAGGGTGAGATCCGCACCGGCAGCTGGTTCGTCGTCGATGCCGAAGCGCGTGACGCGTTCACCGACAGCCCCGACCACCTCTGGGTGCAGGTGCTCCGGCGCCAGCACGACACGCTCGCCTTCGTCTCGACCTTCCCCTCCGACCCGTCGCTCAACTGATCCCGGCCGGCGCTCTCGTGCCGCCTCCTTCGACGGTGAGCAGCGCATACAGTGGTGGGATGCAGGCCGCTTCGACCCCGCAGGACCAGCCCCAGGCCCCCACGAGCGAGCCCGGCACCTCCACCTCGGTTCTCGAGCGCGAGGAGACCAGGACCCACGAGGAGCTGTGGGAGCCGGGCGACCACGAGCGGTTCGCGCACTACGTGCGCAAGGAGAAGATCGTGGAGAGCGCCGTGACCGGCGAGCCGGTCATCGCGCTGTGCGGGAAGGTCTGGGTCCCCGGCCGCAACCCCGACCGGTTCCCGGTGTGCCCGGTCTGCAAGGAGATCTACGAGGGGCTCCGTGCGCCCGCCGACGGTGGCGACTGACCGGTCGCGTCACCGCCACGAGGGGACGGCGTGTCCGATGCGGTGAGCCGCGGAGCGAGCGGATACGGTGGTCGCTCTTATGTCTACTTCGGCCGCCTCGCATCTCTCTCCCGCCTTTCCCGAGCGGGCCGCGTGGGGCACCGCAGACAAGCTGCGGGCCTGGCAGGCCGCCGCGCTCGACCACTACCTTCGCGCTGAGCAGCGGGACTTCCTTGCGGTGGCGACCCCGGGTGCGGGCAAGACGACGTTCGCCCTCCGGGTGGCCGCCGAGCTGAAGGTCCGGGGGCTCATCGACGCGGTCACGGTCGTCGCGCCGACCGAGCACCTCAAGACCCAGTGGGCCGACGCGGCGGGCCGGATCGGCATCCACCTCGACCCACGCTTCTCGAACTCGATCGCCGCCACCTCGAGCGACTACGACGGTGTGGCGATCACGTATGCGCAGGTCGCCAGCCGCCCCGACCTGCACCGCCACCGGACCGGACAGTCGCGCACGCTCGTCATCCTCGACGAGATCCACCACGGCGGGGACAACAAGTCGTGGGGCGAGGCGATCCGCACCGCCTTCGAGCCGGCGGCGCGCCGGCTCACGCTCACCGGCACTCCGTTCCGTTCCGACACCAACCCGATCCCCTTCGTGCGTTATGAGATGGACGCGCAGGGCATCCTGAGATCGGCCTCGGACTACACGTATGGCTATGCCGAGGCGCTCGCCGACGGGGTCGTCCGGCCGGTGCTCTTCCTCGCCTACGGCGGCTCGATGCGCTGGCGCACCAAGGCCGGGGACGAGATCGCCGCGCGGCTGGGCGAAGCGCTGACCAAGGACCAGACCGCCCAGGCCTGGCGTACCGCACTCGACCCCAAGGGGGAGTGGGTCCCGGCGGTGCTCGTCGCCGCCGACACCCGCCTGGCCGAGGTGCGCCGCCACGTCCCCGACGCCGGCGGGCTCGTCATCGCCTCCAACCAGACCCAGGCCCGCGCCTACGCCTCGATCCTCAAGCGGATCACCGGCGAGGCCCCCACCGTCGTCCTCTCCGACGACGCGGGTGCCTCGGCCCGGATCGAGGAGTATGCGCTGGGCACCCAGCGCTGGATGGTCGCCGTCCGCATGGTCTCGGAGGGCGTCGACGTGCCGCGCCTGTGCGTCGGGGTGTACGCGACGTCGACGTCCACGCCGTTGTACTTCGCCCAGGCCGTCGGTCGGTTCGTGCGGGCCCGCCGTCGCGGGGAGACCGCGTCGGTCTTCCTCCCCAGCGTGCCGGTCATCCTGGCCCACGCGGGAGCGATGGAGGTCGAGCGCGACCACGCCCTGGATCGCACGCGGCAGGCCGACGACGTCGCGTCGATGTGGGCGGAGGAGGACGCCCTCGTCGAGAGCGCACAGCGCAGCGAGCGGGCGAGCGACGCCCTCGAGACGCAGTTCGAGGCCCTGGAGTCGGATGCCCACTTCGACCACGTCCTCTACGACGCCAAGCAGTTCGGGCTGCACGCGGCCGTGGGCTCGGACGAGGAGCAGGACTACCTCGGGCTGCCGGGGCTCCTCGAGCCCGACCAGATGGCGGTGCTGCTCAACGAGCGGCAGAGCAAGCAGTCGAAGAACCGTCCGGCTGCTGTCGCCGAGCCGGCTCCCGTCGCTGCGCATCGGGCACTGCGGGCGCAGCGCAAGGAGCTCAACAGCCTCGTCGCCGCCTATGCCCGCAAGACGGGCGACCCGCACGCCTCGATCCACCTCGACCTGCGCCGTGCCTCCGGCGGCCCGGAGGTGCCGTCGGCGACGTCGGAGCAGGTGACCGCACGGATCGAGACGATCCGGCGCTGGTTCGTCGGGCGGCGCTGACCCTCGGCGGGTCCGTCGCCGGCTAGACGAGGTGGCACTCGACGTACTCGTTCGCGGTCCTCGCGAGACGAGTGTCCCGGGCGAACAGCGGTGCATCCAGGGCTTCGGCGACCGAGACGTAGGCGGCATCGTAGGCCGAGAGGGCCATCAGCTCACGGTCACGTTCCTCGCGCAGCTCATGGATCAGCTCCACCGTGTCGGGCAGCGAGCGACCGACGGGGACCAGGTTGCCTCTGTCCTGGAGCCGACGAACCACCTCGGCGCGGGAAGGGATCGTGGACGCCTGGTCGAGCACTCTCGTGAGATAGGAGTTGAGCGAGACGCCCTCTAGGGAATCGCTGATCATCGAGCCATCCCGGGGGTGAGTGGCCCGAGCGGCCTGATTGGGCGACCTGGAGGCTCGCTCGGCCCCCTGTTCGGCTTTCGGA
>JBHEPF010000011.1:0-21210 GCA_046260445.1 Dermatophilaceae bacterium | reverse complement strand
TCATGCCGCAGACGATCGAGGCGCTGAACCACGCGCAGGCGGCGGACGTGCCGATCGTCGTGGCCGTGAACAAGATCGACGTCGAGGGCGCCAACCCGTCCAAGATCCGTCAGCAGCTCACCGAGTACAACCTCGTCGCCGAGGAGTACGGCGGTGAGACGATGTTCGTCGATGTCTCGGCCCTACAGGGTCTGCACATCGAGGAGCTGCTCGAGGCCGTCCTGCTCACCGCGGACGCCGCGCTCGACCTGCGGGCCAACCCCGACCGGGACGCTCGCGGCATCGCGATCGAGGCCAACCTCGACAAGGGTCGTGGCGCCACCGCCACCGTCCTCATCCAGAGCGGCACGCTCAAGGTCGGGGACGCCATCGTCACGGGCAGCGCCCATGGCCGCGTCCGCGCCATGCTCGACGAGCACGGCGCCAACCTCACCGAGGCCACCCCGTCGCGTCCGGTGCAGGTCCTGGGTCTGTCCTCGGTGCCTCGCGCCGGTGACACCTTCGTCGTCGCTCCCGACGACCGGACCGCCCGCCAGATCGCCGAGAGGCGTGAGGCGGCCGACCGGCAGGCCTCGCTCGCCAAGTCGCGCAAGCGCATCTCGCTCGAGGACCTCACCGAGGCGCTTGCCCAGGGCAAGGTCGACACCCTCAACCTCATCCTCAAGGGTGATGTGTCGGGTTCGGTCGAGGCGCTCGAGGACGCTCTCATGCAGATCGACGTCGGCGACGAGGTCGAGCTGCGGATCATCGACCGGGGCGTCGGCGCCATCACGATGAACAACATCAACCTCGCCATGGCCTCGGACGCGATCATCATCGGGTTCAACGTCCGCGCCGAGGGTCAGAACGCCGACTACGCCGACCGCGAGGGCGTGGAGATCCGCTACTACTCGGTCATCTACCAGGCGATCGAGGAGATCGAGGCGGCCCTCAAGGGCATGCTCAAGCCCGAGTTCGAGGAGGTCGAGCTCGGCACCGCCGAGATCCGCGAGATCTTCCGCTCGAGCAAGTTCGGCAACATCGCCGGATCGATCGTCCGCAGCGGCCAGATCAAGCGCGGCGCCAGGTCGCGGATCACCCGTAACGGTGTCGTCGTCGCAGAGAACGTCGAGATCGCCGGTCTGCGGCGCTTCAAGGACGACGTCACCGAGGTCCGCGAGGGCTTCGAGTGCGGTATCAACCTCGGCAGCTACAACGATCTCCAGCTCGGCGACCTCATCGCCACGTATGAGATGAGGGAGAAGCCGCGGAGCTGATCCTGCGCTGAGTCCTCTCGCCGGAAGGTTGGTGCTGTCCCCACAGCACCAACCTTCCGCGCTTGTCACCGGACTGGGTATGCGCCAAGCGGCTCAGGCGAGGAGCTCGCCTCCGAGGATCTCGCCCTCGGTGCACCCGGGGAGCACCGCGAAGACGGCCGAGCCCACCGGCGTGGTCCAGAGGTTGAGCAGGTCCGCGTCAGCGAGCCGCTGCTGCACCGGTACGAACTGGCGGACCGGATCGGTGGCGAAGACGATGAAGAGTAGCCCCGAGTTGCTGACCTGCCCGTCCTCAGGGGCGTCGTCGTAGGAGTACGGCCGACGCAGGAAGCGCTCGTGCGGAGCCTGGGGCATCGCCCGGCGCATGTGCGAGAAGGTGTCGATGACCGGGAAGCCGTCACCGCCCAGCGCCTCCAGGTCCGGTGAGGTGAGCTCGGTGCCCCCGGTGAGGGGAGCCCCGTCGTCGAGCCGGCGACCGATCGAGTGCTCCCGGGACCGTCGGTCCGCCCGGTCCCAGTCGTCGAGATCCATGGCGATCCGTCGCACGACCATCCCGGTCGCGCCCGCCCACCAGGTCGAGCCGTCGTCCCAGATGAGCGACTCGTCCTCGGTGACGGCCGACGAGGGGTTGACCGTGCCGTCGATCTGACCGAAGAGGTTGCGCATCCGCTCTTGGCCGGCGTCCATGAGCGGGTCGCGGAAGCCACGCTGGACCCACCGCTGGACGGCCATCGGTGCGGCACCGGTCACGAGCCTGCGCACGGCGTGCGCGACGGTGACCGGGCTCTCGGCAGCGACCTGGAGCACGAGGTCGCCGTCGTTCCAGCGCTCCTCGAGGGCGTCGATGTCGAAGGACGGCAATGGACCCAGCCAGCCCGGGGGAGCGACGCCTGCCGCGGCGAACGCGCCGGGTCCCCAACCGACCGTCACCGACAGCCCGGACGGTCGCGCTGCCAGCTCGGGCTCGAGGTCGGTCAGTGGCCCCAGGCCCGCCATGAGCCGAGAGATGTCGTCGGTCCACACCGTCATGAGGCGGCGGACGGCGTCGCGGTCGGCGCCATCGGCGAGATCGAGGGCGACAAGGGTCATGAAGGCCTGTGGCAGGTCGTCGACTCCTGCCTGGCGCGGACCGTGGAAGGCTCGGAGCGCCTCGGCCGGGCTCTGCTGCGCCTCGGTCGCGACGGTCTTGTCGACCACCCCGGCCTCGCGGGTGCAACCGCTGAGCGCGGCCGCACCCGCGAGGGCGCCGATCGACACGACGAGGCCACGTCGGCCGATCTGCGCCGTCATGACGTCGGCGTGGCCGTCGAGGTCATCGGGGCGTCCATCTCCTCGCCGGGCGCATACGTCTCCTCGCCGCCGGCGAAGGTGCGTGCTGCGACGACGACGGTGACCTCGCTTCCGTCCTCGGCGGTGAGAAGGACCTCGACGTCGGAGCCGGCGCGGACCGGTGCGGTGAGGCCGAGGAGCATGACGTGGTTGGCCCCCGGCTCGAGGACGAAGGTCCCTCCGGCAGGCACGACGAAGCCGTCTGCGGCCTCCCGCATGACCATCGTGCCGTCGCTCATCACGGTCTCGTGAAGCTCGACCATCGAGGCGGCCGGGCTCGAGCCGCCGGTGAGGTGGATGTCGGCGTCTGTGCTGTTGGTCAGGGTGCCGAAGACGCCGGTCATGGACCCCATCCCGTCCTCCGTCACCTCCTCGACGGCCTTGGCCCACCCGTCGACGAGGGTGAGGCCGGCCGAGGCCGGGTCGGCGGCGATCGCCGTGGTGGCCGTGGCTGCCGGCGTGGTTGTGGTCGTGTCACCGCACCCGCTCAGGGCGAGTGCGGCAGCGGCCGCGAGCGCGGCGGTTCGGACGATAGACATGGATCTAGACATGGATCTGGGCATGGAATGAGGCTCCTCAAGGGACACGTGCCGGAATGGTCGTGCACGTGGGGAAGGTCTGACGGGAAAGTGGAGGCGTCAGCCCAGGGGAGGAGCGCGGCCCTGGATCCGGACGTGGGCGAGCGCTGAGAAGGTGACGACGGGAGCGCCGGCCACCGGTTGCGGCCGGAGGAGCGGCAGGACGGGCACCGGCCAGGGCGTGACGATCCGCTCGACCGAGCGCCAGAGAGCGCGCTCACCGACCGTGAAGAGGAGGGTGAGCACGACCCACGCGCCGATGTGTACGAGGACCATCCGGCCGTCCACCGGAGCGACCTCAGGCAGAAAGACCGCGCCGGAACCGTGGTCGTGCGAGCCGACGCCGTGCCCGGCCGTCAGCGACAGGTGGGTGAGGAGCTGACCCCCGGCGAGGATGAGCGCGATGACCGGCCAGGTCACCCGGCGCGCCGTGGCGACCCAGGACAGGGCGAGCACGGCGACGAGGACGAGCGCCGACGACGAACCGAGATGAGCGGCTCCCGCGTGTGTGTGCGCCAGCGCGCCAAGTCCGACGCCGGAGCCCGTGAGGACGAGGGCACGCAAGAGTCGCATCCCCAGCTCGTTCGGCGCGCGCATACCCCAGATGGTATATCGCGCTGTGTCTGGCGGTCCGCGGGGATCACACACGGCGGCGCATCCTCCGTTCGGACGAGACGCACAAGGTTCGCGCAAGGACGGGAGTGCACGGTGGATGCGTCGGCACCGGCGCGGCTCCCGAGAACTCGTGGACCACCGAACCGGTGTCAGTGACGAGATCGCACGGAAAGAGCAGTAGCAATGAAGATCAGTCGACGTAGCGTCTTGACCGCTGGCGGCCTCGGTACCTTGGGAATCATGGGTTTCGCCGGGCTGACCCAACCGCTGGGGAACTCGGTGCTGACCAAGTCGGCCAGCAAGCTGTCGGACCGGGACATGCCACGCCCCTATCGAACGCCGTTCCGTCCGCTCCCGCGTCTCGCCCCCTACGACGTCTCCACCGACTCGGACGGCATCCGCGTGGAGCGCTACAGCGTGACGGCCAAGCCGGGCACGGCGCAGATCCTGCCCACCCTGACCACGCCGGTGATCGGCTACAACGGGCTGGTCCCGGGCCCGACCATCTCGGTGGACAGGGACACGCGGGTCCTGCTCCGGGTTCGCAACCAGCTGGGTGGCCAGGCACCCGGTGGGCATCATGCCGAGCACGGCGGTCTACCGATGTCGACGCACCTGCACGGTCACGCGTCCGCGCCGGAGTACGACGGCTATGCCGACGACCACACCTACCCGGGCTACTACAAGGAGTACCTCTATGAGAACCAGCAGCCCGCCCGCTCGATCTGGTACCACGACCACGCGACGCACATCACCTCGACGAACGTCTACTCGGGGTTGGCGGCGCAGTATCACATCCATGACGAGGTCGAGCGGGCGCTGCTCCCGCAGGCGGACTTCGACGTGCCGCTCACCCTGAGTGACATCATGTTCGAAGCCGACGGCCGCGTCCGGTTCGACGACAAGGACCATTCAGGGCTGTGGGGGGACATCATCCTGGTCAACGGCCAGCCGTGGCCCGTCATGCAGGTCCAGCGCCGGGTCTACCGGTTCCGGCTGCTCAACGCGTCGATCTCACGCTCCTACCGGCCCTACCTCAGCACCGGCGATCCCGTCCACATGGTCGGCACGGACGGAGGGCTGATGCCCGTCACCCGCGCGGTGCGGAAGTGGCGGCACGCGCCCGCTGAGCGCTACGAGTTCCTTATCGACTTCAGCGGCTATGTCGCGGGAACCCGCGTGCGGCTCCGCAATGCCAGCAACCCCAAGAACGTCGACTTCGACTACACCAGGGAGATCATGGCGTTCGACGTCGTCGACGCGCCCGTCGACACGAGCGACCCGACCTGGCACACCATCCCGGAGACCTTGACGAACAGCGACGTCATGTCGCTCGTGCCTGCACAGTCCAGCAAGGTCCGCACGATGCGCCTCAAGCGCAACGACAAGACCAATATCTGGAACATCAACGAGTCCACCTGGACCGACGTCGTGGCCAGTGGCTACACGAAGGTGCTCGCCAACCCGGCCCGCGACGCCGTCGAGATGTGGGACCTATACACCAGCTCCGGCGGATGGTTCCATCCGCTGCACATCCACCTCGTCGACTTCCAGATCGTCAGCCGCAACGGCAGGGCACCCTTCGACTACGAGCGGGGCCCCAAGGACACCGCCTACGTCGGCCCCGACGAGAAGGTCAGGGTGCTGATGCGGTTCGCGCACCACAGCGGCAAGTACATGGTCCACTGCCACAACCTGCCACACGAGGATCACGACATGATGGGCCAGTTCTCCGTCGGTCTGCAGCCGGGTCAGCCCGACCCGCACGACCCGCTCACCGCGGCGCCGCCCGCCCTCGACACCTTCCCGCCGGATGCGTAGGCGCGTCGTCGGATTCCTGGCCCTGCTCCTCCTCGTGCTGGCCGCCCGCAGTTGGGTGATCACCCCGTTCGAGGTGGTCTCCGACTCGATGTCCCCGACGCTGCCGGTGGGTTCGACCATCTTCGTCGACCGGGTGTCCCTCCACTGGACCGGGGTACGCGCGCAGGACCTCGTCATGATCGAGGGCGTGGAGGGTTCGACGGTCAAGCGGGTCGTCGGCCTGTCGGGAGACCGGGTGGAGATCCTCGACGCGGTGCTGCACATCAACGGCACCCCGGTCCTCGAGCCCTATGTCGACTCGGTGACCCTCGACGGGGTGTTCTTCGGGCCCGTCGAGGTCCCTCCCGGGCATGTCTTCGTCCTCGGCGACAACCGCTTCGACTCCATCGACTCGCGCGGCTTCGGCCCGATCAGCGAGGACCTGATCGAAGGGCGCGTGATCGTCCAGTGAGCGATCCACCAGCCCCCGGCACGCTACCGTCCCCGACCACCGTGACCATGTCCGCCTCACTGCACCGCATCGTTCGTCCACAAGGAGTTCGAGATGTCGACCACCCTGCTGTCCCGGGTGCAGCACGGCCCACCGGGGACGTCCCAAGCCAACCGCCCCCGGGCGGCGGCCGTCATCTCTGCCGGGATCGCCTCGATCCTCACCTTTGAGCCGGTCTCCCTCGCCGTCCCGCCCACGGTGCAGGTCCGCAAGGTGGATCTCGCGACCGAGGTCCAGATCCTCGCGTTCCATCAGCGACAGCGACAGCGACAGCGGCGGGACCGTGACCCCCTGCTGCCCGGGCTGAGGGCGGTCGTCCCGTGAGCCTCCTCGTCGTCGGCGTCTCGCACCGGAGCGCACCGCTCGCAGTCCTCGAGTCCGTCGCCCTCGACGACCGGAGCCGCGTCACGCTCGAGAAGGCCCTCCACGCGGCGGACCACCTCGATGAGGTGGTCGTGCTGTCGACCTGCAACCGGACGGAGGTCTACGTCGACGCCGCCACCTTCCACGGTGCGCTGGCAGATCTCACCGACGCCCTAGCGGCGATGACGGGGGTGGCGCTGGAGACGCTTCGTGAGCACCTGTATGGCCACTACGAGGACCGCGCCGTCGAGCATGCGTTCACCGTCGCCGCCGGCCTGGACTCGATGGCACTCGGCGAGACGCAGATCCTCGGCCAGCTGCGCGCGGCGCTGTCGAGCGCCCAACGGCACGGCCATGTCGGTCCGGCTCTGAACGTCCTTCTCCAGCAAGCACTTCGGGTCGGCAAGCGGGTCCACACCAGCACCGGGATCGACACGGTGAGCCACTCGTTCGTGGAGGCCGCACTGGCGGTCGCCGACGAGATGTTCGGTCCGGTCGTCGAGACCCGCGTGCTTGTGATCGGTGCCGGGGGGATGGGGGCGCTCGCGGCGACCACCGCGAGCCGTCAGGGCGCCGTGGTCACGGTCGTCAACCGGACCGCTGAGGCCGCCACGCGGCTTGCGGCTCGGATCGGCGGGCTGGCCCGGCCGATGGACGAGTTCGACAAGGCGCTCGCCGATGCAGATGTCGTCATCGCCGCGACCGGTGCCGTCGGAGCGGTCGTCACGCTGCCGCACGCCGCGGACGCACAGGTCGTGCGGGCCGGTCGGCCGCAGCTGTATGTGGACCTCGCCCTGACGCATGACATCGCGGTCGAGGTCGGGACGCTGACCGGCGTGCGACGCCTCGGTCTCGATGAGCTCGGCGCCGCGCTCGCGAGCACCGCGCTCGCCTCCGCCGTCGAGGAGGCGACCGTGGTCGTCGCTGAGGAGGTGGCCGGCTTCCTCGCCGCGCGTGCCGGCGACCTTGTCGACCCGACGATCGCGGCCCTGCGGGAGCAGGCTGCGAGCGTCGTCACGGCGGAGCTGGTGCGGTTGCGCCGCCGGACCCCCTACCTCACCGACACCGACCGTGCCGAGGTCGACAACGCGGTCCACCGGATCGTCGAGAAGATTCTCCACACGCCGACCAAACGGGTCAGGGAGCTGGCCGCAGAGGGCAACGGGGCGTCCTATGCGGCCGCCCTGTCCGCCCTGTTCGACCTGCCCAAGACCGTGACCGAACCCATGCCTCCACTACTGCCGGCCGCGTCGGTCGCAGTGGCCACGCCGAGCCCTGTTCAGGCCTACGTCGGACAGCGTGTGTCGGTCTCTGGCAGCGAGTGCGCCGGGGCGGAGACCTACGCCTGAACCCGGAAGTCCGGAACGCCGCTCACGGTGAACCCCACTGCACCGTCCTTCGGGTTCACGGTGCCGGCGATTGCGGATACTTTGGTGTTCGAGGTGGTCGACGCGTCAAACCGGGGCGGATTCCGCGGGGGAGGGGCGGCCTTCATCCGCCGCTGAGTCTCCTGGATCCTGCCCGTCACCGCCGGCCAGGAGAGAGGAGCCCACACAGGGCCGTGGTTCGTCAGAGCCACGGCCCATCGTGCGAATGTTCTACCTCCCGATCGGCCGGCCCGGTGGCCCCTGCGGAGATGGGACAGCCGCCCTGAGCCGCATCCCGAACGGCAGAGACCACGGTCCGCGGGTCGGCATCCTTGAGCACATAGCCGCGGGCACCGGCGGTGCGGGCCTCCCGCATGAGTCGAGGGTCCGCGAACGCGGTCAGCACGACCACCCGTGCCTGAGGCCAGTCCAGGACGATGCGGCGCGTCGCCTCGATCCCGCCGATGCCGGGCATGGCCAGGTCCATGAGGACCACATCGGGTCGCAGCTCGAGGACAAGGGTCGCGCCGGCTTCCCCCCCGGAGGCGTCGCCACAGACCTCGATGTCGGACTCGGAGCTGAGCAGTGCGCGCAGTGCGGTGCGGATGAGGTCATGGTCGTCGACGATGACGACCCGGATGTCGTTGGGCTGCGAACCGGAGGTGTCCGGCGGGGGCAGTGGATGTGACACGGGTTCACGGTAGGCGCCGGATCTTGCGCTGACCTTGTCTCCTTCCGGCCGCACGCGATGTCGCCCGGTCGGTCACACTCGGTCGGGACGGAACGTCGCGACGAGCTCGGCGCCACCCTCCGGCATTGCGCGCAGGTCCAGATCCCCGCCGACCTCGCCCACGGTCTCCTTGAGGAGCTGGAGCCCGAAGTGCTCGCGGCGGACAGGGCTTTCCTCTCGGTCCGCCGAGAGGCCGACGCCGTCGTCCCGGACGGTGACCTTCGCGGCATGAGGCCCGATGTCGATGTGGACGTCGGCGCGTGTCGCGCGCGCGTGGCGGACGATGTTGCGCAGGCCCTCCCGCGAGATGCGGTAGACCAGCGCCCGACCGCCGTGGGACAGCGTAGCCACGTCACCCCGGAGCGTCATCCGGGTGTCGATCCCCTGCTCTCGGGTCCGAGCGGCGAGGGCGTCGAGAGCCTCGTGGAGGCCTGAGCCGGAGAAGTCCGGGGGCTTGATGTCGGCGATCAGCGCTCGCAGAGAAGTGATGTCATGCTGCAGCGCCCGTGTCACCTGGTCGAGGATTGGGCGCCCTGCCGACCCGGGAGGCAGGCTGTGTGCCACCGCCGGGAGCGCGTAGCCGATGCCGGAGAGGTCCTGGACCACGCCGTCATGAAGGTCCTCGCTCAGCCGTCGACGCTCCATGTTCTGTACTGCGAGGGCATGTCGGGTGAGCCGCCGACGTTCGGCCTCGACCTGGCGCGCCGTAGCGAGGGTGAGGGGCATGACCAGGAGGTGCAGGATCGCGAGTGATCCTATGGTTAAGGGGAGCGTGCGCGTGAGGATGTGGCGCTGCGTCTCCGACAGCCGGGACGTCGGCCAGTACCACTCGAGCACGAAGGGCCGCCCGTCCGCATCGATCCCGCCGGCATAGACCTCCAACACGGGGATCCCGTCCGGATGGCCACCCTGGGCGTGCATCTCGCTTGCGTACTCGGACCGCGACCCCTGCGTCCGGAACAGCTCCTGGACCTCCGGACCGAGCGCTTCCGTCATCCCGATCAGCTCTGGTTCCTCGGACCAGACGACCCGGCCGTCCTCGTCCCAGATGACCACGTGCACGACCGACTCATCCTGTATCCGGGTGTTGAGGGCCATCTCGAGGGTGCTGGATGCCGGGTCCTCCCGAAAGGGCCCGTCCAGCAGGGGGCCGGCCACCGAGCCGGCGAAGATCCTCGTGCGGTCCTCGGCCTCCCGTTGGGCGATCGACCGGGCGATCCAGGCTGCCAACGGCAGTGTCAGCAGCGAGACCGCGACGAGGCCGACCAGGCTGAGGGCGGTGAATCGCACCATGGCTGCACGGACGACCGAAGCTTCCCGTGGGTTCGGTCCGGTGCTCGCGCCAGGTGGCTGCGTCGCGCGGTCCCCCTCGCACTCACCCATAACCCACCCTGAACAGACCGCGACGGATCCCCACTGCCACGGCGTCGACGGGCCCGTTGGCCCGCAGCACCGTCACCAGGTGGTCGATGCGTCGCTGCGCCTCGGTGCGGGTCACCGCGAGCTCGCGGGCGACCCCGTCGGTGTCGAAGCCGGCAGCCAGGAGCCTGAGCAGATCCGTGCTCTCGGGCTCGAGACCCGCGAGTGTCAGCCGGTCGTCAGGCCGCTTCGCGGGAGGGGGCAGGTCCGTACCCACGGTGAACGAGCCTCTTCGCGCAGCCCGCAGCGTGGAGAGCAGCACGCCGAGGTCACCGTTCTTGGCCAGCAGCGCGCAGGCACCCGAGTCGGCAGCCGCTCGGACCAGTCCGGCGTCCGAAAAAGCGGTCAACACGACCACCTTGGTGTCCGGCAGGTCGTCGGCAAGTTCGCGGGCGACGGCGATGCCGTCGCCGTCGCCGAGTCGCACGTCCATGACGATGAGGTCGGGCCTGAGCTCCCGACCCAGCTTGAGCGCCGTGACGGTGTCGTGCGCGACCCCGACCGGCTGCAGGTCGGGCTCAGCCGAGAGGGCGCTGGCCAGGAGCTGGACGAAGATCCTGTGGTCATCGACGACAAGGACTCGCTGGACCTGGGCCATGTCAGCGGATCGCTGCCCCAGCCGTCCACCGGTCGCGTTCCTGCGCCAGCGCGGCTGCCGCAGCCGCAGCCAGATCCGCGTCGTGGGCGGGAGCGCGCACCCCCGGCATGACGTCGAGGGCGCCGCGCAGCAACTTCAGCGCGAGGCGGAGGTGCTCGAAGCTGTCGTCGACGCCGTCCCCGGCGTTCATTGCGCCGTCCCGCAGGATGGTCAGGTAGAGATTCTGCGCTTCCTGACCGGGCTGCTCGCCGAACTCCTCGAGCATCGACTCCCTGAGGGTCAGGAAGACGTGGATCGCCTCCGTTCGGCGATCGCCCCACCACAGCGCCCGCATGAGCTGGACAGCGGCCTGCTCGGAGGCCGGCGAGCGAGCGAGAGCGCGTTGTCCGCACCGGATCGCCAGAGAGACGTCGCCGGTGACGATCGCGGTTCGCGAGCCGAGCAGGCACAGATCCACCTCCGTGCTTCGCCACGCGCTGCGAGCCTCGTCCGCCCAGACGGCATAGGGCTCGTCCTCGAGCAGCTCGCCGGACGCGAGCTCAAGCGCTGCGTGAGCAGAGGCAACAGCCAGAGCCGCCTGCTGCGTCCGGGCCCGTTCAGCCAGGGCGCGCGCATCCGCAAGGTCCACCGACACTCGCTCCGGATCGAGCACGTACCCGGAGGCAGTGGTCGCAAGAGCAGAGGAGCGTCCCGGGCCGAGTCCCGCGCGCCGACGCAGGACACACACGTCGCTGTCCAAGGCCTGTCGGAAGGACGGGGGCGGCCGGCCATCCCACACTGCCTCCGCCAGGCGGTCCTTGTGGACCGGGTGGCCCGGCTGAAGGCCGAGCACGGCGAGGATCCGGCCCTGCTTGCCGCGGATGCTCGTCACGCGTTCGGGCGTGTCCCGGTCGATCACGGTCGTCGGCCCGAACAGCCGGATGTGGATCGGTGGCGCCATCACCCCTCCTCACCCTCACGGTCGGACCAGCGTCGCCTTACCACGTGTCAGGGTAAAGGTGGGGTATCAATGTGGTAAAGAGCACAGCAACATCTGCTCTGATCTTCATCCCTTCGGATGACCCCACGAGCAGTCATCGCGCTGGCGACTCTGCTTCTCTGTCACACTTCACGGCTGTCGCACTGGCCGCACGCATCGCCTAAGGTCGTTCCTACCCCCGATTTCGACTCGCACCTGGAGGCTGCCATGGCTGACGCCGCCCGCGCTCGCAAGATCGCCGACCGGATCAAGGAAGTGGTCGCCGCCAACCTCGGGTCGCTCATCAAGGACCCCGAGCTCGGCTTCGTGACGATCACCGACGTCAAGGTCACCAACGACCTGCAGCACGCGCAGATCTACTACACGGTGTTCGGCGACGAGGGCCAGCACGCGAGGACCGAGGACCTCCTTGCCCGCTACAAGGGTCGGATCCGCTCCTTCGTCGGCAAGCAGATCGGTATCCGGCTCACGCCGACGGTGGAGTTCTTCGCCGACGCGATCCCCGAGTCCGCCGCCGCGATCGAGGATCTGCTGCGCGAGGCCAAGGAGCGCGACGCCGCGCTGGCGGCCGCCGCGGCCGCAGCGGAGTACGCCGCCGGCGAGGACCCCTACAAGAAGGACCGTGCTCTCGAGGACGAGGAGAGCTCAGCCGAGCAGGCGAGCGACGACCCGGTCTCCAGCGACGCGACCCAGTGAGCCGAGCCGCGCATACGGCAGCGTCTGACACCGACGGCATCCTCATCGTCGACAAGCCGGCGGGCTGGACCAGTCACGACGTCGTCGGCCGGACCCGCCGCCTCGCCGGCACCCGCAAGGTGGGACACGCAGGCACCCTCGACCCGATGGCGACCGGGCTGCTCGTGCTCGGCGTCAACAGGGGCACCAAGCTGCTCACCTTCCTCGTGGGGTGCGACAAGGACTACACGGCGACGATCCGGCTCGGGCAGGCGACGGTCACCGACGATGCCGAGGGCGAGGTGATGGCGAGCCCGGGAGCGGCCGGCGTCGATGCCGAGCGGATCGTCGCGGCCGTCGCCGGGCTCACCGGTGACATCGAGCAGGTGCCGAGCACGGTGAGCGCGATCAAGGTCGACGGACAGCGCGCGTATGCGCGGGCCCGCGCCGGCGAGGAGGTCACCCTCGCGGCCCGGCCGGTGACGGTGTCCCGCTTCGCGGTCGGCGACCGACGTGAGCAGGATGCCGACGGAGTGCGCGTTGTCGACCTCGATGTCGAAGTGACCGTGAGCTCAGGCACCTATGTGCGCGCGCTCGCACGCGACCTCGGTGCCGTGCTCGGGTGCGGCGGGCATCTGACCGCCCTGCGCCGCACCCGGGTGGGCGGGTTCGGGATCGGTGCCGCGCATACCCTCGAGAACCTGGGGTCCACGGTGGAGGGCGGTGACGCCCTGCCCCTCCTCGACCTCGGTGACGTCGCCCGCCGGTCGTTCGCCGTGCGGGAGATCAGCGACGAGGAGGCGCGCTCGCTGGGGTTCGGCGCTCGGATCGACTCGACGTATCCCGGCCGTCGGGAGCCGGTGGCGGCGATCGACCCCGGCGGCCGGCTGATCGCCATGCTCGACGAGACCGGGACCACGACCCGGTCCCATGTCGTCTTCGCCCCTGCGAGTTCGTAGACTCCGACTCGTGCACCGCTGGACCTCGCTCGAGACGACCCCTGACGCGCTGACGCCCTGCGTCGCGACGTTCGGCAACTTCGACGGTGTCCATCGCGGTCACCAGACGATCGTCAACGCGGTCATCACCGCGGCCCGGCGGCACGACGTGCCCGCGGTGGCGGTGACCTTCGAGCCGCACCCGGTCACGGTGTTCCACCCCGAGCGTGCGACCGAGCTCATCGCTCCGGGCCGGCTGCGGGACGAGATCCTCGAGTCGATCGGGCTCGACGGGCTTCTCGTCCTCCACTTCGACCGGGAGTTCGCCCAGCAGCTGCCGCAGGACTACATCGTCACGACCTTCGTCGAGGGGCTACGCATCAAGGCGCTCGTCGTCGGGGCGGACACCCAGGGGTTCGGACGCGACTACACCGGCGACGTGGACCTGCTCCGCGAGCTGGGTGCGAAGCACGGCTTCGAGGTCATCGTCCTCGACGACGTGGGCGACGGTGAGCGGTGGTCCTCCTCGGCGGTCCGGCACCTTCTCGCCGATGGTGAGGTGGCTCAGGCCGCGACGATCCTCGGGCGGCCGCACCGCCTCGTCGGCGAGGTCGTCCACGGCGACCACCGCGGCCGGGAGCTCGGCTATCCGACGGCGAACATGAGCCCGGACAGCCTCGGCCTCATCCCGGCCGACGGGGTCTATGCCGGGTGGCTCACGCGCCTGGACCGGCCCGACGAGGACCCTGAGCGGACCATGCCCGCGGCCATCTCCGTCGGGACCAACCCGACGTTCGAGGGCCGCCGGGCGCGCCGGGTCGAGTCCTATGTGCTGGACCGCACCGACCTGGACCTTTACGGCGAGACCGTCATGGTCGAGTTCGTCGAACACATCCGTCCGACGCTCAAGTTCGACTCGGTGGACGACCTCCTCGAAGCGATGAGCGGCGACGTCGCTCGAGCCCGCGATGTGCTCCGCTCCGCGATCGTGCCGCCCGCGCCGCCGGTCAGCCACGGCCCCTGACGGCTCATGACCACCGCACTCGCGGTCCCCACCGACCAGCGCTCTCGCTGGCGGGACGCCGACTGGGGTCTGGTCATCGGTGCTCTCGGTGCCTCACTCGTCGGCGCGGTCCTCGTGTACTCGGCCACTCGGGCCGACTCGGGCGTGACCTTCCTCGTCCGTCACCTGTTCAACACCGGTATCGGGCTGACGCTGGCCCTGCTCGTCATGCGCATCCCTCCGCACGCCATGCGAGCCGCGGCACCGGTGGCCTACCTCGCCGGGATCGGCGGGCTGCTCGCGGTGCTCGGCCCGCTCGGGTCGACGATCAACGGGTCCCGGTCCTGGATCGTGCTGCCGATCGGGATGTCGCTTCAGCCGTCCGAGCTGGCCAAGATCTCGGTGATCCTCGCGCTCGCCGCGCTCTTCGCCGCACCGCTCGACCGCGGTGAGCGCCTCGGATGGGGGCGCCTGGCACTCGGTGTGCTGCTCGCGGGGCTGCCCATTCTCCTGGTGCTCCGGCAGCCGGACCTCGGCTCGGCGGCCGTCCTCGCGGTGCTCGGGGCCGGGATGCTCGTCGTCACCGGAATCCGGGTCCGGTGGATCCTCCTCGCAGCGGCCACGGCGGTCGTCAGCGCCGGCCTGCTCTGGATGTCCCCGTTCCTGTCGAGCTACCAGCGTGATCGGATCACCGTCTTCCTCGACCCGCAGACCGACCCTCTGGGGATCGGATACCAGATCACCCAGGTGAGCATCGCCATCCGGCGCGGTGGCTGGACCGGGACCGGGCTCTTCCAGGGACCGTCGACCCAGGGGGGCTTGATCCCCTTCCAGGAGACCGACTTCGTGTTCTCAGTCGCGGCCGAGGAGCTCGGATATCTCGGTGCGCTCGGGATCCTCGTCGTCTATGCGTTCCTCATCGCCCGCACGGTGCTCGTGGGGCTTCGCGGCGAGGACGCGTTCACCCACCTCGTCGCCGCCGGGGTCGCGACCTGGTTTACCGCCCAGGTCGTCGAGAACATCGGGATGAACCTCCAGCTCACGCCGGTGACCGGCCTGCCGCTGCCCTTCCTCTCCTACGGAGGGTCCTCGATGTTCGCCTGCTGGCTCGCCGTCGGGATGGTGCTGAGCGTCCACCTGCACCGCCGCCGCTGAGCCGCCCAGGCCCGTCGCGACGACCCCGAGTCACCCGGAACAGGTGGACGTGGTGGAGGTCACGTGAGGCATTACACGTCCCGGACAGGGGTGTGAAACGATACGGAGAACGCCCCCCGCCGACAGGTCGGACGGGGCTGACCTCCGCACGACACCCCCTCGAAAGTGGACAACGATGCCCGCAGCGCAGACCTATAGCGTCCCCTCGGACGAGAAGTACGACCAGAGCCTCCTCACCGACCGGGCGCAGAGCGTCGGTCACCTCTTCCGGAACCGGGTCACCGAGACCCCGGACGGCAAGGCCTTCCTCTTCCCCGACACCAGCGACCAGTGGCAGACCCTCACCTGGGGCCAGACTCGCGACAAGGTCTATGACCTCGCCGCCGGCCTCATCGCCCTCGGGGTCGAGGCCGAGCAGCGCGTCGCGATCGCCTCCGGCACCCGGGTCGAGTGGGCCATCGCCGACCTCGCCAACATGTGTGCAGGTGCCTGCACGACCACGATCTACCCCACGACGATCCCCGATGACGTCGCCTTCATCCTGGAGGACTCCGAGACCGTTGTCGTCTTCGCGGAGAACGACGAGCAGGTCGCCAAGCTGCACGGCATCAGGGACCAGATCCCCGGTGTGCGCACGGTCGTCGTCATCGACGGTTCCGCGGACGGCGACTGGGTCATCACGCTCGACGAGCTCGAGCGGCGCGGCCGTGAGGTCCTCGCGAGCGACGACGGAGCAGTCGACGCACGCATCGACGGGACCCAGCCGGGGCACCTCGCGACGATCATCTACACCTCCGGAACGACCGGTCGCCCCAAGGGTGTTCGCCTCCTGCACAAGACCTGGACCTACCAGGCCGCCAACGTCACGGCCATGGAGATCCTCGACTCCAGCGACCTGCAGTACCTCTGGCTGCCGCTCGCGCACGTCTTCGGCAAGCAGCTGCTCACCTTCCCCATCCAGATGGGCTTCCCGACCGCGATCGACGGCCGGGTCGACAAGATCGTCGAGAACCTCGCCGTCGTCAAGCCGACCTTCATGGGCGCGGCCCCACGCATCTTCGAGAAGGTCTACTCCCGCATCAACATGATGATGGAGCAGGAGGGCGGCGTGAAGCTCAAGCTCTTCCGCTGGGCCTCCGACGTCGGCCGTCAGGTCGCCAAGATCGAGTCGGAGGGCAAGACGCCGAGCGGGGCCCTCGCCCTGCAGCACAAGATCGCCGACAAGGTCATCGGGACCAAGATCCGGGACCGCTTCGGCGGAAACGTCCGTTTCTTCATCTCCGGGTCCGCAGCCCTCAACCAGGACATCGCTTCGTGGTTCTATGGGATGGGCCTGATGATCGCGGAGGGCTATGGCCTCACCGAGTCCTCCTCGGCGGCCTTCGTGGCGCGCCTCAAGGCGTTCAAGATCGGCACGGTCGGCTGGCCGGTGCCGGGCACCGAGGTCAAGATCGCCGACGACGGTGAGGTGCTCCTCCGCGGCGAGGGCATCATGGACGGCTACCACAACAACCCCGAGGCGACCGCCGAGGTCATGGACGTCCAGGGCTGGTTCCACACCGGCGACATCGGAGAGATCGACGATCGGGGCTTCCTGCGGATCACCGACCGCAAGAAGGACCTCTTCAAGACGAGCAACGGCAAGTACGTGGCCCCGTCGACGATCGAAGCCATGTTCAAGGGTGTCTGCCCCTACGTCGCGCAGCTCGTCGTCTACGGCGCGGACCGCAACTTCGTCTCCGCCCTCGTCACCCTCGACCCCGAGGCGGTCGAGGGCTGGGGCGCCCAGAACGGCATGGAGGGCAAGTCCTACGCCGAGATCGTCACCTCCCCGGAGGCCCGCGAGATGGTTCAGGGCTACATCGACGAGCTCAACCTGGGCCTGAACCGCTGGGAGCAGATCAAGCGGTTCACCGTCCTCGACAAGGACCTCACCATCGAGGAGGGCGAGCTCACGCCGAGCATGAAGCTCAAGCGCAAGGTGGTTTCAGAGAAGTACCGCGGCCTGTTGGACGCGCACTACGAGAACTGAGCCACCGGCTGACGACTGAGCCACCGCAGGCTACGACAGCGGCGCCCACCTCACCAGGTGGGCGCCGCTGTCGTCGGTATGCGGGACGAGCCTCACCATGCGGAGGCTGTCGGATCGCAAAGTTTGGGTGTGACCTGGCAGGCACCTACCCTGGAACGATGCCTGGCGAATCTCACTTCAGCGCTCTCGAGCCGCTCCTGACACGGGTGAGCAAGCCGATCCAGTATGTCGGCGGCGAGCTCAACTCCACCGTCAAGGACTGGCAGGTCGGCGGGTTCGGCCCGGGGGGCGAGGAGCTCACGGTGCGTTGGGCGCTCATGTACCCCGACGCCTACGAGGTCGGCGTGCCCAACCAGGGCGTCATGATCCTCTACGAAGTCCTCAACGAGCGCCCGGACGCCCTCGCCGAGCGGACGTATGCGGTGTGGAGCGATCTCGAGGCCGAGCTCCGTGCCGCCGGGCTGCCGCAGCTCACCGTCGACGGGCACCGCAGCGTCGCCGACTTCGACCTCTTCGGCATCTCCTTCTCGACCGAGCTCGGGTACACGAACCTGCTGACCGCGCTGGATCTCGCGGACATTCCGCTGCACGCCGTCGACCGCACCCATGAGCACCCGGTCGTGATCGCCGGGGGACATGCCGCGTTCAACCCCGAGCCGGTCGCCGAGTTCATCGACGCCGCGATCGTCGGCGATGGTGAGGAGGCCGTCCTGGCCGTCACCGACATCGTCGCGAAGTTCAAGGCGGAGGGTCGCCCCGGCGGGCGCGAGGAGCTGCTGCTCCGCCTGGCCCGCACCGGTGGGGTCTATGTGCCGTCCTTCTACGACGTCGACTACCTGCCCGACGGACGGATCCAACGGGTCGCCCCGAACAGGTCCGGTGTGCCGTGGCGGGTCGCGAAGCATACGGTGATGGACCTCGACGCCTGGCCGTACCCCAAGCAGCCGCTCGTCCCGCTCGCCGAGTCGGTCCACGAGCGGATGTCGGTCGAGATCTTCCGCGGCTGCACCCGCGGATGCCGCTTCTGCCAGGCCGGGATGATCACCCGGCCGGTGCGCGAGCGTTCCATCACCGGCATCGGTGAGATGGTCGAACAAGGGCTGGCGGCGACCGGGTTCGAGGAGGTGGGCCTGCTGTCGCTGTCCTCGGCGGACCACTCGGAGATTGCAACGCTCGCCAAGGGACTCGCCGACCGCTACGAGGGGACCAACACCGGACTGTCCCTGCCGTCGACCCGCGTCGACGCCTTCAACATCGACCTCGCCAACGAGCTCACCCGCAACGGCCGGCGCTCCGGCCTGACCTTCGCACCGGAGGGAGGGAGCGAGCGGATCCGCCGCGTCATCAACAAGATGGTGAGCGAGGAGGACCTGATCCGCACCGTGGCTGCGGCCTACGGAGCGGGCTGGCGTCAGGTCAAGCTCTACTTCATGTGCGGTCTGCCGACCGAGACCGACGAGGACGTCCTCCAGATCGCCGAGCTCGCCAAGCGGGTCATCGAGACCGGACGCGAGGTGAGCGGGCGCCGCGACATCCGCTGCACCGTCTCCATCGGCGGGTTCGTCCCGAAGCCGCACACTCCGTTCCAGTGGGCGGGCCAGCTCGGCGCCGAGCAGACCGACGCCCGCCTGCAGAAGCTGCGTGAGGCGATCCGCTCCGACCGCCGCTACGGCTCCTCGATCGGGTTCCGCTACCACGACGGCAAGCCCGGCATCATCGAGGGTCTCCTCTCGCGGGGCGACCGCCGCGTCGGCCGGGTCATCGAAGCCGTCTGGCGTGATGGCGGCCGCTTCGATGGCTGGTCCGAGCACTTCTCCTACGAGCGCTGGATGGAGTGCGCCACCCGAGAGCTCGCGGCCTTCGGCATCGACGTCGACTGGTACACCACGCGCGAGCGCGAGGAGAGCGAGGTCCTGCCCTGGGACCACATCGACTCCGGCCTCGACAAGGAGTGGCTCTGGCAGGACTGGCTCGACGCGCTTGACGAGACCGAGGTCGACGACTGCCGCTGGACACCGTGCTTCGACTGCGGGGTCTGCCCCCAGATGGGCACCGAGATCGAGATCGGTCCGACCGGCAAGACGCTCCTGCCGTTCACCGTCCTCCACCCCGCTGCGGACCAGTTCTCCGAGGCCACCCCGCAGACCTGAGAGGCGCCCCCGACCTCGCGGAACGAAGGGGTGTGTGGTGGGCGGTTACTCGAAGAGCGCGCCCACGACCTCACGGAACACCTCGGTGTGCCGTGCGACGTCCTCGGCGAGGGTGTCCGGCCCCATGAGTGCCATGTTGTGGAACGGCGTCATGAGGATGCCGCGGTTGCACATCGCGAGGTGCATGTAGGCATCGAGGTCGCCGTCGGCCGCCGCCGCTGACTCCTCGCCGGTGCGTGGTGCGGGGCGGGTGAAGCGGTACTCGGCCCGGGCACCGAGCTGGGCGATCGTCCACGGCACGTCGAGCGCGTCGAGGGTCGCCTGCACGCCGGCGGTGAACTCGGTCGCCAGGTCGATCATCCGCACGAAGGCCTCCTCGGTGAGCACCTCGCCGAGGGTGGCCCGCATCGCGGCGAGGGAGAGGGCGTTGCCGGCCAGGGTGCCGCCGACGCCGCCGACATCGACGATGTCGGCCTCCCCGGCGTCGGTGAGTCGGGTGACCGCCGCCGCGACCTCCTCTGTGATGCCGTACGCACCGGACGGGATCCCGCCGCCGATCGACTTGCCGATAACGAAGATGTCGGGCTGCAGGGACCACGCCTTCGTGGCACCGCCCCAGCCGGCCGAGAAGGTATGCGTCTCGTCGATCATGAGCAGTGCGCCGTAGCGGGTGGCGAGGTCGCGCATCCCCTCCATGAACCCCGGCTCCGGTAGGACGATCCCGATGTTGGTGAGCGCCGGCTCGGTGAGGATCGCGGCGACATCACCGTGGGACAGTGCGGCCTCGAGCGCCGTGAGGTCGTTCCACGGCACCGAGCGGGTCGTGAGGGCCGGGTCGACCGGGGGAGCGACGTTGCCGGGGCGGGAGACCGTCTTGCCGTTCGGACCGGGCACGGCGAAGGTCTCGTCGACCGAGCCGTGGTAGCAGTGACCGAAGGCGACGATCTTCGGTCGACCGGTCGCGAGCCGCGCCAGCCGGATCGCCCAGCGGTTGGCGTCGGTCGCGGTGAGGGTGAAGGACCACAGCGGCACCCCGAACCGCCGGGTGAGCTCGGCCCCGACCCACTGAGCGTCCTCGGTCGGCAGCATCGTCGTGATGCCGCCGAGCTCACCCATCCGGCGGGTCACTGCGGCCACGGTGGCGGCGGGGGAGTGCCCGGCCATCGCGCCGGTGTCCCCGAGGGCGAAGTCGATGTAGGTGTGCCCGTCGACATCGGTGACCCGGTTGCCGCGGGCGCGGTCGAGGTAGAGCGGGAAGCCGCCGCTCCACATGTTCATCCACGTCATCGGGACGCGGCCGAAGAGGTTGCGGGCTTGCGCATACAGCTCGGCGCTGCGGGGGTGGCGGTCGGCGTAGGTCGCCTGCTCGGCATGGAGCAGGTCCTCCAGTCGAGAACGGTCGAGACGAGCACGGTCGAGACGAGCACGGTCGAGACGGGTCATGACGAGAAGGTAGTGGATACCTCCGTGCAGGCGGCGGCTGGGTGACGTCGGAGGCAGGGATACTGGACAGCACCATGGCACGTCAACGCACCCCAGAAGGCCCTCCGCCGCCACCGGCTGTCCAGAAGCTGCGGCTCCGCTACGCCCGTCGGGGTCGCCTCCGCTTCTCCTCCTCGCGGGACTTCGCCCGCGCGCTCGAGCGGGCCCTGCGCCGGGCCCAGGTCCCGATGGCGTTCTCCGCCGGCTTCCACCCGCACCCGAAGATCTCG
>JBHEPF010000008.1:0-12188 GCA_046260445.1 Dermatophilaceae bacterium | reverse complement strand
CCGGGGTGCAGCTGGCGGCCGCGGCGCGTCTCGACCTCGTCGTTGACGGTCACCACGCCGCGTTCGATCGCCTCGCGTGCCTCGCCGCCGTCCTCGACGACGCCGGTGAGCTTGAGCAGCTGGCCGAGACGGATCATGTCGTCACGGATCGGGATCTCAACGGGCGGGTGGTCGGCGGCGCGGTGGGCGGACATGCGAGCCATCATCCCAGTCGCAGTCCCTGGTCGCGGGAGGGTCGCAGCGGCCGAGCACGCGACCGGCCCCCTGTCACTCCCCGGACTCCGGGAGGGGACCGAAGACGGCGTCCTGGACAAGCCCGGCCCAGGTGAGGCCGCCGAGGATGTTGACGCTCAGGGGATCTCGAGTCGAGACGGTCTCGTCGATGATTCCCTGCTCGGCGAACTCCGCGGCGACGTCGATCGTGGCGAGCCTGGACTCCTCGGCCCAGTCCCGCACCAATCCATCCAGGACGGGCTCGCCGTCCTGGCGCGGCGGCTGGACGACCACGAGGATCTGAGCGGTGGGCACCGCTGCGCGCAGCGCTGTGGAGAGCGCGGAGAGGTCGGTGTCGATGTCCGTCGGGGAGTTCGAGCGGCCGAAGCTGAGAATGGCGACATCGGTGTCCTCTGGCACGAGGAGCGGCAGTCGGGGCGCGACATAGCCGGGTGAGGCGCCGACGATGCTGGCGTTGCGTATGGTGATGAGCCCGTTGCCCGGGCCCGGTTGCTCGGCGCCCATGGAGACGGGCTCCTCGTAGATCGTGGGGTCGGTGGCCCGGGGCGACAGCAGCGAGACGGGACGGACCTGGGCGAGAGTCCTGGCCCACGCCTGCACCCAGTCGTCCTCATGGGTGCCGGTCTGGTCCCCCAGCACGACGACGCTGAGCGGGTCACCGGTCGCGAACTGCTCGCCCACGGCGGCAGGGGCCCCGTTCTCCCCGGTGACAGCCGGCCCCGGGATGGAGGTGAGCGGACTCGGTGTCCGAGCCGGTGAGGTGGCCTGGGTGGAAGCCGGGTCATCGGTGTCCATGGACAGGAAACCGGAGACACTCCGGGAGGATGTGGCGACCACGAGCGTCGCGACGAGCAGAATGTTGACTCCGACGACGACAATTCCCAGGAGGATGCCCCGCAGTCGCCGTCCGTACACACGAGCAATGATGCCTGACGGCGACGGAGTGAGCCTGATCCTCCGATGCCGGCGCATGACGCCCAGGACCGCTGACCAAAGATGGGAGAGCGCAGTGAAGCTTCTCAGCCGTCTCCGGACCGAGTTGTGGCACTTCCGCAAGGGCGGCGTCGCCCAGTGGCGTCTGCACCGGCAACGGCGAGCAGCCGTCACCAGGTTGGCCGCGTCGCCCGCGACACCGGGGAACAGACCGCGACGGGGCCGGCGTGTCCCGGAGTGGCCGCTGCCGGACCGAACCCCGCGACGATCGCTTACGGTCGGCGTCGTCCTCGATGAGTTCTCCGAGCTCGCCCTCCGATGGGAATGGACCCAGGTCTCACTCACCCCGCGGGGATGGCGCCAGCAGGTCGCGGACGACCCGATCGAGCTGCTCTTCGTGGAGTCCGCATGGAATGGTGGCAGGGGGCTGTGGCAGTACCAGCTGACCGGATCCGGGGCGCCATCGCAAGCCCTACGCGAGCTCGTCGACTGGTGCCGCGCGCGAGGCGTTCCGACGGTCTTCTGGAACAAGGAGGATCCGGTCCACTTCGACGACTTCATCGACAGCGCGCGACTCTTCGACCACGTGATGACCACGGACTCCGCGTGCGTCCCTCACTACGTCGAGACCCTCGGGCACGACCGGGTCGAGGTCCTGCCGTTCGCCGCCGCTGCGTGGATCCACAACCCCATGCGCCCGGGCGGCCCGCCGGACCGGGACGTCGCCTTCGCCGGGATGTACTTCGCGCACAGGTACCCCGAGCGCCGCGAACAGATGAACCTACTCCTCGGCGCAGCCGATGACGTCTCGAGCCGGCTGCCGACCGGTCTGGAGATCTTCTCGCGGTTCCTCGGCGGTGACCCCCGGTACCAGTTCCCGCCACCGCTGGACGCCCGTGTCGTGGGCTCGCTGTCCTACCCGCAGATGCTCACCGCCTATCGGGAGTTCGCGGCCTTCATCAACGTCAGTTCAGTCCCGGACAGCGAGACCATGTGTCCGCGGCGCGTCTTCGAGATCAGCGCGTGTGCGACGCCGGTGCTGGCGACTCCCACCCCCGCGCTCACTCGCGTCTTCGAGCCGGACGAGGTGCTGCTGGTCAGTGATCCCGAGGACGCGCGGTGGGCTGTCCGGGCCGTGGTGACCAACTCCGAATGGCGGGATCGTATGGGGGTGCGCGCCTCCCGGAGGGTCCTGCGTGAGCACACGTACCGCCATCGGGTCGACGACGTGCTGCGCCGTGCGGGGCTCGAACGAGCCGTCTCACGCGACCCGACCGTGAGTGTCGTGGTGTCCTCGAACCGTCCGGAACAGTCGGACCACGTGCTGCGAACGGTCGCTTCGCAGCGGGATGTGAGCATTCAGCTGGTGCTGCTCGGCCACGGGCATGAGCTCGATGCAGATCTTGCGGCCCGCGCGCGGGAGTCGGGGATCGCGGACGTCGTCGTGCTGCACGCTCCGGCCGACGCGACGCTCGGGGACTGCCTCAACCGCTGCGTCGAGGCTGCCGACGGTGTCGTCGTCACCAAGATGGACGACGACGACGAGTACGGGCCGGACTATGTGGGGGACCAGGTGCGTGCGCTGGACTTCTCAGGTGCCCAGGTCGTCGGCAAGCACGCCCACCATGTGCGGCTCGTCGAGGATGACCTGCTGCTCCTCCGGTTCCCGGCCTTCGAGAACCGCTCGACGCACTTCGTCATGGGACCGACCCTCATGGCGCACCGTGACCTGGTCCGCGCCTACCCGTTCGCGCCGGTCGGGCGAGGTGAGGACACCGACTTCCTCCACCGAGTCGTCGCGGACTGCGGGCAGGTCTACGCCTCCGACCGGTTCGGCTTCATCCAGGTGCGCCGTGACCGAGGGCACAGCTGGCGGGCCACGAAGTACGAGTTCCTCGCGACGTCGCGTCTCCTGGGTCGCGGGGTGAGCGCGAGCACCGTCTTCGTCTGAGGCGCTCGTCACCCTCGGTTCAGGTCTGCCTCACGGTGCACCTCGTCCACGTCGTCCACGCCGAGGACGCCCACCTGAGCGTCGATAGCGGCGTCGAGGACCTCGTCGGCCACGTCGTGCTCGCCCTTGGCCATGTTCCAGGCCCACCAGCGATAGGTCCGAGCGGTCTTTCGAGCCTCGCCGTCCTGGATGAGACGTCCCTCGTGGATCCAGATCGCCCGAGTGCACGCCTCCTCGATCGTCTGGGCGGCATGCGAGACGAGGAAGATCGTCCCGGCCCGGTCACGGATCTCGGCGAGGCGTCGTTCAGCCCGCTCCCTCGAGGCGGCGTCACCGGTGGCCAGCGCCTCGTCGATGAGGAGGATCTCAGGTTCCGAGGCGGCGGCGATGGCGAACCGAAGCCGTGCACCCATGCCGGATGAGTACGTGCGCATCGGTCGGTGGATCGCGCGGTCGAGGTCGGCGAGGTCGAGGACAGTGGGTAGGACTCGGCTGACCTCATCGGGCGTGAACCCGCTTGCGAGGAGACCGAGGCGGGCGTTCGCCAGGCCGGTGAGATGCGGCTGGAGTGCGGCGTTGACGCCGAGCAGGGTGGGTTGGGAGGTGGCCATGATCCGGCCCCTCGTCGGCTGGTCGAGGCCGGCGATGAGCCGCAGGAGGGTGGTCTTGCCGGAACCGTTCGCGCCGACGATCCCGATCACCTCGCCGGAGCGCGCGACGAAGGAGATCGCGCGCAGGGCGTGGACGTCGACGGTCGAGTTCCACCCCAGCAGGGATGCTCCGCGGGTCGTGAGGGTGCGGCGCCGGTCCGGCTCACGGCTCGGCACCCGGAAGCGACGGCTCACCCGGTCCACCACCACGGTCGGGTAGCCGGCCTCAGTCCTGGGCATAGCCGGTCTCCCCCTGCCAGAAATAGGCGAACCCGAGCGACGCCGTGACGACCGCCCACGCCCCCAGGATGAGCCAGTCGCGGCCCGGGGACACCGTGTCGTAGAGCAGCAGGTCCCTTGAGATCTCGAGGACGAGATAGAGCGGATTGGCCTTGAGCACCGCCAACCAGAACGGGTGCGAGACGAAGCGGTCGACCGAGAACATGACGCCCGAGCCGTAGAACCACAGCCGGACGCCGTAGGTGAGCAGGTACTTCAGGTCCGGCGTGGTGGCCCCGAGGCGGGCGGCGTACAGCACGACCCCCGTGTTGAACAGGGTGTGCAGGATGAACACGACGGGGAACAGCAACCACGTCGCTGTGACGGTCGTGCCCGGCGGGACCACGACCAGCAGGACGACCAGGGTGCCCAGGACGGGCAGCATCGACCACGCCTCGCGGAGGAGGACGGCGAGGGGGATCGCGGCGCGCGGGAAGGCGAAGGACTGGATGAGGTTGCGTGCGGCCGCCATCGACGCCACACCTCTCGTCACGCAGCGGGCGGTGTAGCTGAAGAGGAAGACCCCGATGAGGAGGAATCCGGTGAAGTTGTCGATCCCACGCGAGGTCTTGAGAAGGAGCCCGAAGATGATGTAGTACACCGCGCCCTCGAGCAGTGGGCGCCCGACCAGCCAGAGGTTGCCGAGCACCATGTCGCGGTTGCCGGAGAAGGCGCGAGCGCGAGAGTCGGCGAGGATGAAGTGACGCCGCTGCCACAACGAGCGGAGATAGCGACCCAGTGGTGCACGGGCGAGGACCGGCCGGAGCGGTGGCGCAGCAGTCGTTCCGGGCGCGCTCATCGGGACATTCTCGCTCACCGGCGCGCCACCTCCGCGTAGATCCTCGCGTAGACACCTGCCAAGGCATCCCAGGTCCGGGGTTCGGCGGCCTGTCGGCCGGCATCGCACAGGTGGGTACGCAGGTCGGGGTCACTCGCCAGCCGGATGATTGCAGCGGCGAGGGCGGCCGCGTCTCCCGGTGGGACGACGACTGCGCTCACCCCGTCCCGGACGACCTCGGTGATGGCCGGCAGGTCCGAGACGATCGCCGGTCGCCCGACACCGAGCGCCTCGATGAGCTTGAGCGGCGGGACGTGCTGCGTCACGGCAACGTTCTGACGTGGGATGGCCACGACGTCAAGAGCCTGCAGCCACTGCTGCGCGACAGGCTGAGGCATGCGACCGGGAAGGAGGACGAGGTCCTCGAGCCCGAGCTCGGCGACCCGGCTCGCGAGCGATGGGAAGGCAACCCCGTCGCCGACGATCGCCCCGCGGACGTCGTGTCCAGCGGCCCGGGCCCTCGCGATGGCTTCGGCCAGCACGGTGAGCCCCTCGTAGTGGACCACAGAGGTGACGGCCCCTACCCAGAACCCGTCTGCAGGGAGACCGACGACGGTCCTGGCCTCCCGCGGTGCGGTCGAGATCTCGAGGAGGGACGCATCGATGCAGTTCGGCGCCAAGGTGATCCGCCTGGAGTCGACACCCCGAGCGATGAGGTCATCGGCCATCGCCTCGGAGATGGTGACGACCGCATCCGCGCGAGAGGCGACCGCTGCCTCGGCCGCCCGCCACCGCGCGTACCGCGCGCTGGAGAGGGGTTCGGGATCCCCGGCAGCGGCGCGACCGGCCGCCCAAGTGCGCTCGAGCTGACCGCGCACCTCGTAGATCCAGGGGAGTCCGAGTGCGCCGGCAGCGGCCTCGGTCGCGAGCGCGTTCACATAGTGGGTCGTCGCGTGGAGGTGGGTTGCACCGTGCCGCGCTGCAAGCCGCACGATGTCCTCGGCCCACAGGTCGACACGCTCGGCCTCGGTTCGGGGCGGTCGCAGCGGTGCAGAGCGCACGTAGGTGACGTCGTCGATGACGTCCGCGGGGCGGAACCAGGGCCGACCGACGCTCGCGGGGTATCCCGGTCGGGTGATGGCGACGACATCGATGTCGTGGCGGCGTTGCGCCGTGAGGATGGCGTGGGTGCGCATTGTGTACCCGGAGTGGGTCCATGGAGTCGAGTTCGTCAGGACGTGGACGACGCGGTGTCGCGCAGCACCGGGTGATCGCAGGTCGGATGTGACTGCCGCCGGTGCGGGCCCGCGGGGGAGAGGTCGCGGTCGGGCTGTGAGGAGGTCAAGGTGGTCGTGGGCGATGGCTCGCGACCGCGGCGGTGCCGCCGGGTCGTCGCTCACCCGCGCGAGCAGGTCGAGGTCGCCTGTGAGCCAGGCGGATCGCACGGTCGCTGCGGGAGACCGGCGGATGTCAGGCGGGAGACCGGCATGGACCCGCAAGGATGCGTCGAGTGCGCTGCCGGTCGGGACTGGGTCGAGGGAGCCGCGAGCAGATCGAACGTCGCCCTCGAGCAGATGCCCCCAGGCCCGCAGAGCTGGCCGACGACCATGCCGGACGGCGGCTGACCCCACCCGGCTCCGCACCGGTCCCGGCAGTCGGTGCCCCGCTTGGACGGTGAGCCACACGGGGTCATCGGCAGCGAGCCTGACCGCCGCCACGGCGGCGGTCAGGAGTCCCCGGACGCGGCTCATCCGCCCACGGTACGCGGCGGGGTCGTCCTCGAGCGTCGGGCGGAGCCGGGCGTCGACGACACCAGGCCCTCGAGCAGGGAGAGGTAGGTGTGCCCGGCAAGCGTCTCTGTGGAGTGCTGTTCCAGCCAGGCCCGTGCCCGGTCGCGGTCGACAGCGGCGGGAAGTGTCGAGGCCAACGCGACCCACTGGGCAGCCAGGGCCTGGGCGTCCTCCGGCGGCACGACGAACCCACACCCGGTGGCGGTGATGATGTCGGCGGTCTCGCCGGCGGCCGAGCCGCTGACGTGGATCCCCAGGCTCATCGCCTCGTAGAGCTTCGATGGGACGGTCCACGTCAGCGGCTCCCAGTCGCGCAGCATGACAAGGACGGTGTCGGCCCAGGCGTAGTGATGGTGGATCTCGCGTCGGGGCTGCGCACCGCGCACGGTGACGGGAAGGTCGTTTTCCTCGGCGAGCCGGGTGATGAACTCCCGGCCCACTCCGGTGCCGATGACCCTCAGCTCGATCCGCACTCCCGCGTGCCGGGCGATCCGGACCGCCTCGACAGCGGTCTGTAGGCCCTGGGCGCGCCCCACGGTCCCGAGATAGGCGACCCGAAGCACTCCCGGCGCCGACCGGGGTGGGGGCGTGTGGACGGGGTAGTTGTCGATCGGGTGCGGGACGTTGCGCACGACGCTGACGTTCCGGGTGCCGCGTTCCGTGAGAATGTCGGCGAATCCCGCAGTCGTCGTCACGACCCTGTCCGCCTGACCCGTCAGCCACGAGATGACCCGCGGGGCAATGCGCAGGACGATGCGCTTGGGGAGAGAGTCGCGTTGCGGAACATCCTCCCAGTGGTCCGAGACGGCGATGAGGTCCGGCCAGGCGTCACGGATCTCGACGATGAGCGGTCGCCTGAGCGCCACCTTGGCCAGCCATCCCGCGATGAGGCTCGGAAGAGCCGGGGCCGTCGCGACGATGACGTCGGGTGCGAGGCGGCGCCGGAGACTCACGGTTGCCGCGATCGAGCGGACCGCCACGGCCATCTGGTCGTGCATGACGGAACGCAGGGTGCCGCGCGTGGGGCGGAAACCCACCCTGTAGATGGACTCGCCGTGCGTCCCGGGCTCAGGATCGCGCCATGACCCGCTCGGGGTGTAGCCGTCGAGACGGCTGCCAGTCGGGTAGTGCGGGTAGGGCGCGATGACGTCCAGGTGGTGTCCTGCGGTCGTAAACTCCCGCGCAAGAGCGGACCACCTCAGCTGCGGTGGGCCCGTCTCGGGCGCGTAGTAGTGCGTGAGCAGGAGGATGCGCACGTGGTCGGCCTGTCCTTCGATCCACCCCCGGGGGCCTCATGACCGACGCCCGAGAATCCCAATGGAAACTGACTCAGTGTGCCATAGGGTTGTGTCCCGGCGCGGCGAGCAGTGTCGACAGCTGGTCCTCAGCCGCCCTCGTCCCCGGCCTGCGACGAGACCTGCACGGCCCGTTGGGTGATGCGCGTCGGGGGCCGGCACATCCGGTCCTCGTCGACCGGGCGGGTGTCGACGCGAGAGCCGTTGACGAGGGAGATGTCGTCATAGGCGGGCCGGCCCTGGACGATGTTCTGGTACTGGTAGCGCATCAGCGTGGACAGTCGGCAGTCGGTGCCGAAGGTGAGGACGTCGAAGGCATAGGGCTGACCGCTGAGCTCCTCGCCGGGCTGGCTCTCGCGGAAGTGGCTGAACGGCCCGCCGCCGGTGAAGGTGCCGGCCTGGACCCGGTGCCCTTCGAGGTCGGCGCTGTGCATGTGCCCGTGGACGGCGACCCCGACGTCCGGGACGTCGCGCACCGCCCAGGGCTCATGGCTCACGAGGAGGTCGATCGGGCGACGCCCGTCGAAGGCCGCCTCGAACTGCTCGCGGGCGGGCTGCTGGCGCTCGGCCGAGCCGGCCCCGCTGTCGCCGAAGTACCGCGGGTCGTTGAAGCCGGCGATCCGCAGACCGCCGAGGTCGAGCTCGGCGTAGCGGTCCGGGGCCGGCTGGAGGACGTATCCGTTGGGCACCGACGCGATGGCGTCGACGACCCCGTAGTCGAGCTCGGAGCGGGCGTCGTGGTTGCCGCGGACGAAGAGATAGGGCACGCCCAGGGAGGCGATGCCGTCGCGCAGGCCGGAGGCGTCGAGCTCGGCGGGGGAGCCGAAGTTGACGATGTCGCCGGTGTCGACGACGACATCGATCTGCGCCTCCTCGACGATGGAGCGCATGAGGGGGTAGTAGTTGGCCCCGTGCATGTCGGAGACGAGCAGCACGCGCAGCGCGACCTCCCGGTCCGGAGCCTGGTCCGTGTACTTCTCCTGCAGCGCCCCGGACAGCACGACGAGGTTGCGGAGGTAGGGCGCCACCTGGGCTGATCGCGCCTCGACGTCGTCGAGGATGTCGAGGTTGGTCTGCACCGCGGTGAGGACGCCGGTCGTCGCGAACGTCGGCTGCCGGTCCACCCGATAGGTGGCCACCATCGACACCGCGGTCCACAGGGTCGCGACGAGCGCGCCGGTGAGCGTGGAGACGAACAGCCAGCGCCGCGGCCGACGGTGCCGGACCAGCACGTATGCGACGAGCAGCAGGGTGGCCGTCAGCAGTGCTCCGACGAGCACCCTGACCCCGAGCTGGACCGCCGCACTGCGGACCGCGCCGGCCAGCTCCCCCTGGGTGGGTTGCAGGGAGCTCGCGCTCATCCCCGGACGGGCGAGCGCGTCCGTGATCTCCTGGCGGATCTGCGGCGAGGCCGCCACCCCCGGTGCCGTCCCGCGGAAGCTCATCGTGAGATCGCCGAAGATCGTCGGGACGAGGACCTCGGCGATATCCCGCGGGTCCGGGGACAAGGACACGGTCGCCTGGTAGTAGTCCGTCTGAGCCGTCACCGGGGCGAGGTTCGTCGCCGTGATCCCGCCGAGCATGGCCAGTGCGGCGAAACCCGCCGTGGAGAGGACGTGCTTGCTGCGGGGAGATCCGATCGGCCACCCGGCGCGCCACCAGGCGACGGCGGCCGTTGCGAACGGCCACAGCGCGAGCAGGGCGGCGACGATCCGCTCGTGGAGGCCGAACACCGAGCCGCTCAGGGTGAGCCCCATCGAGGCCACGAGGAGGAGCAACACCACCGCAGCGATCCTGGCGACCCTCGGGTGGAGCAGCCCGCGTCCGCCGGAGTGGGTCGCCGGCGCAGGCCAGGCTGCGAGGAGGACGAAGGAGAGCACAGCCACGGCGGTATGCGCGAGTGAGCTCTCCCCGCGCGCGGGCAGTGGCACGGCAGCCACCCCCACGGTCGCCACGCCGGCGGCGGCGAGGACGAGCCGACCGGACCGGTGCATACCGGGAAGGCACCAGGCGGTGATGACGTGCATGACGCCGGTGAGCACCAGCGCGGTCGTCATCGCCCACCGGTGCGGCGTGCCTGTCGCCGCCAGCGCGCTGATCGACTCTCGGACCGGGCTGAAGTCGGGCTGCTGCAGCCACTGGGCCAGCGTCCAGCCGCCGACGAGGAAAAGGACCGCACCGAGGGACGACAGCACCGCGGCGCGCGGGTGTCCGCTGCGCTGCGCGGTGGCCTCGGTCATGGAGAGCCACTGTAGGTGGGTTGCCTGGAGGAAGGTGGTTCGCCCCGCCCGTAGCCTTGCCGTCATGACATCGGCCGAGGCTCCTCCTGCACCACCACCGTCCAGTCTGAGCGACTGGGCGGCAGCGTCACTCGTCTTCGGCGCCAGCGGAGCCGTTCTCGTCATGGAGATCGTCGCGCTACGGCTCCTCGCGCCCTATCTCGGGCTCACGCTCGAGACGAGCACCCTCGTCATCGGGCTCGCGCTCGCCGCCATCGCGTTCGGGTCGTGGGTGGGAGGGATCTGGGCCGACCGGGTCGACCCCCGCAAGGTGCTGGCGCCGCTCCTCGCGATCTCGGCCGCCGCCGTCGCCGCGACGCCCTTCCTCGTCCGGGGGTCGGCGGTGGTCGCCGACGGCGCGTTCCTCCTCCTGGCAGCCGCCGCGACCATCATGGTGCCCGGGGCTCTCCTGTCCGCCGTGACGCCGATGGTCACCAAGCTCATGCTCACCTCGCTGGGCCTGACCGGCACCATCGTCGGCCGGCTCTCCGGCATCGGCACCGTCGGCGCGATCGCCGGGACCGTCGTGACCGGCTTCGTCCTCATCTCGCGCGTTCCCATCACCTGGATCATGGTCGGCCTCGGCATCGCCCTCCTCGTCGCCGCCGTCGCCGTCGCGGTCCGGATCGGGAACACCGGGCCGAGTCACCTCGCCGGAGGTGCGGCCGCCGCCCTCGTGCTCGGTGCCGCGACCGTCGTCACGCCCAGTGGCTGCGACACCGAGACGATCTACCACTGTGCCTCCGTCGTGCCCGACGAGGCCCGCGACGGTGGCTACACCCTCGAGCTTGACGGGCTGCGGCACTCCTACGTCGACCTGCAGGACCCCACCCACCTCGAGTTCGAGTACGTCCGGGCGATCGCCGCCGGCATCGACGCCACTCACCCGGTCGGCCGGCCGCTGCAGGTGCACAGCATCGGGGCGGGCGGGCTGACCTTGCCTCGCTACCTGGCCCAGACCCGGCCGGGGACGTCGGGCACGGTCTCCGAGGTCGACCCCGGTGTGGTCCGCATCGATGAGGAGGAGCTCGCCCTGCCCGCCGATCTTGACCTCGACGTGCGCGTCGAGGACGGCCGGATCGGCCTGCGGACCCTGGCGACGGGCGAGAACGACGTCGTCATCGGCGACGCCTTCGGTGGGATGAGCGTGCCGTGGCACCTCACCACCCGGGAGACGTTGGCCCACGTCGACCGGGTCCTCGCCGGCGACGGGATCTACCTCGTCAACCTCATCGACTACGGTCCCCTCGCCTTCGCGAGAGCACAGCTGGCCACCCTGCGCGACGTATACCCGCATGTGGCACTGGCCTGGCACGGCTCCGGAGGCAACCTGGTCGCGGCCGTCTCCCGCTCGCCGATCGACGTGGCCGCCTGGGATGCCGGTATGCGCTCCCGGGGTCTGACCTGGACCGTTCTCTCCGGCGCGGCGCTGGACGAGTGGATCGGTGACGCGGCGGTGCTCACGGACGACTACGCGCCCGTGGACCAGCTGCTCACGCCGTACGTCGCGCCCGTGCGCCGTACATAGCGGCGCGTTGGTGGGCCCGGCCGTCCGGATGTCGGGTGTTGAAACAGGTCGTGCCTCGGTTTCCTGCCAGAAGGCGCGCTCGCGTGCTTAGGTTGGACCAAGCCGTCAGCGTCGATTCCTGGAGGAACCCATGAGCCCACTGTCCCTCGCACCTGGTGCGGTCGTCACCGAGCACCAGCGTGCCGTCATCGAAGGGCGTCCCGAGAACTGCGCAGTCCAGTTCCGTGAGCGGGTCGCAAAGAGCGCCGCGAAGGAGGCGTTCCGTCACCCCGACGCCCAGGAGAACTGGGTGTCCGTGACGTGGGGCGAGGCCGGCGAGCTCGTCGATCAGCTCGCGGCGGGGCTGCTCGCCCTCGGGGTCAAGCACCAGCAGCGCGTCGGCATCGCCTCCGGCACCCGGTTCGAGTGGGTGCTCGCCGACCTCGCGATCATGTGTGCCGGTGCGGCGACCACGACCGTCTATCCGTCGAC
>JBHEPF010000168.1:0-21451 GCA_046260445.1 Dermatophilaceae bacterium | reverse complement strand
CCGCAGGTGAGAACCCCCGCGAGGACCGCGAGCCAGGCCGGGGGAGGCGGCCGCTCGTCGCGGCGAGGGCTCTCGAAGCGGCCCAGGAGGGCGACGAACCCGAGGACCATGACGGCGAGGACGCCCAGCCACAGCGGCCGGGTCGCCCACCACGCGCCTGAGAGCGGCGCCCACTGCAGGCCGGCTCCGCCGAGGAGGAGTGACAGGCCGATGAGCAGCACCATCGCGGTGAGGTGCCAGAGATAGAGCGTCATGATCCGCGCGTTGACCGCGATCGTCGCCATCCACGGCCGGAGCCCCTCGAGCCAGCGCGCGAGGGGGCGCTCGGCGAGCAGGATGACCCCGCCCTGGAGCATGCCGAGGAGAAGCATCGTCACCCGCGTGGGGTAGGAGTTGTTGAGGTCGGCCCCGTCGACGCCGATCATCGACAGCGGATACGGCCCGACCCAGACGGCAAGGACGAGTCCGGCGAGTCCGGCGCCGGCGAGGGCGAGCCGACGCAGGCGGGAGGCGAGCGCGCCGTCGACCCACGCATACCCCAGCTGGTGGACGGTCGCCCAGGCGACGAGGTAGTTGGCGAAGCCGACGAGGAGCTCGCCGGTGCCGATGCTCACCGCGTCGATGGCGAGGCTGAGCAGCAGCCCGGCCACGATGCTCCACCAGCGCCATCGCTCCCACAGGACCAGGGTCGCCGGCGCGACCATGACGACGAGGATGTAGGCGGCGAGGAACCAGGTCGGGACGAGCGCCACCTGCGAGGCCAGGCGCAGCGTCGACCCCGGCATGCCGAGGGTGTATGCGCTGGTCGCGAGGACGAGCCACGTCACCAGCAGCGGGATGACGGGGGCGCCGAGCCTCGTGAGCCGGGCGCGCAGCCAGCCTGCGTACGGCACTCCCGCGACACGTGCCGAGCGCCAGGACAGCGCGTTGGCGTAGCCGCCGACGAGGAAGAAGACCGGCATGACCTGGAAGACCCAGGTGAGCGGGTGGCTCCAGGCCGCGATGTTGAGGACGGCATCGGGCACGACCTCGCCGTCCCGGATGACGACGGCGGCGATGAGCCAGTGCCCGAGGACGACGACGGTGATCGCGAGCGCGCGCAGGAAGTCGACGACGCGGTTACGGCCCGCCGGTGTCGCCTCGGCCATCGCCCGCAACGTGCTGGTTTCCATATCTCCACGATGCCCGCTCCACCCCACATCGCGCGTGAGTAGGACTACCCAGAGGGTGGGCTACCCGGCTGGGTCCGACCCGATCCGCAGCAGGCAGGCGCCCTCCTCGGCGAAGGGTGCGAGGTCGACGTCCTCCGGGTTGCCCGGCTGGTGGGTCTCGAGGGCCCCTTGGACGAGGCCGAGGTGCACCTGGCAGACGACCTCCGGGTGGGCGCGGGCGACGTCGAGCAGGGGGCAGGCCGTGAGTCGATGGGTGCCGGGGGCGCGGTCGTCGGCCTCGGGGGAGAACCCGAGTCGACCGAGGAGCCCGATCACCTCTCGGCGAGCCGCAGTGGGCTGAGTGACCTCACCGGTGACCTCGTCTGCGGTTCCGACCCTGGCACCAGCCAGACGTCGGCCCCACCCGCGGCCGATTCCGCGCGCCGCGCCACGTGGGTCCGCCTGGTCGCCGGCGAGGTGCTCGGCGAAGGCGGAGACGAGGCCGCGGTAGTCCTCTGCAGCGGGGTCTGCGGCCGGTACGGTCCTGGCCGTCTCAGTCGCGCGGTAGCGGGTGGCCGGGCGGCCGCGCCCGACGGGAGGCTCAGCGGCTGCCTCGACCAGTGGACCGGCGCCGGTGTCGGTACTGGCAAGTGCGTCGAGATGGAGCCGGATCGAGTTCGGGTGACCACCGAGCTCCTGGGTGAGCTCGGTGATCGTCGCGCCGTCCGCACGTCGGAGGAGGGCCGCGAGGACCCGACGCCGCGCGGGTCCGAGTCCCGGGACGGGGAGTGGCGCGTGTCTCGGCCCGAGACGAGTATTATGCACAGCACCACTGTATTAAATGTTCGTCTCTCACACCAGGAGCACCGTCCCATGAGCGAGTCCACCCCCACCGAGCTTTCCGTCCGCGACGTCAGCGGCGCCCACGCGCCGGCCGGCGGCTGCGACTGCGGCCACGAGGACGAGCACCTTCCCGAGCTCGACGCCCGGACGATCCCTCACGCGATCCGGCACGGTGCCATCTTCGGCTCGCTCGGCCAGCTACGCGCCGGTGCGTCACTCGTCCTCACCGCCCCCCATGACCCCGTGCCGCTCCTGGCCCAGCTCCGGGACCGTGAGGGCGACGCCATCGCGGTCGAGTACCTCCAGCGCGGGCCGCAGGACTGGCGGCTGAAGATGACCCGCACCCGCTGACGCCGTCCTGTCGTGGGCGGGAGACGCGACCAGCGCATACCGAACCACCGAGAGAGCGGGCATGACCATCGCTGACACGACGAGCACGGCGCGGGACCGGACCCGACCCGGCGCCACGTCAGGGGCGCGAGGCCGTTGGCCGCTGCGCGACCGCCCGGTGATCGGCTGGCTGGTCCTCGCGGTCCTCGTCGCGCTCGTGCACCGGCAGGTGCCGGAGTCCACCTGGGTCATGGTGCACCTGCTCCTGCTCGGGGCTCTCACGCACTCGATCTTCGTGTGGAGCACCCACTTCGCCCAGGCGCTGCTCAAGACGTCGCCCACACTCGATGACCGACGTCGGCAGTCGGCACGGCTGACGCTCCTGCTCACCGGCACCACGCTCGTCCTCGTCGGCGTGCCGACGCTCTGGTGGTGGGTGACGGTGAGCGGCGCCGTGCTGGTGGTGGCCGCGGTGGCGTGGCACGGAGTCGCGCTCACCCGGCGGCTGCGGCACGCGCTGCCGGGGCGGTTCCGCGTGACCGTCCACTACTACCTCGCCGCCGCGGCCCTCCTGCCTCTCGGCGTGACCATGGGGGTGCTGCTGGCTCGAGGACCCGCCGACCCCTGGCATGCGCGGATGGTGTTGGCACACACCACGGTCAACGTCCTCGGCTGGGTCGGGATCACCGTGACCGGCACCCTGCTCACGCTGTGGCCGACGATGCTGCGCACCCGGATGGACGCCCGCGCCGAGAGGCTGGCCAGGCAGGCGTTGCCGGTACTCGCCGTCGGAGTCCTGGTCCTCGCCGGGTCGGCACTGCTCGGCCTAGGTCCGGTGTCGCTCCTGGGTCTGGTCGTCTATCTCGGCGGTGTCCTCTGGTGGGGTCGGGCCCTGTATGCGCCGGCTCGCCAGGCGCCACCCCGCGAGTTCGCGACGGCCTCGGTCGCGGCGGCCCTCGTGTGGCTCCTCGTCGCGCTGGTCTGGCTCGGTGTCGCGCTCGCGAGCGGGGACGCCTGGCCGCAGACGGGCACCGGCATCAACTCCTGGGCCGCAGTGGTCACCGTCGGGTTCGCCGCTCAGCTGCTCGCCGGAGCGCTGTCCTACCTCCTGCCGTCGGTGCTCGGAGGGGGCCCGGCCGTCGTGCGCGCCGGCCAACGTCACTTCGACCGCTGGGGCGCCGCACGGCTCGTCGTCGTCAACGCGGGGCTGGCGCTCTGCCTGCTCCCGGTGCCGAGCCGGGTGCGGGTCGTCGTGTCGGCACTCGTCCTCGTCGCGCTCGCCGCCTTCATCCCGCTCATGTTCGCGGGACTGCGCGCCAGTCTCCGAGCCCGAGACATCCCGGTCGACCAACGCACACCACCTCCCGCCACGCGGCCGAGCATCTGGTCCCTCGGGCAGCTCGTCGCAGCCGCCGCCGCGCTCGCGGTCGGGGTCTCGGTCGGGGTCGCGCTCGATCCGGCATCCGCAGGGCTCTCGTCGGCAGGACGTCTCGGGACCGCCACGGGCGCGGGAGCCGCCGCTGTGACACCCACCGGCGAGACCACGCGCGTGCAGGTGTCGGCAGAGGGTATGCGCTTCGAGCCCAGCACCATCACCGTCCCTGCCGGCAACGAGCTCGTCATCGAGCTCGTCAACAACGACCCCACGACGACCCATGACCTCACCCTCGCCGGGCAGCGCACGCCGAGGCTGGCGCCGACACAGAGCGCCGTGCTCGAGGTGGGGGTCGTCGGTGCGACGGCGGAGGGCTGGTGCACGATCGTCGGGCACCGGCAGATGGGCATGGTGCTCACGGTGCTCGTCGAGGGGGCGCCCAGTGACGACACCGGGTCAGCCGGAGCGGACGACTCGGCCGGCCACGGACCGGATGCCGCCGCCGGGAGCGGCGCGGCCCGCATACCACTGCCGCATGCGGGCCCGGGCGTCACGGTGACGGACGTGGTCGACCCGGCCCTGCCGCCCCTGACGACCGAGCGGATCCACCGGCTCACCCTCACCGCCCAGGAGGTGCCGCTCGAGGTGGCGCCGGGCGTGTGGCAGAAGCGGTGGACCTTCAACGGGCAGGTGCCGGGGCCGACGCTGCACGGTCGGGTCGGTGACGTCTTCGAGATCACCCTCGTCAACGACGGGACGATCGGGCACTCCATCGACTTCCACGCGGGCGCCCTCGCGCCGGACGGGCCGATGCGCACCATCCCGCCCGGTGAGTCCCTCGTCCATCGCTTCACCGCCGAGCGGGCGGGGATCTGGATGTACCACTGCTCGACGATGCCGATGAGCTCACACATCGCCGCCGGCATGCACGGGGCGGTCGTCATCGAGCCGGACGGGCTGGCCGAGGCGGACCGCTCGTATGCGCTGGTCCAGTCCGAGGTCTACCTCTCGTCGGTGGCCGCCACCGCGACGGACGCGACCGAGGTCAACGCCGACGCGATCACGGCCGAGGTCCCGAGCGCAGTGGTGTTCAACGGCATCGCGAACCAGTACGGCCTCGCGGGCGAGCCGTTGCAGGCCCGGGTCGGTGAGCGGGTCCGGTTCTGGGTGCTGGCCGCGGGACCGAACCGCCCGAGCGCCTTCCACATCGTCGGGGGACAGTTCGACACCGTCTACCACGAGGGGGCCTACCGTCTCGGTGGACTGGACGGCCCTGCTGACGGCACCCTGGGCGGCAGCCAGGTGCTCGGCCTCCACCCGGCCCAGGGTGGGTTCGTCGAGCTCACCTTCCCCGAGCCGGGGAGCTACCCGGTCGTCTCCCATCTCATGGTCGACGCCGAGCGCGGTGCCCACGGGATCGTGCACGTGGCTCCCTGATCGGATCCGCCCGCTCGACGCCGGCCCCGGCTTCGCACGTTGGCACACTGGCCGGATGAGTACGCCCCTCGAGGACTATGCCCTGCTCTCCGACCTGCGGACCGGCCCGCTCGTCTCGCGACAGGGGAGCGTCGACTGGCTCTGCCTGCCGCGGTTCGACAGTGCCGCGGTGTTCTCCGCCATCCTCGGCGGACCGGACGACGGCCGGTGGCAGCTCTCGGTCAAGGACGGGCAGGTGGTGTCGTGGGGCTATGAGCCGGACACCTTCGTCGTCGAGACGATCTGGCAGTCACCGTCCGGACGCGCGAGGGTGACCGACTTCCTCCCGCCGGCCGACGACCACGGTGACCTGGTCCGGATCGTCGAGTGCCTCGAGGGTGAGGTCGAGGTCGTGCACGACCTGCGGATCCGCTTCGACTACGCACGCTCGACGCCGTGGTTCCGGCGGCTCGAGGACACCGAGGACGGCCGGGCACGGCTCTCCTCGCTCGCCGGCCCGGACGCGCTGCTGCTCACCGGTCCCTGCCTGCACGCTGTATCGACCGGCGGCGAGCCGCCGGGGGAGCAGGGCGGCGGCGCCGAGACCAGCTCCGGAGGCCCGGCGCCGCGGATGGTGGGCACCTTCTCCCTCGGCGAGGGTGAGGAGCTGGCCTGGGACCTGACCTGGTTCCCGTCGTGGGCCGAGCAGCCCGAGGTCGTCGACGTGCACACGGCTCTGGACCGGACCCGCGAGCTCTGGCGGGACTGGGCCGGTCGGGTCGAGGCGCACTGCGTCCACGACCGGGCGGTGACGCGCTCGCTGCTCGTCCTGCGAGCTCTCACGCACGGCGAGACCGGCGGCATCGTCGCGGCACCGACGGCGTCGCTGCCGGAGAGCTTCGGCGGCTCCCGCAACTGGGACTACCGCTACACCTGGCTGCGCGACGCCGCGCTGACCATCGAGGTCATGGTCGACCACGGCTTCCTCGAGGGTGCGGCCCTCTGGCGGGACTGGCTGCTGAGGGCCGTCGCCGGTGACATCGAGGACCTGCGGATCATGTACGGCCTCGGCGGAGAGCGGGAGCTCGACGAGAAGGAGCTCGACCATCTCGCCGGATACGAGGACTCCCGTCCCGTGCGGATCGGCAACGGTGCCGCCGGGCAGTACCAGGCCGACGTCCCGGGCGAGGTCATGCTGGCGCTGGCCCGCCTGCGGGACCACGGGGCTGAGGAGGACGGCTACACCTGGGCCCTGCAGTGCAACCTGCTCCGCTACTGCGAGGCCAACCTCGACCGCTTGGACCACGGGATCTGGGAGATGCGCGGCGACCTGCACCACTTCACCCACGGGCGGGTGATGATGTGGGCCGCCTTCAACGAGGGCATCCGGGCCGTCGAGGAACACGGCCACGAGGGCGACGTCGAGCGGTGGCGCGAGCTGCGCGAGCAGCTCCGGGAGGAGATCCTCGAGCGCGGCTTCGACGCTGAGCGCGGCACCTTCACGCAGACCTACGACAACACCGAGGTGGACGCCTCGCTGCTCCAGATCCCGCACACCGGCTTCGTGGCCTACGACGACGAGCGGATGCTCGGCACGGTCGCCGCCATCGAGGAGGATCTGCGAGACGAGCACGGGCTGCTGCACCGCTACCGCACCGAGTCCGGACTCGACGGTCTCGAGGGTGACGAGTACCCGTTCCTCATCTGCTGCTTCTGGCTCGTCGAGCAGTATGCCTGCTCTGGTCGCACCGACCATGCGCGCGCACTCATGGACCAGCTCGTCGGGTACTCGAACGACGTCGGGCTCCTCGCCGAGGAGTTCGACCCGGACTCGGGCCGCCTCGCCGGCAACTTCCCGCAGGCCTTCAGCCACCTCGGTCTCATCCGCGCCGCCGACTCCCTCACGGCTGCGACGAGTGAGCACTGACCTGCTCCGGCTCTTCCACGAGCAGATCCGCCTCGCGGACCGGGACCACGGCGCCGACCTGGTCATCGAGAGGGATGGCCTCGTCCACCGCGCCTACCCCTCCGACCCGGCTCAGGCGGGTGCCATGGTCGAGTCGCCCGAGGGGCTCGGTCCCGACCCCGACCTTGCGATCCGACGACAGGTCGAGTTCTTCTCCCAGCGCGGCCAGAGCGTGGAGTGGAAGACCTACGCCTATGACCAGCCGGCGGACCTGCCGGAGCGGCTCCGCGCATACGGGTTCGTCCCGGACCAAACCGAGGCGCTCCTCCTCGGAGCGGCGGAGCGGCTCGCCGAGCCGGTCGTCCTCTCCGACCGGTATGCGCTGCGCACCCTCGTCGGTGACGCCGAGTGGGGGCAGGTCGGTGCCCTCGACGAGGCGCTGTTCGGGTCGGGGCGGTCGCAGTGGTCCCGCCTCCTACGCGCGGAGGAGACGGCTGACCCGCTGCACATCCGCTCCGTCGTCGTCCTCGAGCAGGACTCCGGCGGGCTCGTCGGGCACGCTGTCCTCCGGCTCGTCGAGGGCACGGACGTCGCCGGGCTGTGGGGCGGGAAGGTGCATCCGGACCACCGCGGTCAGGGGCTCTATCGCGCGATGACCTCGCTCCGGGCCCAGTGGGCCATCGAGGCGGGGCACCGCATCTGCCGGGTCGACGCGCTGCCCACCTCCCGGCCGATTCTCGAGCGCCTCGGGATGGTCCAGGTGACGACGACGACGCCGTGTGTCCTGTCGCCGTCACCCGCCCGGTGAGTCCACGGACCTGCCTGACGTGAGCGACTCATACGTGGAAGGATGGGCGTGGACCACACGCCCACAAACCGCGGCGTCGCGAGGCGCCACACGAAGGAGTAGGTATGCCCATCGCAACCCCTGAGGTCTACCGCGAGATGCTCGACCGGGCGAAGAACGAGCGCTTCGCCTACCCGGCCATCAACGTCAGCTCGAGCCAGACCCTCCACGCCGCCCTCAAGGGCTTCGCCGACGCCGGCAGCGACGGCATCATCCAGGTCTCGACCGGTGGCGCGGAGTACCTCTCCGGCCCGTCGGTCAAGAACATGGTGACCGGGTCGCTCGCCTTCGCCGCGTTCGCGCACGAGGTCGCCAAGAACTACCCCGTCGACATCGCCCTCCACACGGACCACTGCCCCAAGGACAAGCTCGACGGGTTCGTCCGGCCGCTCATCGCAGCGAGCCAGGAGCGGGTCGACGGCGGCGGCCTGCCGTTCTTCCAGAGCCACATGTGGGACGGCTCGGCCGTGCCGCTGGAGGAGAACCTCCAGATCGCCGAGGACCTCCTGGCGAAGTGCCGCGCCGCGAACATCGTTCTGGAGATCGAGGTCGGTGTCGTCGGTGGCGAGGAGGACGGTGTCGAGAACGCGATGAACGACAAGCTGTACTCCACCCCCGAGGACGCCATCGCCACGGTGCGCGCGCTCGGGTCCGGTGAGAACGGCTACTACATGACGGCCCTCACCTTCGGCAACGTTCACGGCGTCTACAAGCCGGGCAACGTCAAGCTCCGCCCCGAGGTGCTCAAGGAGGCGCAGGAGGCCGCGAGCCAGGAGCTCGGTCTGGCCGCCGACGCCAAGCCGTTCCACCTCGTCTTCCACGGCGGCTCCGGCTCGCTGCCCGAGGAGATCTCCTCGGCGGTCGACTTCGGCGTCGTGAAGATGAACGTCGACACCGACACGCAGTACGCCTTCACCCGCCCCGTCGCGGGCTGGATGTACAAGCACTTCGACGGTGTCCTGCGCATCGACGGCGAGGTCGGCGACAAGAAGCAGTACGACCCGCGCGCCTGGGGCAAGGAGGCCGAGGCCGGCATGGCCGCTCGTGTCGTCCGCGCGTGCGAGGACCTGCGGTCGGCGGGCACGCGCCGCGGCTAGCCGCACGGTCGATCCCGACCATCGACGAGGGTCGCATCCCGCCGGGGGTGCGACCCTCGCCGCGTCACTAGGCTGAGGTCTTGTGACTGACCTGCTCGGCATCCCCGAGACCCACCTGCCCGAAGACCCCGCCTCGCGTGCCATCGCGGAGGGTCGAACCCCCGACCAGGTGGCCCGCGCCTTCCCGGCGTCCTCGCTGCCATGGGCGGTCCTCGCCGAGGATGCCCAGGCCGACGATGAGGCCGTCATGGCCTACGCGTATGCGCGCACCGGCTACCACCGCGGCCTCGACGCGTTGCGACGGGCCGGTTGGCGCGGCCAGGGGCCGGTGCCGTGGGAGCACGAGCCGAACCGGGGCTTCCTGCGCGCGCTCGCGGCCCTCGCCCGCGCGGCGGAGGCGATCGGGGAGGACGAGGAGCGGCACCGCTGCGTCGAGTTCCTGCGCGCGTCCTCGGCGAGAGGCGCCCGCGAGCTCGGGCTCTGAGAGGTCTGCGGCCTGAGATTCTCGGCCTCTGAGTCGTGGCTCTGAGATGCTCGGAGCGACAGCGGGACCCTTTCTCGAGCCGACGCCGTGCGCTGACTGCTACAGCACCGCGGGGGATGGTTTCTTGGTGGCTGTTCGGGCGCGTAGCCACCGTAGAACCGTCCCTCGCGAGGGGGTGCGAGGCTTTGGCTGCCCGTTGCGAAGGGGTGAGGGGCGTGGGGTGTCCGTCGTCAAAGAAGGTGTGACCGCAACGGTGCTATGCCCCCGCTCCACTCACTCGTTGTCGCAGCTCGGCGGGATGCAGATCGCCGGGGGCCGCGTGCGCGGCCCCCGGCGATGCCCCCTGCCAGGAGCGGGCGTTCGAGACGCCCTTCTGCCGTCGACGCATAGTGTCCCCTGCGGTCAGCCTCGACGTAAGGCCTCATCATGCCTGGCCTGCGGCAATGTCGGCGGCACTTTGCGGCCAATGGCACTAAGATGCCAAAATGGTGCATGAGTCAACTACCTCCCCCGCTGTGCCCCCTCGGCCTCCCGGTAAGGCCATCCGGGACCTCGAGCGTCTCCTCGACCGCGAGGCCCAGCGCCTCGACACCCGCCGGTCCGAGCTGACCGTCGTCCGCGACGCGATCCGGGGGCTGTCACGTGAGATGACCCGAAGTGCTGTCGTGCCGGTCGCCGGCCTGGAGATCATCCCCGTGGACATGGCCGTCGTCGTCCTCGCCGAGCTCATGGACGAGGCCGGAGAAGGCGTCGTCCGCACGGTGGCCCGGGTCGTCGACTACGGCGCCGGCCTGGAGGACGAGCGCGTCCGAGACCGGCGGCAACGCCTCGCGGATGGACGCGAGAGACGGGCCATCTACCCTCTCTCGGCCCTCGACAGTGCTGCCGGGCGTAGGTGGGTCGGCGCCTGGGCCGAGGCAGGGGAGTCACAACGCTTCGTCCCCGAGCCGCCGAGTGAGTTCCTCGTCGCCGGGACGACCGCCGTCTTCGCCTGCGCCGAGTGGAACGTGCCCCAGTCGGACTACGTCGTCATCCGCGAGCCGATGCTCGTCGCCGCCTTCACCGCCCTTCACGAGCTGAGCTACTCGACGGGCACGGCGCTGGGTGCCGAGCTCGGAGCAGGGCTCCCGGACTCGCGGCTCGTCGACCTCCTGGCGCTCGGCCTCAAGGACGAGGCCGTCGCCCGCATCCTGGGCTGGAGCCTGCGGACGGTGCGACGCAGGATCGCCGGGCTCATGGACGAACAGGGCGTCGAGACGCGGTTCCAGCTGGGTGCGGCGCTGCTCGCCCGAGGCCGGCTCGAGGCCGGTCCGCTCCCGCTCTCACCGATCCGCGCCACGGTCTCTGCTGCCCGCAGGCGATAGGCTGGGCCGCTGGTCGGCCGGTCCGCGCATACGTCCGAATCAGCCGGCCTGCACCCAACCGCAGACTGCGACAAGGAGCCCTCATGCCCGCGATCGTCCTCGTCGGTGCCCAATGGGGTGACGAAGGCAAAGGCAAGGCCACCGACCTGCTCGGGTCGGCCGTGGACTATGTCGTGAAGTTCAACGGCGGCAACAACGCAGGGCACACCGTCGTCATCGAGGGAGAGGACGGCACGCGCGAGAAGTATGCGCTGCACCTGCTCCCCTCAGGCATCCTCTCGCCCAACGTCGTGCCGGTCATCGGCAACGGTGTCGTCGTCGACCTCGAGGTGCTGTTCCAGGAGATCACCGACCTCGAGGAGCGCGGTGTGGACACCTCGCGGCTCGTCATCAGCGCGAACGCCCACATCATCGCGCCCTACAACCGCACCCTCGACAAGGTCACCGAGCGGTTCCTCGGCAAGCGCAAGATCGGCACGACCGGCAGGGGGATCGGTCCGACCTACGCCGACAAGATGAACCGCGTCGGCATCCGGGTCCAGGACCTCTTCGACGAGAACATCCTCCGGCAGAAGGTCGAGGCGGCACTCGACCTGAAGAACCAGGTGCTCGTCAAGGTCTACAACACCCGAGCGAGCGACGTCGACATGGTCGTCGAGGAGCTCCTCTCCTACGCCGACCGGCTCGCCCCCATGGTGCGCGACACGAGCCGGGAGCTCGAGCGGGCTCTCGACGCGGACAAGATCGTGCTCCTCGAGGCTGGGCAGGCGACCCTGCTCGACGTCGACCACGGCACCTACCCCTTCGTCACGTCGTCCTCGGCGACCGCCGGCGGGGCGTGCACCGGCTCCGGCATCCCGCCTACGCGGGTCGCCCGTGTCATCGCGATCCTCAAGGCGTACACCACCCGGGTCGGGGAGGGGCCGTTTCCGACCGAGCTCTTCGACGACGACGGGGAGACCCTGCGCAAGACCGGGGCCGAGTTCGGCACGACGACGGGTCGGCCGCGCCGGTGCGGCTGGATGGACACCGTCATCGGCCGCTATGCGACGCGCATCAACGGCGTCACCGACTTCGTCGTCACCAAGCTCGACGTTCTCACCGGTTTCGAGAAGGTGCCGGTCTGCGTCGCCTACGAGGTCGACGGCGTGCGCCACGACGACATGCCGGTCAACCAGAGCGACTTCCACCATGCCAAGCCGGTCTACGAGCACCTCGACGGGTGGCAGGAGGACCTTTCCGCGTGCCGGACGTTCGAGGAGCTGCCCGTGAACGCCCAGCGCTATGTCCTGCGGGTCGAGGAGCTCATCGGCGCCCGCGTCTCCGCCATCGGCGTCGGCCCCGGCCGGCACGAGATCATCGAGCGCCATTCGCTGCTCTCCTGACCCGCGCGAGCGGATGAGGTCCGCAATGGAGTTGCCGGGGGAGCGTCGTTGGTGTGACGCTGGAGGCGTGCGCTCCGCCGAGCGCGCGTCACCGGGACGAGGAGAGACAGATGAGCAAGCACGAGAGCGTGCCCGAGGACGTCAAGGCGAAGTTCCGTGCAGCGCTCGACCGCAAGCATTCCCACGGCGGCGCCGACGTCTCGGCCGACGAGGCCACGGGCAAGGTCGACCACGAGCAGCGGCAGGCCAAGACCCAGCAGATGTTCCGGCGCAAGTCCGGCTGAGCCCCGACCGACGCGCGGGCGGCGGAGATGCCTGCTCCCTCGCGCGCTGGACCCGACGCGCCGGGCACACGCGCCGCACCATGCCGACCACGCGGGTCAGGACGGGCGCAGCACCGTCATCCGGTGCGCCGCGCGGGTGAGCACGACATAGAGGGTGCGCACGCCGCCGGGGGTCTCGGCGGCGATCTGGGCCGGGTCGAGGACCAGGACCGCGTCGTACTCGAGCCCCTTGGTCGAGAGCGGGTCGGTGACGACCACACGCTCCGACAGGGCGCCGGCCCGCTCCGCGACAGTCGTATGCGGTGCAGCCGCGACGATGGCGATAGAGCCCTCGACGAGGTCGAGCAGGCGCCGCACCTCGGCCGTCGCCGCCTCGTCGAGCGACCCGCGGTCGGCCGTCACCTCGTGCACCGGCCACCCCGTCTCACGGACGGCTGCAGGGATGTCGGCATCGGGGACCTCGTCTCGGATGACCTCCGCGGCGTAGTCGAAGATCTCCCGGGCGTTGCGATAGTTGGTGTCCATGTGGAACCCGCGCCGCTCGCCCCGGCCGTAGGCCTCGTACCGCGACCGCAGTGACTCGGCCCGGTCGGGCCACGAGCTCTGCGCCTCGTCGCCGACGACGGTCCAGGAGGCGTAGCGCCCCCGGCGCCCGACCATCCGCCACTGCATCGGGGAGAGGTCCTGCGCCTCGTCGACGAGGATGTGCGCATACCCGCGCGGCCGCTCGATGACACCGTGCAGCAGCAGGTCTCGCGGCTCCCGGCCGGTGCGCCCCGGGGTCTCGTGGTCGCCCGCGTCGTCACGATCCCGCCCGGCTCCGACCTCCTGGACGCCGTAGGCGGCGAGGTCGTCGAACTCTTCGACCTCGAGGAAGCCGCGTTCCTCGGGCTCCTCCTGCTGGATCGGGCCGACCCGGGAGAAGAGGTCGTCGATGAGGGCTACGTCGGCGACCGTCCACGTCCCGCGAGCGAGGGACTCCTGCAGCGACTCGACGAGGAGCGCCTGGTCGGGGCGGCTCAGGATGCCGTGGGCGCACCGCTCCAGGACGGTCTCGTCGGCGAGCCAGAGCAGCGGCTCGCGCGGGTCGAGCTGTGGCCACCAGGCCCGCATGAAGCGGTCGACGTCCATCGAGTCGTGGAAGCGATCGAGGAACTCGGCACGCTCGAGGGTCTGGTCCTGCTCGCGATGCTGCTCCCACGCCTGCTCGGCGAGCGCTGTCCGCGCCACTCGGACGCCGAGGTTGTGCTGGTGGTTGCGGCGGGCGTGGTGCCGGATCCGGCTGAGCTCGGTGGCGTCGATCTTGAGAGCCGTGCCGCCGACGAAGGCGCGGAACTGCGTCGGTGCTCCGGGTGGCGACTCGTGGGTCGCACGGGACAGGACGGTGCGGATGCGGTTGCCGCCCTTGATCCGTGCGACGTCGCGACTGTCCAGCCGGGTCGCCGTGACGCCGTCGACGAGGTCCCCGATCGATCGGAGGGCGACCGAGTCCTCGCCGAGCGAGGGCAGGACCCGCTCGATGTAGGCGGTGTAGGCCGAGGAGGGGCCGACGATGAGGACGCCGCCGGTCTCGAAGCGGCGCCGGTCGGAGTAGAGCAGGAACGCGGCGCGGTGCAGCGCGACGACGGTCTTGCCGGTGCCCGGCCCGCCGCTGATCTCGGTGATGCCGCGAGCGGGAGCGCGGATAGCCTCGTCCTGGTGACGCTGGATCGTCGCGACGATGTCGCGCATCCGGGCACCGCGGCTGCGGGTGAGCGCCGCCATGAGGGCGCCGTCACCGACCACGGTGAGGTCCTCGGGCGCCTCGGGGACCATGAGGTCGTCCTCGACCCCGATGACCCGGTCGGCGGAACAGCGCAGGACCCGGCGGCGGATGACGCCGTGCGGGTCGACGGGTGTCGCCCGGTAGAAGGCGGCGGCTGCCGGTGCGCGCCAGTCGACGACGAGCGGCTCGTAGTCGTCGTCCCGGACGCCGAGCCGACCGATGTAGAGGGCTTCGAGCGAGTCGGCGTGCAGCCGCTCCGGATGGGGTGACCCGGAGTGGTCGAGGTCGAGCCGCCCGAACACCAGGCCCTCGAACTGTCGGTCCAGGTCGTGGCGTCGGCGGGCTGCGAGATAGACCAGGGCGTCGCGCTCGACGAGGCCGGTGAGCTCCTCGTCCCGGACGTCCCCGACGCGGCTCGTACGGCCCCGGGCGAGACCGTCCGCCTCGACGTCCGCGGTGCGGGTGCGCGCCTTGGCGAGCTCGGTGTACACCCGGTCCACATGCGCCTGCTCGGTCGCGATCTCCCGGGCGAGGGCGTCGGGCGTCGTTCTCTCGGCTTGCTCCTGCTCGGCGTGCTCCTGCTCGGACGTGCTCGTGCGCTCGAGAGGATCCGTCTCGATGCTGTGGTCTGTCACGGTGGGCGGTGGCCTCCGGCCTCGGGGATGGACGAACAGTCCAGTCTAGTGCGCGCGCATGCCTGCCGCTGGCGCCCGGTCGCCGACCTTAGAGTGGTCTCTCGTGAAGGTCCTCGTCATCGGAGCCGGTGCCCGTGAGCACGCCCTGGTCAGCGCACTGCTGACCGACCCCGTCGTCGATGCGGTCATCGCCGCGCCGGGCAACCCTGGGATCGCGACGATCGCGCTCTGCGAGCCGGTCGACCCGCTCGACGCTGCCGCCGTCACCGAGCTGGCGTCCAGGCACACGGTGGACCTCGTCGTCATCGGACCGGAGGCCCCTCTCGTCGCCGGGGTCGCCGACGCGGTCCGCGCTGCCGGGATCGCCTGCTACGGGCCGTCCGCGGAGGCGGCCAGGCTCGAGGGCTCCAAGGCCTTCGCCAAGGAGGTGATGGCCGCCGCCGATGTCCCGACCGGGATGAGCCGGCTGTGCATGACGCTGGAGGAGGTGGAGGAGGCGCTCGATGTCTTCGGCGCTCCGCACGTCGTCAAGGACGACGGTCTCGCGGCCGGCAAGGGTGTCGTCGTCACCGACGACCGGGAGGCCGCGCTCACCCACGCGGCGGCCTGCCTCGCCAAGGACGGCGGGAAGATCGTCATCGAGGAGTTCCTCGACGGCCCGGAGGTCTCCCTCTTCGTCATCTGCGACGGCGCCCACGTCGTCCCGCTTGTGCCGGCGCAGGACTTCAAGCGGGTCGGGGACGGCGACGCCGGGCCCAACACGGGGGGCATGGGCGCCTACAGCCCGCTGCCGTGGGCTCCGGAGCACCTCGTCGACGACCTCGTCGCCCGCGTGGCCCAACCTGTGGTCACCGAGATGGCCCATCGTGGGACGCCGTTCGTCGGGACCCTCTTCATCGGGCTTTCGCTCACCGCCCGCGGCCCCCGGGTCATCGAGTTCAACGCGCGCTTCGGCGACCCCGAGACCCAGGTCGTTCTCGCCCGGCTCCGCAGCCCCCTGGGACAGCTCCTGTATGCGGCGGCCACCGGCGCGCTGACCGAGCACCCACGGTTGCGCTGGAGCGACGAGGCCGCCGTCACCGTCGTCCTCGCCGCCGAGGGCTATCCGGGCACACCTCGCTCCGGTGACCCCATCGACGGGCTGGCCGAGGTCGAGGAGGTGCCCAGCGCATACGTCCTCCACGCGGGGACCGCGGACGGTCCGGACGGAATGATCGTCTCGTCGGGTGGGCGGGTGCTGTCCGTCGTCGCCCTCGGCGACGATCTCGCTCAGGCCCGTGAGCGGGCCTATGCGGCGGTCGGCCGGATCTCCTTCGCCGGCTCGCACCACCGCACCGACATCGCCCGCAGAGCGGTCCACGAGGAGATCTCATGACGCCGACGATTCCCGGCTACGCCCACGTCTACTCCGGCAAGGTCCGGGACCTGTATTCGCCGGTCGACCCTGCGACGGGTGAGCCGGACGGGGACCGGCTGCTCCTCGTCGCCTCGGACCGGATCAGCGCGTTCGACTTCGCGCTCGAGCCGGCGATCCCCGACAAGGGCGCGATCCTCACCCGGCTGTCGCTCTGGTGGTTCGACCAGCTCGCGGACCTCGTGCCGAACCACGTCGTCTCCGGAACCGACGTTCCCGAGGAGGTCGCCGGGCGGGCGGTGCTCGTGCGTCATCTGGAGATGCTGCCCGTCGAGTGCGTGGCTCGCGCCTACCTCACCGGAGGCGGTCTGCGGGAGTACCGCGCAGACGGGCACGTCTCCGGGATCCGGCTGCCGGAGGGGCTCACCGACGGCTCGCGCCTCACCGAGCCGATCTTCACCCCGTCGACGAAGGCACCCAAGGGCGAGCACGACGAGCCGATGTCGTATGCGCAGGTCGAGGCCGTCATCGGCGCCGAGCTGGCGGCGTCGGCCAGGGACCTCACCGTCGCGATCCTGGCCCGCGGCAACGAGATCGCCGCCGAGCGAGGCATCCTCATCGCCGACACCAAGGTCGAGTTCGGCGTCGAGGAAGGCCGGCTCGTCCTCGCTGACGAGGTCCTCACCCCCGACTCGTCCCGGTTTTGGCCCGCCGACCAGTGGGAGCCGGGCCACCCGCAGCCGAGCTTCGACAAGGAGTTCGTGCGCGAGTGGCTGACATCGTCGGCGTCGGGCTGGGACAAGGACTCCGGATCACCGCCTCCCTTCCTGCCGGACGAGGTCGTCGAGCGGACTCGGGCCAAGTACGTCGAGGCCTACGAGCGCCTCACCGGAGAGCGCTACCTCGACCAGTGACAGGAAAGAAGACAACGGGGGGACCGTTCGGCCCCTTTGCGGTGCCGTCGATCACGCCATGACCGGATTGCGATAGCCTCGCATCGGCCGAGCCCGCGACCACTGGAGGGATACATGAAGCCGGACTCGTCCGGATCGGAGCGTCCGCCGACCACGCCTGGTCTGCGACCGGACCTGCCACACGTCGAGCGTCCCGCACGCCCGGGTCTCGACCTCGCCGCACCGCCCCCCGTCACGGGCATCCACGCCGTACCGCGAGCCGTGCGTCGACTCAAGGGCGCCCTGCAGCTCGTCATCTCGTTGAGCGGCTTTTCAGCGCTGACGATGTTCCTGACGCGCTCCAGCCTCGGCAGCTATCTCCTGGGGCTTCTCTCCGATCGGGACTCCTCCCTCGACGCAGAGACCCTCCGGGAGTCGGTGGGTCGACTGGTCGGGATCGCCATTCTTCTGCTCGTCCTTGTCGCGCTGATCCAAGGAGTGATGCTGCGTGGAGTGGGGCGGGCGTGGAGATGGGCACTATGGACGCTGCCGCTGGTCTCGCTTCTGCACGTGTCGGTGGCGATGGTCTGCCTGCTGCTCGTGCCCCGCACCTCCTGGCAGGGCTGGCTCCTGTCGACCGCCCTGCTCGCCGGTGCGGTGGTTTCCGTGTACTGCGCAGGGGCCGTTATGGCGCCGTCGGTGAGGACGTGGTTCCGTCGGCACCGACCTGAACAGGACTCTCCTGACCCTCGCGCATCGACGCCAGAAGAGCCTCGAGGGTCCGAATGACCGTCCCGGCCACCGTCGCGGCGGCGGAGGTCTGAGCAGGATCGGCCTGCACCCCTCGCCAGTCCCTGATCGCCTCGATGGCCACCCTGTCGAGGGTGTCCGCCGGCGATGACCGGGCCACCCCGAGTCGTCGCCAGGGGTGGGTCCCGGACCCTCCCAGGAGCCGCTCCGCCTCGGTGATCTGAGCGCGAGTGAGGGAGTGCGGTGGTTGGCCTCTCAGGGTCACCAGGGCCAGTAGCTCCTCGGGCTCCGTGGCGCCACGAAGTGCCGTCGTCACGGCCGCCTGAAGGTCACGAGCGGCGTCCGTGGGGTAGTCGTCGAGCAGGAGGTGTAGCGCGAGCAGGGCGTTGCGCGCGCGAAGAGCCTCGGAGCGGGATGCGAGGTATGCGGTGGTGGTCGTCGTGACATGGTGCACGTTGCTGTGCCGCAGCAGTGCCTCGGACAAGGGGGTTGCCGCGTCCACCCCGCCTCTGATCAGTGCGGTCGCCAGGCGGATGCCGAACACGCCCAGGCGACGCACGAGGCTGGCCCGCAACTCTGGAGGGGCCGGCGTCGATGGCCCGAGTGAAGCGCTCGCGAAGTGGTCGGTGGACACCAGCAGGGCCTCGCGCGCCTCGCGGTCCAGAGAGGCAAGGTGAGCCAGGGCGTCGAACTCCTTCTGGCGCAGTGTTGCCGCTCCTTGAGCCAACAGCCCGGCGACCGGGATGACATCGAGGCACATGCGTCGCACGGCGGGATCGTCCCGATAGCGGGACGCCACCCGTTCGGCGGCGATCATCGTGTCGATCCGGCCACCGCCGACCTCGTCCGCGCGACCGAGAAGGACAATCGTCGTCGCTGGGGTGTACGACAGGTCGTGACGATCGATGAACTCGGTGAGGAACTCCGCGTCCTCGGCGTGGAGGTGGCGCATGAGATACAGGATCGCGTCGACCTCGGCGATGCCGTCGTCGTCGGGAATGAGCGCCTGCTCAGAGCGGGCGCTGACTTCGGTGGACAACGACGCCAGCCCTGGCGTGTCGATGAGGGTCATGTCGGCAAGGAGCGGCGCGGGCCACGTCACCTCGATCCGCGCGATGTCAGCCGGGGCCCGGCCCGCGAGGTCGAGGTCGAGCCGACGGTCCACGAGGCGGACCGGCCGGTCGATCGGCGGACCGTCGAGAGGCACGAGGCGCACCGACGGCACCTGCCCGTAGCGGTACCACGTGACGATCCTCGTGCACTCGCCGGTGTCTGTGGGGGCGATCTCCTCGCCGAGGAGAGCGTTGAGCAGGGTGCTCTTGCCGGTCTTGACCCGACCGGCGATCGCCACCCGCAACGGCTCGGCGAGTCGGGCGGCGATCGCCTGCAGACGCGAGGTCGCGATCGGATCGTCCGCAACGAGCGCATGGCCTGCCGCGATGAGCTGGGCGGGTGTGCGAGGTCGCCCACTCACGCCTGAGATGCTCATGGACGCTCCGGTCGGACGGTGCTCGGCCTCGCCCCAGACGCCGCGGCTCCGACCTTCTCTCCGGGATGGTCGCGCTCGAGCGTGTCGGCCACCTTGCGCAGGCTCTCGACACGGGTCAACGCCGCACTCACCACGTCGAGGCGGTCGCGGCGTTCCGTGACGGACGCCTCTGCCGCCTGTTGGGCCTGCTGCACCGAGGTCGCGAGAGACCGGCTCATGTCGGCTGCGGCCTCGGTGTAGTACTCGCGCACCGTGCGCTGGACATCGCGCAGCCGGTCCCGCAACTGCTTGCCGATGTAGAAGATGACGTCGTCGGCGTACTTGCGCACGATGACCTTTGCCTCGCTTCGGCGCCGCTGCAGGCGCTGCTCCTTGTCCTCACGAAAGGCCTTGGTCCCGAGGATGACGCCGGCACCGACGGAGATCGGGTTGACGAGAGCCAGGCCGGCGAGACCGGTCATGAGTCCGGTCATGAGAACGCCACCATATGAGCCTCGAACGCCGATATAGACCTTCTGCGCGAGGTTGAGGTGCCCCTCATCAAGAGCCCCGATGCTCGGCACCGCGCCCGCGACCCCACCGGACTCAGCGAGCTCGAACGAGGGGAACGAGGCTCGGGCCTCCTCGGCGAAGTGCTGACCGACCTGCTCGACGAGCCACCCCGCGTTCTCGTCCGCCCATCGGAACGTCGCGGAGACTGCGTCAGCGCAGCGCCCCTCGACCCACCCGGCGAACTCGGCCCAGGCCTCGCCGGGGTCACCCTCCTCGATCGCCGTCTCTGCCTCTCGCACGACCCGGCGCACCCGGTCACGCAGGTCATAGTCGAGGTCGGAGGTAAGGTCTGCGACGCCGTCCGAGAGAGTTGTCTGCCACCGTGCCGACCGCCGCTTGAGGTCGTCGGCTCGCTGCCCTGTCTGGGTGAGTGAGGCGGTGAGCGCTGGGACCGAGTCGGGGTCCGAGAGGGCTCCATGCTCGTTCGTCAGCGTCATCGACAGGGAGTCGAGTGCGCGGGTGACGTCATGGCGCGTCGATGTGCGCAGCAGCTGCGTGCGACGTCCGACGATTCGGCGGCCGAACTCCGACATCAAGGTGAGGAACCCGGATGCCTCGTTGAGCTCTCCATCTGATGAGGCGACCGCGGTCAACCTCATCGTGGCCGAGACCGGCACGATCGTGAGGTCGAGGCCCGCTTTGCGCAGGTGGTGTGTATCGAGCTCGAGCACGCGGCGCCAGTCGGGGAACAGGTCGATCTTCGTCAGGACGCAGATGACGGTGGGACAGGCGGCCAGGGCCTGCCGGAGGAAGGCCAGCTCGGGTGCCGTGAACTCACTCGACGCGTCGCTGACGAACAGGACGGCATCAGCGGTGTGAAGAGCTGCTGTCGTCCGCACGGTGTGTACGGACGCCACCCCGCCGGTGCCAGGGGTGTCGACAAGGACGATCCCCGATTGCAGGAGTCGTCGGGGGAGTCGGGCCCGGGCCCCGACGACGGCTCGGCCGTCGACCTGCTTCGCCTCACGTCCGACGAAGGCGGCGAGGTCGTCGATCGGGATGTCATGGGTGACGACGCTCTCGTCGTCGGCTGCCCGAGCAGGTTCCGGATGCGCAGAAAGGTACAGGGTCGCCGAGGGTGGGTCGCCGTAGGCCACCTCCATCGGGACACTGGTCGCGATGTCGTCATCGACCGGGCAGACCGGAGCGTTGAGGATGGCATTGACCAGCTTGCTCTTCCCCTGCTTGAACTGGCCGACGACAAGGACCCTCAGCTCGGTCGACTCCTGCCGCCGCACGCTCCGGCGCAGGGAGTCGACGAGGTCCTCCCGTCCATGCTGGGCCACGAGCTCGAGGGTCTGCTCGATCACCGCGCGCGTGTCCACGCCTCACCTGTTCCGCTCATTGCACCCGTCCAGATCCCTTGCCGCAACGGATGGCCCGGAGACCAGCATAGGTCTCCGGGCCATCCGCCCTCACTGAGGCGGGTCAGCCGACGTCGCCCACCTCGTTGCCGTTGATGGGCCCGTCGAGGTCAATGGAGTTGTCCTCGAGGGTGAAGGAGTCCTCGATCTCGACCTCGGTGTAGCCC
>JBHEPF010000127.1:0-102445 GCA_046260445.1 Dermatophilaceae bacterium | reverse complement strand
CGTCGGTGAGGAGTGCGGCGTCGAAGCCGTCCGCCGGGCGCACGCCGTCGACCTCGGCCAGACGAGCGACGTTGCGCGTGCGTGCGTGTGCGTACTGCACGTAGAACACCGGGTTGTCGTTCGTCTGCTTGCGCAGCTCCTCGCCGTCGAGGTCGAGCGGGCTGTCGGCCGGGTAGCGTGCGAGCGAGTAACGCAGGGCGTCGCTGCCCAGCCACTCGATGAGCTCATCCATGTAGAGCGCATTGCCGCGCCTCTTGCCCATCCGCTCGCCGGCGATGTTGACGAGCTGGCCGATCTTGACCTCGATGTTGTGCTCCGGGTCGTCTCCGGCGCAGGCGGCGATCGCCTTGAGACGGTTGATGTAACCGTGATGGTCGGCGCCGAGCAGATAGATCTTCTCGTCGAAACCGCGGTCCTTCTTGCTGAGGTAGTAAGCGGCGTCCGCTGCGAAGTAGGTCGGTACGCCACTGGTGCGGATGAGGACGCGGTCCTTGTCGTCGCCGAAGTCGGTCGTGCGCAACCAGATGGCGTCGTCCTGGTCGACGACGTGGCCCTGCTCGCGGAGCCGGGCGATGGCGTTATCCACGGCACCTCCCAAGTGCAGGGTGCGCTCGGAGAACCACACGTCGAAGTGTACGTTGAAGGTGTCGAGCGTGCGTCGGATCGCCGCGAGCTGGGCCTCGCTGCCGAGGTCGCGCGCCACGGCGACGGCTTCGTCGTCGGGAAGGTCGAGCAGGTCGGGGCGAGCCGCGAGCACCTCCCGAGCCCGCTCATGCATGTAGTCACCGTCGTAGCCACCCTCGGGAGGCTCGGTCCCTCGCAGTGCTGCCAGAATCGAGGCGCCGAACTTCTCCATCTGCGCACCGGTGTCGTTGATGTAGTACTCGGCGGCCACCTCCGCGCCGGCCGCACGGAGGACGCGCACCATCGCATCGCCGAGGGCAGCCCACCGGGTGTGACCGATGTGGAGGGGGCCGGTCGGGTTGGCCGAGATGTACTCGAGGTTGACCGAGCGGCCGGCCTCGGACGTGCTGGTGCCGTATGCGGTGCCCGCCTCGACGATCGTGCGCGCCAGCTCACCGGCGCTCGCCGCGTCCAAGGTGATGTTGAGGAAGCCGGGTCCTGCCACGTCGACAGCCTCGATGCCGTCGGTGGCGGAGAGCCGGTCGGCGAGAATGCCGGCGACATCACGCGGCGGCAGTCCCGCCGCCTTTGCGAGCTGCAGCGCGATGTTCGTCGACCAGTCGCCGTGGTCCCGGTTCCTCGACCGCTCCACGCGGACCTCTGCGGGGATCTGGACGGTGAGCTGCCCGGCCGAGACGGCACCGGTCAGCGCAGCACGGATCGCTGCGGAGAGGTCCTCGGGAGTCATTCCGCCAATTCTAGGTCGCGGGCGAGACCGCTCAACTCCATCCCCCACAGGCTGAGACACCGAACAGCCCTCAGGTGGTCGTCGTGCTGCAAGCGTTCGATGCGAGGACCCGGCCGACCTGCTGATAATCTCCTTCCTGCCCGCCCCCGTAGCTCAGGGGATAGAGCGCCGCCCTCCGGAGGCGGAAGCGCAGGTTCGAATCCTGCCGGGGGCACCAGTCGGCGAAGGGCCGGACAGCGCGCGTCAGCGCTTCGCTGTTCGGCCCTTCGCCGTTCGCGTGGCCCGGACGGATGAGGGGAGACGGAGCAGGTCGCGCGAGGGACGAGCGGGAGCTGCGACGTCGGCTCCTGCCGGGGTGCGCCGTTCACCCTGACGTCGGAGCTCGGTTCCCCCGGGTGGGGGAGGACGACGCCCGCCCGCCCTGAAAGGATGAGAAACATGACAGCGACGACGACACCCGCGAGCGACGTGCGAGGTGAACGCATCGAGGTGAGCGACCTCTCCAAGCACTTCGGTGCGGTCCGGGCGGTCGAGAACCTCAGCTTCGCCGTCGAGCCGGGGCGGATCACCGGCTTCCTCGGTCCCAACGGTTCAGGCAAGACCACGACCCTGCGGATGCTCCTCGGTCTGGTCCGACCGTCGCACGGAACCGCGACCATCGGCGGGAAGCGCTATGCAGACCTCGCAGACCCGGTCGGCACGGTCGGCGCCGCCCTCGAGGCCACCGGCTTCCATCCCGGCCGCACCGGTCGCGACCACCTGCGCGTCGTCGCCGCTGCGGCGGGCCTGCCCGATCGCCGGGTCGAGGAGATGCTCGAGCTTACCGGGATCCCCGCTGCGGCCGACCAGCGCGCCGGGGGGTACTCCATGGGCATGCGCCAACGGCTCGGTCTGGCCGCCGCCCTCCTCGGCGACCCCGACGTCCTCATCCTCGACGAGCCGACGAACGGCCTCGACCCCGAGGGCATTCGTTGGCTACGGCTGTTCCTCCGTCATCTCGCGGGCGAGGGCCGCACCATCCTGGTCTCCTCGCATCTGCTCGGTGAGGTCGAGGCGACGGTCGACGACGTCATCATCATCGCCAACGGTCAGCTCGTCCGGCAGGGACCGATCGCCGAGCTGCGTGGCGCTCCGCGAAGCCTGGTGCGCACGAATGACGTGGACCGGCTCATCGGCGCCCTACGGATCGCCGACGTCGACGCCGAGCCCGCCGACGGAGGGATCCACGCGATGACGACCGACCTGCGTCTCATCGGGGACGTCGCGCTCCGCGCCGGTCTGCCGGTCTGGGAGCTGCGCGCGCTCGAGAGCTCACTCGAGAGTCTCTTCTTCGAGCTGACCGAAGGCACGAACCGCAACCTCGGTGCGGCGAGCGCCGCGGTCCAACCCGCCGACCTCCCGGACCATGCCTCCGACGATGGAGTCACCCGATGATCCCCGCCGTGCGCTCCGAGCTGCGCAAGATCTTCACCACCCGCCTCTGGTGGGGCATGGCCGTCGGCGTCGCGCTCAGCGCTGTGCTCCTCACCGCCCTCTTCACCGCCCTCGCCGGCAACCAGGGACTGCCTCCGCTCGACGCACCGAACGCGGTGAGCCAGGCCTACACCTCCGGCCTGACCTTCTCGTACCTCATCGTCCTGGCCGTCGGCATCATCGCCATCGGCGGCGAGTACCGGCACCAGACGATCAGCTCGGCCTACCTGTCCGTTCCGCGTCGGGCACGTCTCTTCGTGGCGAAGCTCGTCGCGACCGGGGTGGTGGGTGCGCTGTACGGCGTGGTCTACATCGTCGCCGCCCTCGCCACCGGCATCCCCATCATCCTGCTCCGTGGGTTCGACCCGTTCCCTGCAGATGACACCGTGGCGCGCTCACTGGGGATGTCGGTGCTCGCCCTGATCCTCTGGGCCCTCATCGGGCTCGGTCTCGGGTCGCTCATCAAGAACCAGATCGCGGCGCTGCTCATCGGCGTCGGAGTCGCCTGGATCGGGGAGCAGCTCATCCTGCTCGGGCTCGCGGCCCTCGGGTGGGCCAAGGTCGGAGCCTTCCTGCCGGGCATGGCAACCGTCGCGCTCGTCCAGGAGCCCCTGGTCGTCGAGGAGATGCCTTTCGCGTTCACCTACCTCAGCTGGTGGCAGGCGGTTCTCGTTCTCGCGACGTATGCGCTGCTCCTCGCCGGTCTCGGCGTCTTCCGGGCATCCCGGGAGGACGTGAGCTGAGCGGCCTCTCCGCGGCTGGTCCGGTCAGGGCGACCACTGGCCGCGCGGACGACTCCGCCCGTCGTCCTGGGTGCGAGCCGCGCTGACGACAACGTCGCATGGAGGATAGGCTGGCCAGAGCCGCAGTCGAGAGACGGATCATCCCCAGTCGCACAACGAAAGAGGCGAAGACGCCGTGCCTGACGAGCACTCGAACGACGACCCCCTGGCAGCATTCGGGCCCAACGAGTGGCTCGTCGACGAGCTCTACGTGCAGTACCAGCAGGACAAGAACCTCGTCGACAAGGCTTGGTGGAGCTTCTTCGAGGACTACAACCCTCAGGACGCGGGGTCGGCAGTGAGCAACGGCAATCCCGGGTCCGGTTCGGCCCAGTCCCAGGCCGAGGCCGCTCCGGCACCCGCCCCCAAGGCAGAGGCACCCAAGGCCAAGCCGCCCGAGTCAGCACCGACGGAGCCTCCTGCCATGCGTCGCACGATTCCCGGAGGAGCCATCCCCCGCTCGGCCCAGCCCAAGCCGCGGGATGCTGTGGCGGTCGCCGGGGCCGGCGAGCCGAACGAGGACACCGTCTCCCCACTGCGGGGTGCGAGTGCGCGCGTCGTGACGAACATGGAGAGCTCGCTGACGGTCCCCACAGCGACCAGCGTGCGAGCCGTGCCCGCGAAGCTCCTCATCGACAACCGGGTCGTCATCAACAACCATCTCGCCCGGTCGCGCGGCGGGAAGGTCTCCTTCACCCACATCATCGGGTACGCGATGGTCAAGGCCATCGCCACGATGTCGGTGATGAACCACGGCTACGCCACGGACGAGAAGGGCAAGCCGCAGGTCGTCCAGCCGGCGCACGTCAACCTCGGGCTCGCGATCGACATGGCCAAGCCCGACGGCACTCGCCAGCTCCTCGTGCCGTCGATCAAGCACACCGAGACCATGGACTTCTTCCACTTCTGGATGGCCTACGAAGACATCGTCAAGAAGGCCCGCGACCAGAAGCTCACCGTCGAGGACTTCCAGAACACGACGATCTCGCTCACCAACCCCGGCACCATCGGCACGGTCCACTCGGTGCCGCGGCTCATGCAGGGCCAGGGGACGATCATCGGTGTCGGCGCCCTCGAGTACCCCGCGGAGTGGCAGGGCGCGAGCAACGAGACGCTGCATCGCAACGCGGTCAGCAAGATCCTCACGCTCACGAGTACCTACGACCACCGCATCATCCAGGGCGCCCAGTCCGGTGACTTCCTCCGAACCATCCACGCTCTGCTCTTGGGCGACGGTGCCTTCTACGACGAGATCTTCGAGAGCCTGCGCATCCCGTACGAGCCGGTCCGGTGGGTTCAGGACATCTCCGCCACCCACGACGACGACATCAACAAGGTCGCCCGGGTCCAGGAGCTCATCCACGCCTATCGGGTCCGCGGGCACCTCATGGCCGACACCGACCCCCTCGAGTACCGTCAGCGGCGCCATCCAGACCTCGACATCACCGAACACGGCCTGACGCTCTGGGACCTCGACCGGCACTTCGCCACAGGCGGCTTCGGTGGCGAGCCCTTCCTCAAGTTGCGCAAGATCCTCGGCATCCTGCGGGACTCCTACTGCCGCACCATCGGCGTGGAGTACATGCACATCCAGGATCCCGAACAGCGCCAGTGGATTCAGCACAAGATCGAGGTCACCCACGAGAAGCCCGGTAGGGACGAGCAGCTGCGCATTCTCCGTCGACTCAACGCCGCCGAAGCCTTCGAGACCTTCCTCCAGACGAAGTTCGTCGGCCAGAAGCGCTTCTCGCTCGAGGGCGGCGAGTCGGTCATCGCCCTCATGGACCGGGTCCTCTCGCGGGCCGCCGAGGACGGGCTGGACGAGGTCTGCATCGGCATGCCCCACCGCGGTCGGCTGAACCTGCTCGCGAACATCGCCGGAAAGTCCTACGGACAGATCTTCCGGGAGTTCGAGGGCCGGCAGGATCCGCGCTCAGTCCAGGGCTCCGGGGACGTGAAGTACCACCTCGGTACCGAAGGCACCTTCACTGCCGAGGACGGGTCCGAGACCAGCGTCTACCTTGCTGCGAACCCCTCTCACCTCGAGGCCGTCAACCCTGTCCTCGAAGGCATCGTGCGCGCCAAGCAGGATCGGCTCAACCTGGCCGGCGAGGACTTCACCGTGCTGCCGGTCCTCCTCCACGGGGACGCCGCGTTCGCCGGGCAGGGCGTCGTCGCCGAGACCCTCAACCTCTCGCAGCTGCGTGGCTACCGCACCGGTGGCACCGTGCACGTCATCATCAACAACCAGGTCGGCTTCACAACGAGTCCCGTCTCGAGCCGCTCCTCGACCTACTCCACCGACGTCGCCCGGATGATCCAGGCACCGATCTTCCACGTCAACGGAGACGACCCGGAAGCCTGCGTCCGCGTCGCAGAGCTCGCCTACGAGTTCCGGCAGAAGTTCAACAAGGACGTCGTCGTCGACATGGTCTGCTACCGCCGGCGCGGCCACAACGAGGGCGACGACCCGTCGATGACGCAGCCGCTCATGTATAACCTCATCGAGGCCAAGCGCAGCGTCCGCAAGCTCTACACCGAGAACCTCGTCGGCCGCGGCGACATCACGAGCGAGGACGCCGACGCGGCCCTTCGCGACTACCAGCAGCAGCTCGAACGCGTCTTCCTCGAGACCAAGGAGGCGCTCAAGCAGGGCGCCGATGCGGCCAAGGACGACGCGGAGTCGTCCGAGGCCGACACCGGTCTGGAACCACCGACGGCCCAGTCGAGCGACGCCCCCCGCGGCTCGGCGACCGACACGGCGATCTCAGCCGACACGCTGGCCCACATCGGGAAGTCGTTCACCAATCCTCCACCGGGCTTCACGGTCCACCCGAAGCTCCTCCAGGCGATGGAGAAGCGGGCGCAGAGCGTGACGGACGGCGGGATCGACTGGGGCACCGGCGAGCTCATCGCCTTCGGTTCGCTCCTCATGGACGGCACTCCTGTCCGGCTCGCCGGACAGGACTCACGCCGTGGCACCTTCGTGCAGCGGCACGCCGTCCTCATCGACAAGCACAACGCGGAGGAGTGGACCCCGCTGCTCTATCTCGGCGAGGGACAGGGCAAGTTCTGGGTCTACGACTCCCTCCTGTCCGAGTTCGCCGCGATGGGCTTCGAGTACGGCTACTCCGTCGAGCGTCCCGATGCCCTCGTGCTCTGGGAGGCCCAGTTCGGCGACTTCGTCAACGGCGCACAGGCCATCACCGACGAGTTCATCTCGAGCTCGGAACAGAAGTGGGGGCAGAACTCCTCCGTCGTGCTGCTTCTCCCCCACGGCTATGAGGGGCAGGGGCCAGACCACTCCTCGGCACGTGTGGAGCGGTTCCTCACCATGTGCGCCCAGGACAACATGACGGTCGCCTACCCGTCCTCACCGGCGAACTACTTCCACCTGCTCCGCCGACAGGCATATGCGCGCCCGCGCCGGCCCCTCATCGTCTTCACCCCGAAGTCGATGCTGAGGCTCAGGGCGGCGTCGTCGATGCCGGAGGAGTTCACGACCGGCGGCTTCCGTCCGGTCCTGCCCGACCGGCTCCGGCCCGAGGGTGAGGTCACACGGGTCCTCTTCGCCTCCGGCAAGGTGGTCTACGAGCTTGAAGCCGAGCGCGCCAAGCGCAACGACGGCTCCGTCGCGATTCTGCGGGTCGAGCAGCTCTACCCGCTTCCTGCGGACGAGATCGCTGCGGCGATCACGGAGTACCCCGGCGCCGAGCTCGTGTGGGTCCAGGACGAGCCCCGCAACCAGGGTGCGTGGCCCTTCATGGCGCTCAACCTGCCCGAGGCGCTGGCCGAGCGTGGGGACGACCGCCCGTTGCGCTCTGCCACTCGACCCGCATCGGCCTCCCCTGCGACGGGTTCGACGAAGAAGCACCAGATCGAGCAGGAGTCCTTGTTCGCGGAGGCCTTCGGTCGGGGATAGGGCCATGTACTTCACCGACCGTGGCATCGAGGAGCTCGAGAGCCGTCGCGGCGACGAGGAGGTCACGATCGCCTGGCTCGCCGACCAGTTGCGCACTTTTGTCGACGTGCATCCGGAGTTCGAGATCCCGGCGGAGCGGTTTGCGACCTGGCTGGCCCGGCTGGACGACCTGGACGAGGACGACTGACTGTGAGCTTCGACTTCACCGCACCGGCCGACCCGGCGGCTCCGCAGCGCGATGTCTGCGTCGTCACGCTCGGCGGCGCACTGGCCGCCGGGGCGGGTGACCCCAAGAACCAGGGCTGGGTCACGCGGGTCATGGCCCGCACCAGTGCCGAGGACCTGCGCCTCACCGCATACAACCTCGCCGTCGTGGGCGACACGAGCGCCCACGTGCTTCTGCGGTCCACGACCGAGGCCCCGTCCCGGTGGGGAGCACACGCGGACCGCCGCCTGGTCGTCTCGTTCGGTCTCGAGGACGCTCACGAGGGGATCTCCATCGCCAGGCATCGCCTCAATCTCGCCAACGTCCTCGACGCTGCGACGAGCTCCGGCATCGGGACCTTCGTCGTCGGTCCGGCTCCGACGGGTGAGACCCGCTTCGACGACAGTCTCGAGCACTACGCAGAGGCGCAGTCCGACGTCTGCGACCGGCGCGGTGTCCCCTTCGTCGAGTGTCTCGCCCCACTGCGCCACCATGACCAGTGGCTCACCGACGTCACCTCAGGAGGCGGCCTGCCGGGTCAGGCCGGGTACGGCCTCATCGCCTGGCTCGTCCTCAACAACGGCTGGCGCTCCTTCATGCAGGTCGACGGATAGCTGCTCAGCCGTCGGCACCGACGAGGGCTGCGAACCACGCATGCGTGACGGAGAGCCCGTCCGTCAAACCGGTCGCCTCGATCTCCGGGAACAGGGAACGCAGCACGGCGTTGTCGGCCTGGGAGTGCAGCACGTCCCCCGGCCGCGGGTCCTGGTGCGCGACCCGCGCCGGCAGGCCTGTCACCTCCGCCATCCGTGCGACGAGCTGCAGCAGCGTGGTGTTCGTGCCGAAGGCGAGGTTGACCGGCTCGGGGTGGGTCACGCCCCGGGTGGCGGCCTGCAGAAGCACCTCGCAGACCGTGCCGACGAAGGTGAAGTCGCGAGAGTTCGACCCGTCGCCGTTCACGGGCAGCGGGCGTCCCGCCAACAGGGCATCCATGAAGACCGGGATGACGGCGGCATACACGTGTCCCGCACGCTGCAGTGGGCCGTAGACGTTGAAGAAGCGGAACGCGAGCGTCTTCATGTCGTACGACTGCTGGTAGGCGAGGGCATACTGCTCGGTCGCCAGCTTTGAGACCGCGTACGGGCTCATCGGCCGGACCCACTCGCGCTCGCTCTTCGGCAGTGCCGGGTTGAGACCGTAGACCGACGACGACGAGGCGACCGAGACATGAGCGACCCCGGCGGCCCGGGCCGCCTCGAGCACGCGCAGCGTGCCCGTCGCATTGGCCTCATGGGTCGCCATCGGGTCCTTGATGGACCGCGGCACGCTCCCTAGGGCAGCGAGGTGGACGACGGCGTCGACGCCTGACATCGCGTCGGCAAGGGCCTCGGCGTCGAGCACCGACCCTTCGACCAGGCGGATGTCGAGAGACGCGACATTGTCGCGCTCCCCCGTCGAGAAGTCATCGATGACGACGACGTCATGGCCCTCATCGAGAGCCCTCCCGCAGAGGTTGGCACCGATGAACCCGGCACCTCCGGTGACGAGAATGCGCACAGGTCAGGTCCTTCCGTGATGAGGTCAGGCTCAACGCTATCCCGAGACCCCGCGAACACCGGTGTCGGCCCGGACCGCATGACACGATGAGCCGGTGAGCCGGGAGAGCGTGGAGAGCGTGGAGAGCGACGTCATCATCGTCGGTGCCGGGGGCCACGGCCGAGAGGTCGCTCACGTGCTGAGAGCACGCCGGGCGGCAGGACTGCCCGCTCCCACTCTGCTCGGCTTCGCCGACGACGGCGGTGGCGACGCGGACCTGCTGCGTCCCTTCGGACCGCTTCTCGGCGGGGTCCTCGCCGCGGTGGGCGAGCACCCTGAGGCACTGGTCATCGGCGGCGTGGGCGACGGCAGGCTCCGTCGGCGTCTGGTCGAGCACCTCCCGGCGCCTCCCGCCCTCGTCCACCCGCTCGCGGACGTCGGCGACGACGTCACCCTCGGCGAGGGCACCGTCATCTGCTCCCACGTGAGTCTCACGACGCAGATCGCGACCGGCCGGCATGTTCACGTGAGCCGCGGTGCAGCGGTCGGTCACGACGCCGTGCTCTGCGACTTCGTCTCGATCATGCCGCTCGCCGCCGTGTCGGGTGGCGTGCGACTGGAAGCCGGCGTGTTCGTCGGCACCGGCGCCCTCCTCCGACAGGGGATCCACGTGGGCGCGGACGCGGTCATCGGCATGGGCGCCGTCGTCCTTGACGACGTCCCGCCGGGAACGATCGTCGTCGGCAACCCCGCCAGGGTCCGCCGACCTGCGCTGGGCTGACGACCGGCTCAGCGGTCCCTCAGCCGGCGGCCACCTTGCGCACCGCGTCCGCAACAGCCTCGGCAACGCCGTCGGCGAAGACGCTCGGGACGATCTGTTCCGGTGTCGGCTCCACGACCATCGCGGCGATCGCCTGCGCCGCGGCGAGCTTCATCCCCTCGGTGATCTGCCGCGCGCCACTGTCGAGCGCGCCGCGGAAGATACCCGGGAAGGCGAGGACGTTGTTGATCTGGTTGGGGAAGTCCGAGCGCCCGGTCGCTACGATGGCCGCGTAGCGATGTGCCAGGTCGGGGTGCACCTCGGGCGTGGGGTTGGCCAGGGCGAAGATCATCGCCTCCGGCGCCATCCGCGCCACGTCCGCCTCGGCGATCGAACCGCCCGAGACGCCGACGAACAGGTCGGCCCCGACCAACGCGTCACCGATGGTCCCGATCACGCCGCGAGGGTTGGTCGTGGCCGCGATGCGTGGCTTGTGGTCGGTCAGGTCGGTGCGCGCGGTCGAAATGACCCCTCGGGAGTCGCACACGACGACATCGGCGACGCCGGCCCGTTGCAGGAGGCGGGTGACGGCGACGCCCGCGGCCCCCGCGCCACTCACGACGACCCGCAGACTGGCCAGGCTGCGGCCCTGGACCCGACAGGAGTTGATGAGCGCGGCGAGGACGACGATGGCGGTTCCGTGCTGGTCGTCGTGGAAGACGGGGATGTCGAGCATCTCCTTCAGCCGCGCCTCGATCTCGAAGCACCGCGGTGCGCTGATGTCCTCGAGGTTGATGCCGCCGTAGGTCGGCGCGATGCGCGCGATGGCCTCCACGAGCTCATCGACCGATCCGGTCTCCATGCACACGGGGACCGCGTCGACGTCGGCGAAGTGCTTGAAGAGGACGGCCTTGCCCTCCATGACCGGCAGCGCCCCGAGCGGCCCGATGTTGCCCAGTCCCAGGACGGCCGAGCCGTCCGAGACCACGGCGACCGTGTTGCGCTTGGACGTGAAGCGCGCCGCCAGGGCGGGGTTCTCCGCGATCGCCAAGGACACGTCGGCGACACCCGGGGTGTAGAGCAGGGCGAGATCGGACCGGTCACGCAGCTGCTGGGTCGACTGGATCGCGATCTTGCCGCCCTCGTGGACGCGGAAGACCGGACTGTCGAGATCGTAGGAGGAACGGGCTACCTGCTCCGACGCCGGCGCGCCGGCCCCGGCGAGCGCAGTGCCGCCCGCCAGGTCGTCACGGGAGGGGTGGAAGGGCGAGGCAGCCATGGGAAGGACATCCTTCATCGATGCGGAGAAGAGGCGGGACGACGAGTCGGGGACCACCCGGGTGCGGGCGGAAGGCGGCACATGTCGTGGGCGAGGGGTGGAACGGCAGGAGGCCACACGATCGGTCGACGGCGTCGTCGGCCCGGCGGGGGTATGCACGGGCGGTTTTCATCCTGACACACCGTGACGTGCAGCGAAAGGACCGCGCTCCGACTGTGACGACCACAACGTCTGGCGGTCACCCGATCTGCGTTCCTGACGGGGGCCTGGGACGATGTCCACCGTGAGCACCCTCTCCACCCCCCGCCGGCGCCGCGGACCGGGTCTGGTGCGCGTCGCCGGTCCCTCCATGGAGCCGACGCTGCACGACCGCGACCTGCTCCTCGTGTGGTGGGGACGACCCGCGGCTGCCGACCGGCTCGTCGTCCTCCGGCACCCCGCCCACAGCGACGTGCTCGCGGTCAAGCGCGCGGCATACCCGGATCCGGCCGACGAGCGGCGGTGGTGGGTCGAACGCGACAACCCGAGGGCCGGCAGCGACTCCTGGACCTTCGGATCGGTCGCCGACTCCGACATCCTCGCCCGGGTCCTCATCCGCCTACCCCGCCTGCGGACAAGGCGGTAGGTTGGGATGTCCAAGGCCGACCGCCTACCTCAAGGAGACCCACGTATGCGACTCCCCCGCTTCATCAGCTCGCTCCTCGAGCTCCCGACCGTCCACGCTCACTGCGATCTGCCGTGCGGGGTCTATGACCCGGCACAGGCTCGCATCGAGGCCGAGTCCGTCAAGAAGATCTGCGAGAAGGTCGCGGACAACGACGACGCGGACTTCCGCACTCGAGCAGCGATCATCAAGGAGCAGCGCTCCGAGCTCGTCAAGCACCACCTCTGGGTGCTGTGGACCGACTACTTCAAGCCGAACCACTTCGAGGCCTACCCGGACCTGCACACGCTCTTCAACGAGGCGACCAAGCTCGCCGGCGCCGCCGGCACCAAGGGCCACTTCGACGTCGCCAAGGCCGATGAGCTGCTCGCGAAGATCGACGAGATCGACGCGATCTTCAAGGAGACCAAGAAGGCCTGAGGCCGACTCTCCTCGGAGGCCCGCACCGACTGTGTCGGTGCGGGCCTTCATCCATGGCGCACGATCAGCCGTCAGGATCTTCCGCGATCGCCGAGCACCGCGAGCAGGTCGTCCACGAGCTCGGGGTCGTACTCGTAGCCCAGCCCGAGCTGGAGGCGCTCGAGAGCCACCGAGACCGCTCCCGGCTCCCGGGAGCCGCCGGTGAGGTCCTCGAAGGCGTTGGCGAGCTTGATGATGCGCGACTCGAGGGGGATGCGCTCGCCGCCCTCTCGCATGAGGCGATACGGGGTCGCCTGACGGGTGAGGACATCGGCTGCCTCGTCGAGGACGCCGGAGTCCCGGATGATCGCCACCCCGTCAGCCACGATCCGGTCCTGGTCCCGAGGGGCGGCGAGCACCGTGGCCCCGCCGGGGATCGGCTCGTCAAGCGCGACCTGGCCGAGGTCGTGGAGCAGTGCGGCGTACTCGACCGTGTCGACCCGCCGCTGGGAAAGTCCACGCAGGCGAGCCAGCGCCACCGAGAGATCGGCCACCCGGCGGGCGTGGAGCGTCGGCGTGTATCCGGCCACGTCGGTGAGGCGCGAGAGGGTCGCGATCGTCTCTCGGTAGGTCTGCCGGGTCTGCGCGTACCGTTGGGCCGCCGCGATGCTCAGGACGAGCGGCAGAGAGAAGAGGAACGGCCCCCACAGACCGACCGCCTCCCGGGAGAGGACGATCATCACCGCCGTGGTGGCACCCGCGGCTGACAGCATCCCGTAGCTCGCGAGCTCCTCCTGGAGTGCGACGGCGTAGGTCCGCCGCTCCGACCACGCCACCCACAGCGAGACGACGAAGACTCGGACACCGGCCGCCGCGAGCGCTGCAAGCCAGAGGAGCGGTGCATACACCCAGTCCCGACCATCGGGGGCCACCGTGCCCTCGACGCCCCCGGCCGCGATGAGCTGGGCCAGGACCCCGGCGGTCAGGGATTTCGAGACCCGCCCGAGGACATCGATCCCCGTCGTCGCAGCCCCCGCGGCCTCGGCGATCGCGGTCCCGACGAGCGACGCCACCGCGACCGAGGCGAGGCCGGCCAGGACGATGCCGACTCCGAGGAGACCCGGCCGGTGCGGGAGCGAGAGCATGAGAGCCACAGCCGCCGCAGACGCGATCGGAGAGACCCCACGGTTGGGGGTGAGACGGACGTGGGCGCTCTCGCCGGCGATGACCAGCACGAAGAGCACGAGCAGCCAGAGGACGTCGAAGGTCATAGCCCGAGCCGGTCCTGCGGGTGGTCGTGTCGCGTGATCCAGGTTGCTTGCGACGCCGCGATCGCCAGCTCGGCGGACCTGATCGCCATGGTCGCCATGGACAGGAACGGACCCGCATCGCTCTCGGCGCGGGCTCCCTCGCCGAACTTGGCACGACGCAGCCAGTCCTGGCCCGACGCCTCGAGGACGCCGTGCCGCTCCGCGGCGCGTTCGAGGGCTGCGACGACGTCGGGATCCAGGCCACGGTCTTCCGCGAGTCGCCGTAGCGCCGTCCGCGGGGCCACGGGGGGGTGCTCGGCGGTCCCCGTGGTGAGTGCGTCGAAGGAGTCAGCGACGGCGATCACGCGGGCCCCGAGCGGGATGTCCGATCCGATCATGCCTCTGGGATAGCCGGAGCCATCCATCCGCTCGTGGTGAGCGGCGATGGCCGGCAGCGCCGGGACCGCGAAGGAGATGCCGTCGAGCATGCGGACTCCAACGACGGGATGGTCACGGACATCCCCCAGATCGCCGTCCCTTACCCCGAGGAGCCCGACGTCGTGCAGCAACCCCGCCGTCCGCAGCTCGACGAGCACCTTGGGACCGAACCGCAGCGACTCCCCGATCCAGTCACAGAGGATGGCGACCCGCTGGGAGTGGGCGGCCGCACCGGGATGACGTACCTCGAGGGCGGCGACGAGCGTAGCCGTCGTCCGCTCGTGGGCCTCCAGCTCGGCGCCGAACTGTCCGAAGACCCACCACGCGACGAGCAGTGGAACAATGATGAGAACCGCGCTGAACCAGCCGATCTGCGCAGGCCCCCACAGGACGACGAGAAGGAAGGCGACGACGCCGTACCCCACGTAGGCCGCACCGGTCGAGGTCAGCAGACCCCTCACATAGACGGAGAACGGTACGCCAGCCGTGACGGTCATCATGCCGGACAGGATGATCGCATTGGCCGCCGCCTGGGCGAGGTCGGCCACCACGAGGGGGATGCCGATCTGAATGACCACAGCCGATGGTCCTGAGACGGTGAGCGGATCAGCGCCGCCGACAGCAAAATACGCAAGTCCGCCGACCAGACCGACAACGCAGAACATCACTGAATTGAAGATTCGGCGAATAGCCGGTGAGCGGACCGGCCTGACCATGGTCACGACCGCACCGACCGCTGCGGCACCCAATGGACCCGTCATGGCGGCTGCAGCCAAGATGATGATGCCGAAGAAGGAGAACCTCACTCCGTCTCCGGAAAGAGAGACGATGGCCTCGGGGAGGGCATGAGCCAACAACCCGAGGAGAAGGAGGGCGACGAGCGGGACGACGTCGTCCTTCGTCAGCGGAGAGACCCTTTGGCCGAGCACGAAAAGCAGGGCGCCGACGACGCAAACCAGCGCGATGTAGCCCCACGCGCCCATTTGCGCGTCCCTGCGAAGACCGGCACGACCCCGATGAGCCTGAGTCACCGGGCGGTCAGCGTGACTCGACGAACGGCGTCAGACGTGGGAGAGCTGGGTTCAGGTCCCCCACGACCAGCCGAGCGGCTGGACGAGCTGGGAGCCGGAGCCCGTCAGGGAGGTCTTGGCCTGGGCCGGCGCGGCGGCGATACCGAGGGTGGCGACGACGGCGATGACGACGGTGATGAGGCGCTTGGTCATGATCTGACTTCCTTCTGCGGGGGGGCCGAGGTGGCCACCATGGGGTGCGACTCATCGGCGATGGCCCGTGTGGGCGCCGCCGACAAGGATGAGGGCATACCCATCATCGCACGAGGAGAGCCGTGCACCTATGCTCTGGCACACAGCTTCGTCGATAAGATCGGACGCCGTGGTGTGCGAGAATAGATCTTTGCCCCTAGTGGGCGACCCTCGATTCTTCCCATGACCGAAGGAGACCCCGATGAGCAAGCGCGCTCGCAAGCGTCGCGCCCGCAAGGGCAAGGCCGCGAACCACGGCCGTAAGCCGAACGCCTGAACCGTTCCCCCTCGTTGGACATGTCGACGGCCCGCAACCCAATCTGGATGGCGGGCCGTCGACGTGTCGGACGAGCGTCGGACGTTATCCGGGCGTCTCGAAGCGGATCGTTGTGATCCGGGCGACGATCGAGGCCTTGAGAGTCTCTGGCGCGACGGCGACGGGCTCGACGCGACGGATGAGGCTCTTGACCGTCTGGTCCACCTCGTGCTGTTTGAGGCACGGTCGGCACTCTCGGACATGGGCCTGGAAGCGAAGGTTCTCCTCCGGCCCCATCTCGCCGTCCATGTACTCGTAGATCCGGAGGAGGAACTCGGAGCAGTCCGTGTCATGGAAGTGGGCAACGATCTCCGGTGCTCCGATCGCATGATCCGTGGGGCCGTCGTCGGGCTTGACGTCCGCGCGGTCTGCACCAGGCGACTCCGATGCCACCTGAGGCCACTCGGTCTCGTCCCTCACGATGTCACCTCCGTCCCGAAACCGCGCTCAGCCGCATACTCGGAGAGCAGGTCGCGCAGCTGCCGACGGCCACGGTGCAGGCGCGACATCACGGTCCCGATCGGGGTCCCCATGATGTCGGCGATCTCCTTGTAGGCGAACCCCTCGATGTCGGCGAGGTAGACGGCCATCCGGAAGTCCTCGGGCAGCTCCTGCAGCGCACGCTTGACCTGCGAGTCCGGTAGCCGGTCCAGGGCTTCGACCTCGGCGGAGCGCAGCCCGCGGGAGGTGTGCGACTCGGCGCGGTGCAGCTGCCAGTCCTCGACCTCGGCGGTGTCCGCCTGCAACGGCTCCCGCTGCTTCTTGCGATAGCTGTTGATGTAGGTGTTCGTGAGGATGCGGTAGAGCCACGCCTTGAGGTTCGTGCCGGGAGTGAACTGATGGAACGCCGAGTATGCTTTGGCGAACGTCTCCTGGACGAGGTCCTCGGCGTCGGGCGGGTTGCGCGTCGTGCGCAGTGCGGCTCCGTACAGCTGGTCGAGAAGCGGCAGGGCGTCACGCTCGAACCGGGCGAGTCGCTGCTCAGGGGTCTCCGTGGCCAGGTCCACGTCGGCGGAGGGCCCGGTGAGCGGCATGCTCGTTCCCGCCGGGGAGCTGGTCTCCGCGGTTGCGTGGTCGGCCGTGGGGCTCATCGGGTGAGAGGTCATCGTGCCCCAGCCTAGCGAGGTCACCGACCGCGCCCGACCACGTGTGAGCCGCTCATCGAGCGTCAACGAGTCGAGACCGGCGAACATCTCAGCTGTCTCCCTGCTTTGCGTCGTGCGTGTCACATGGCTCTCAGGACAAGGAACAGTCCACGCGGCCGTGGCATTCCCACCCGGGGCTAGGCTTGCTCTCATGACGCAGAGTCCGTTCGCCCAGCTACTGCGAGAGCAGGTTCGGCACGAGTTCACCGCGAGCCAGCAGTACATCGCGATCGCCGTGTGGTTCGACGGGCGTGACCTACCACGGTTGGCAGCGTACTTCTACGCCCAGAGCGTCGAGGAGCGCAACCACGCGATGATGATGGTCCAGTACCTCCTGGACCGCGACTGGGATGTCGAGATCCCCGGCGTCGACGAGGTGCGCACCTTGTTCGGGGACGTCGTCGAACCGCTCGCTTTGGCTCTGGAGCAGGAACAACAGGTGACGGGGCAGATCGAGGCCATCTTCCGGGCGGCGCGAGAGGAGGGTGACCTGCTCGGTGAGCAGTTCATGCTGTGGTTCCTCAAGGAGCAGGTCGAGGAGGTGTCCGCGATGAACACACTCAACGCCATCGCTGGACGGGCCGGCAGCAACTGGTTCTACATCGAGGACCACCTCGCCCGGGAGCAGGTCGGCGACGACAGTGACGTCTCTGCCCCGGCCGCGGCCGGCGGCGCCCTCTAGCCCGCGTCCACTCCCGACAGCACCGTCCGGACGGCGGCGACGACGTCGTCGGCGTTGGGTGTATGCGTCCCGCGCACGGTTCGTAGGTGCCGCGGGTCGAGTCCCGCTTCCCGCAGCTCCTCAGGGGTGCCCAACGCGTCACGCTCACCCTGGACCACCCACACCGGGATGCCGAGCGCGACAGCGTCGGCGAGCTCCGCATACCGTGAGCGCTCCGGCCGGCCAGGCGGATGAAGGGGGAAGGACACCGCGACCACGACATCCGCCGCCACACCGGCCGCCGTGCGGCAGGCGACCCTGGCCCCGGCTGAGCGCCCTGCGGAGACGAGCGGTCGTGGCAGCGCATCGGCGCCGGACATGAGGGCGGTGACAAGTGGGACGTAGGCGGCGTCCAGATGCGGTGGTGCTGAGGCGACCCTGCGACCCGCGACACGCCAGGGCTGGTCGATGAGGGCGGCCACCCACCCGTCCGAGGACAGTGCCCCGGCCAGCGCCGCGATGTCCGCGGAGTCGCGCTGGCCCCCTGCCCCGTGGGAGAGCATGACGGTGCCTCGGCGTTCTGCCTGCGGTGCGACGATCCGGGCTCTCGCCTGGCCCTGCGGAGTCGCGAGGAACCGCACCTCGAGAGGTGCTGCGTCAGGCACCGATGATCTCCCCTGTCATCGGGTCGACCACTCCGACGAGCTCCTCGACCCCGGCCGGGTCGAGCAGGTGTGGGCCGTTCGAGCGGCTGCTGCTCACCGCGCGTGAGACGGGGTAGGCCGCGAACCGGCCTGCGCGCGAGAAGGCGAGGAGTCTGGGGATCTCGGCTGCGTCCTCCGAGGGGTCTAGCCAGGTCGCCCAGTCGACCGGATCGAGAACGAGCGGCTGGCGGTCGTGGATCCGGTCCAGGCCGGGGTCGGCATCGGTCGTGATGATCGTGAAGGTCGTCAGCCACGCCATCGGATCTGCGCTGTCCTCCACCGCCTCGTCCCGCCAGAACTCGTACAGACCGGCGAAGGCGATGAGGTCACTCGTAGAACTTGAGATGAAGAAGGGCTGCTTCCGAGGTCGGCCCTTGGTGTCGGTGGCGGCCGGGGAGGCCTGCCACTCGTACCAGCCTCGTGCCGGTACGAGACAACGACGGGAGCGGGCAGCTGGCGCATACGCCTTGCTCGTGAGCACCGTCTCGGACCGCGCGTTGATCATCCGGACGCCGACCTTGGGGTCCCTGGACCAGGAGGGTACGAGACCCCAGGTGAGGTGCCGGAGCTGGCGCACCGGCCGGTCCGAGCCGCTACCCCGGGCGGCCCGGGACAGGATCACGGGGGCCTGTTTCGTCGGTGCCATGTTGAAGTCCGGCTCGCCCGGCGCGGGCGACTGGGGGCTGACGAGGACCGACCGAGCCGGCTCGGCGGTGGCGTCGAGGTCGATGTCGAAGGCCTCGACGAGATCGTCGGGGCGAGCGCTGGCCGCATACCGTCCACACACTGCGCAGGTCTCCCTTCGACCGATGCGCCCGACACCGGGACCGGGCCACCGGCACCGCGACACGAAACAGCGACTACCGTAGATCAGGTTAAGGGTGGGCGCCCCTGACCAGCACCTTCGGTCATCGACACCCACCGCTTCGTCCCTCGCGAGGAGGCCCTCGATGTCCCTTGTCCGCCGTATCGCTCGCCCGATGCTCGCCGCCATCTTCATCGCCGGAGGCATCGACGCGCTCCGACGACCCGCGAAGCGCGCCCAGCAGGCTCAGCCGCTCGTCGACAGGGCCGCCGAGCCACTGGGGCTCCCCGAGGACCCCGAGCTGCTCGTCCGCGCCAACGGAGCGCTCATGATCGGGGCGGGTGCTCTCCTCGCGACGGGACGTTTCCCCCGGATCGCAGCCGCCACGCTCGCCGGGACCCTCGTTCCGGCGACGATCGTCGAGTACCCCTTCTGGGAGAGCGACGACCCCGAAGAGCGCCGTCGCCAGCAGGTCCAGGCGCTGAAGAACCTCGGCCTGCTCGGTGGGCTCCTGCTCGCCGCGGTGGACACCGAGGGCAAGCCGGGCATGGCATACCGCGCGAAGATGGTCGGTGACAGCATCGGCCGTACTGCACGGACGACCCGCCGCGAAGCACGGATGGCAGCCAAGCTCGCGGCCAAGGACGCCCGACTCAAGGCGACCCACGCGACCCATGCCCTCGGCTGAACCCTCTTCTCTGAGCCGGCAGTCCACCGACGGAGACTGGCTCGCACCTCTCGCGCACCGACCGATCGACGCGACCGTCCGGCTGCCCGGGAGCAAGTCCCTCACCAACCGCTACCTCGTCCTCGCGTCCCTCGCCGACGACACCTCGCGCTTGCGCCGCCCGCTCCGGAGCCGGGACACGCTCCTGATGGCGGAGGCACTGCGCGGTCTCGGCGCCCGCGTGACCGACCTGCCCACCTCGAACGGCCTCGACGCGGACTGGCTCATCGAGCCGGGGCCGATCCAGGCCGGCGGCCACATCGACTGCGGACTCGCCGGCACCGTCATGCGGTTCCTCCCGGCCGTGGCCGCCCTCGCCGAGGCTCCGGTGCACTTCGACGGCGACGCCAACGCCCGGGTCCGCCCCATGTCCGCCCTGCTCTACGCACTGCGCTCACTCGGGGCCCACGTCGAGGATCACGGACGGGGGTCACTCCCCTTCTCCATCTGGGGCGGTCCGTCCCTTCGCGGCGGCGCCGTGACGATGGATGCCTCCGCGTCCTCACAGTTCGTCTCGGCACTCCTCCTGGCCGGTGCGCGGTACCCGAACGGCGTCACCATCCACCACAGCGGCGCACCGGTGCCGAGCCAGCCCCACATCGACATGACGGTCGAGACGCTGCGCGACGTGGGCGCCACCGTCGACGACAGTGAGCCGAACACGTGGAGCGTGGCCCCTGGCGAGCTCGGCGCTCTCGACATCGTCGTGGAGCCGGACCTGTCCAACGCGGCCCCCTTCCTCGCCGCCGCAGCCGTCGCAGGCGGCCATGTCCGGGTCCCCGGCTGGCCGGGCTACACGACGCAGGCCGGAGACGGGGTGCGCGACATTCTCGATGCGATGGGTGCCGACGTACATCTCGACCGGGACCACCTCGAGGTCCGCGGGGGAGGGGGCATCAACGGTATCGACGTCGACCTGCACGACGCCGCTGAGCTCACTCCGGTCGTCGCCGCCCTCGCGGTCCTCGCCGACTCACCGTCGTGGATCCGGGGCGTTGCCCATATCCGCGGGCACGAGACCGACCGGCTCGCCGCTCTCCGCACTGAGCTCACGGCGATCGGCGGCGACGTCACCGAGACCGAGGACGGTCTGCATATCCGCCCGGGCCGGCTGCATGGTGGACGGTTCCACACGTACTCGGACCACCGCATGGTCATGGCGGCCGCGATCCTCGGGCTCGTCGTGCCGGAGCTGGTGATCGAGGACGTCGGCACCGTCGCCAAGACCCTGCCGGGCTTCACCGGCCTGTGGGACGACATGCTCAGCGAGCAGCCGAGTGCGCTCCTCTGATGGACGGGGCCGGCGTGTTGCTCGACCTTGACCGTCGGGACCGTTCGGGCAGCCCGGCATGAACCACTCTCAGCGCTTCGACCACTACGACGAGGACGACGTCCGCATCCGCCCCACCCGCCGGGGCAGCCGCCCGAGGAGCAAGGACCGACCTCAGCACACGGACGCAGTCGACGGGCGCGTCATCGCGGTCGACCGGGGGCGCTATCACGTGCTGGTCGACAGCGATGCGGGGGACGGGGCCGCGGCCGTGACAGCGATGAAGTCACGCAACCTCGGGCGAAAGAGCATCGTCGTGGGCGACTCCGTCGGGCTCGTCGGGGACGTCTCGGGCACTCGGGACACGATGGCGCGCATCGTCCGGCAGAACCCCCGCCGAAGCGTCCTGCGCCGGACAGCGGACGACAACGACCCGGTCGAGCGGGTCATCGTCGCCAACGCCGACCAGCTCGTCATCGTCACGGCGCTCGCCAACCCGCAGCCCCGGACCCGGCTCATCGACCGTTGTCTCGTCGCCGCGTACGACGCCGGGCTCACCCCGATCCTGCTCCTCACGAAGTCCGACCTCGTCAGCCCCGACGAGCTCCTCTCGATGTACGGCGATCTCTTGGTCGGCGTTCTCGTCACCCGCGTGACCGAGCACGGCACGGAAGGGCTGGACGAGGTGCGCGAGGCCCTCAGCGGGAAGGTAAGCGTTCTCGTCGGACACTCGGGAGTCGGCAAGTCGACACTGGTCAACGCCCTCGTCCCGGATGCCAGCCGGGCCACCGGTGTGGTGAACGTCGTGACCGGGCGAGGACGGCATACGTCGTCCTCCGCGGTTGCGCTCCCTCTCCCCAACGACTCCGGCTGGGTCGTCGACACACCGGGGGTTCGGTCGTTCGGGCTGGCCCACGTCGACCTGAACCGGGTGATCGACCACTTCCCCGAGCTCGCGGTGGGCACCGCAGGGTGCCCACGGTCCTGCTCACACGACGAGCCGGATTGCGGCCTCGACGAGTTCGTGGCGAAGGAGGCAGGCGCGCAACCCCACCTCGCTTCGCGTCTCGAGAGCCTGCGCAGACTGCTGCGCTCACGCTCGAGTGAGGAGTGACCGGCTGGTCGCGGGGCCGTCATGCCAAGAAGAGCCCCGACTCGAGGACTCCGGAACCTCGCGGTCAGACCGGCCGGTCGCGGCCCTCACGGGTGACCTCGTCGGTTCCGATCTGGTGGTCGACAGGCGGTCGCGTCGGGTCCATCGCCTCGCGCTCATCCACGCCACGTGCCGGGATGTCCGCACCCGTGGATCCCGTCGTCGTGCGCGGGTTCACGTCTGCGAACCGCTGGTCGGGCATCTTTCCCGAGACGTCCGTGGTCGGGACGATCACGCGCACCTCGGCGAAGTGGCAGGCGCTGCGGTGCTCGCCATCGCCGTCGGGGCGAGCGATGAACTCGGGGTCCTCGACCGAGCACACGTCCTGCGCCTTGAAGCACCTGGTGTGGAAGCGGCAGCCCGACGGCGGGTTGGCCGGCGACGGCACGTCTCCGGTGAGGACGATCTGTTCGCGCTTGCCTCGAAGTGTCGGATCCGGGACGGGGACGGCGGAGAGGAGGGCCTGGGTATAGGGGTGGGTGGGCCGCATGTAGATCTCGTCCTCCGTGCCCAGCTCGACCATCTTGCCGAGGTACATCACTCCGACCCGGTCGGAGATGTGACGGACGACGGAGAGGTCGTGCGCGATGAAGAGGTAGGCGAGGCCCATCTCTCTCTGGAGCTCCTCGAGGAGGTTGATCACCTGGGCCTGGACCGAGACGTCGAGCGCAGAGACCGGTTCGTCACAGATGAGGACCTTCGGCCGTAGTGCGATCCCGCGTGCGATCCCGATGCGTTGACGCTGGCCGCCGGAGAACTGGTGCGGATAGCGGTTGATGTGCTCCGGGTTGAGCCCCACGACGTCGAGCAGCTCTCGGACGGCCTTCTCCCGGCCGCCCTTGGGGACGACGTCCGTATGGATCTCGAACGGCTCGCCGATGATGTCGCCGACCGTCTTGCGTGGGTTGAGCGAGGTGTAGGGGTCCTGGAAGACGATCTGGATGTCGCGCCGGAGCCTGCGCATCGCGGATCCGGACTGCTTGAACATCTCGACGCCGTCGAAGTCCACCGTCCCCGCTGTCGGCTCCTCGAGTCGCATGAGAACGCGCCCCAGGGTGGACTTGCCACAGCCGGACTCCCCCACGATGCCGAGGGTCTCGCCCTTGTGCAGCTCGAAGGAGACGCCGTCCACGGCCTTGACCTGTCCGACCGTGCGGCGCAGCACGCCACCCTTGATCGGGTAGTGCTTCACCAGGTCGGTGGCCCGGAGGATGACCTCAGCCACGGAGCACCTCCTCGGAGAAGTGGCATGCAGCCCATCGGCCCGGAACGACCTCACGCAGCGGCGGCAGGTCGCGGGTACAGATGTCCTGGGCGAGCTTGCACCGGGGGTTGAACGGGCACCCGGGAGGGATCCGGGTGAGGTTCGGCGGAAGTCCCCCGATCGCGGCCAGGGTCTGCCCCTTCTGGTCCAGGCGCGGGATCGACTCGAGCAGGCCCCTGGTGTACGGGTGGCTCGGGTTCGCATAGAGGTCGTGGATCTCGGACTTCTCGACGAGTCGCCCGGCATACATGACGCAGGCCCGGTCGGCCACGTCGGCGACGACGCCGAGGTCATGAGTGATGAGGATGAGCCCCATGTTGCGCTCCTCCTGGAGGTCGGCCAGGAGCTGCATGATCTGGGCCTGGACGGTCACGTCGAGCGCCGTCGTCGGCTCGTCCGCGATGAGCACCGCCGGGTCGAGGGCGATCGCCATCGCGATCATGATGCGCTGACGCATCCCGCCCGAGAACTGGTGGGGGTAGGCCTTGACGCGATCCTTCGCCCCGGGGATGGAGACCCGCTCCATGAGGCCGACGGCTCGTTCCATCGCGTCCGACTTGTTCATGCCCCGGTGCTGCCGGAACATCTCGGCGATCTGCCAGCCGACCGGGAAGACCGGGTTGAGCGAAGACAGAGCGTCCTGGAAGATCATCGAGATCTCGGGTCCGCGCGTCTTGCGACGCTTCTCGAAGTCCATGGTCAGCAGGTCCTGGCCGCAGTACTTCACGGCGCCGGAGGGGATCTTGGCCGGGGGCATGTCGAGGATGCCCATGATGGCCTGAGCCGTCACCGACTTGCCGGAGCCCGACTCGCCGAGGATGGCGAGGGTCTCGCCCTGGCGGAGCTCGAACGAGACCCCGTTGATCGCCCTGGCGACCCCCTCCTCGGTGTGGAACTCGACATAGAGATCCTCCACCTCGAGCAGGAGGCCGTCCTGAGGAACGTACTCGGAGGGGGTACTCGCCGCGGACTGCTTCGGGGAGTCGACCGTCGTGGTGCTCATCGCGTGCTCCTCATCGGGTCTTGGGGTCGAAGGCGTCACGGACGGCGTCACCAAGCAGGATGAAGGCGAGGACGGTGAGACTGAGGAACAGGGAGGGGAAGGCCAACATGTGCGGCGTCGTCCGCAGGCCCACAATGGCGTCGTTGATGGACACGCCCCAGGAGATGACCGGCGGGCGCAGCCCGATGCCGAGGAAGGACAGCGTCGCCTCGACGGCGATGTAGGCGCCGAGGTTGATCGTCGCGACGACGATGATCGGGCCCATGGCGTTCGGGATGATGTGGGACCGGATGATGCGCCACGGGCTGGCACCGAGGGCGCGGGCCGCCTGGACATAGTCGTTCGGCAGGACCTGCAGGACCGAGGACCGCATGAGGCGAGCGAGAGCGGGCCAACCGAGAAGCGAGATCGCCACGACCACCTTGAAGATGACGACGAAGTAGGGGTCACCCTGCGACGGGAAGGCCGACATGAAGAGGATCGCGCCGAGGAGCAGCGGGATGGCGAAGAACATGTCGGTCACGCGGGAGACGAGGCCGTCGGCCCAGCCCCCGAAGTACGCAGCGGTGATGCCGAGGATGCCTCCGATCGTGGTGGTGAAGAGGGTGGTGAGGATGCCGACGAGGATCGAGGCCCGGGCTCCGTAGATGACTCGCGCGTAGATGTCGTAGCCCTGGATGTCACGCCCGAACCAGGCGTCGGCATTGGGCCGCTGGCGGGACTCCCTGAGGACGGCCTGGTTGGGATCGGTGCTCGTGAACAGACTGGGCCAGACGGCCATGAGGACGAAGGTGAGGATCATCGCGAGTGAGATCCAGAAGAGTGGGTTCCGCGCCAGCGCCCGACGTGCGTCGGCCCCGAGCGAGCGCGCCTCCCCGACGGGGTTGGCTGCGTCTTCAGTCGCCGTGGCGGCAAGGGGCTCAGTCATGGCTGATCCTCGGGTCGAGAACGCCGTACAAGAGGTCGACGATGAGGTTGACGAAGAGATAGACGATGACGAGTGCGGTCACGGCGCCGACCACAGCCACCCCATCCCGGAGCTGGATGCTGCGGAAGATGTAGCCGCCGATGCCCTGGATGTTGAAGATCCGCTCGGTGACGATGGCACCCCCGAGCAGGGCACCGAAGTCGAAACCGATGAACGTGATCACAGGGATCATCGAGTTGCGCAGCGCGTGCAGGCCGACGGCGCGCTTCTTGGAGAGCCCCTTGGCGATCGCGGTGCGCACGTAGTCGGCCCGCAGGTTCTCGACAAGGTTGGTCCGGGTCAGCCGCGCGACATAGGCCACGGACAGTGACCCCAGGACGAGTGCGGGGAGGAGGAGCTCGTACGTCGTCGCCTGGGAGGACACCGTGACCGGGAACAGTCCGGCCCGCACGCCCAGGAAGTACTGGAGCACGGCGCCGATGACGAAGATCGGGATGGAGATGACCACGAGGGTGCTCACCAGGACGAGGTTGTCGATGAAGCGGCCCTTGCGGATGCCGGCGAGGATGCCCGCGGAGATGCCGATGATGACCTCGACGGCGATGGCCATCAGCGCAAGCTGGCCGGTGATCCGATAGCGCTTGGCCAGGTCGTCGGAGACCCTCACGCCATACTGGTTCGTCCCGAGATCGCCCTGAGCGACCTTCGCCACGTACTTGGCGTACTGGATCGGGAGCGGGTCGTTGAGGTTGTACCGCTCGTTGAACTCCGCGATGAAGGCGTCCGAGCACCTGCGCTCACCGCACTTGCCGGCGGTCGGGTCTCCGGGTAGGGCGAAGACCATGGCGAAGATGATGAATGTCGTCCCGAGGATCACCGGGATCATCTGGAGCAGGCGACGGACGATGTACTTGCCCATGGCACCTCCTTCGTTCAGCGAGTAGGGCGAGGTTCGCTCGACCCGGGAGCAGGGTGAGTCGGCCTGACAGCGGATGGACCAGCGTGTGGGGCGCGTTCAGCGGCCGCAGCGGACGGGCTGCGTCCTGACACTACCCGCGACGCCCGCGGATTGCGCGAGATTCGCGCAATCGTGTCGTTGAGTGACGTCTTGGACCGGCGGGTCGCACCGGCCATGATGACGATCGGCCTGCCGGGTGGTCCCCGGCAGGCCGATCGCGCTAGATGCGACCGAGATCGCGAGTGGTCACTACTTGACCGTGATGGCCGCGTAGTCCGGGACGCCGAAGGCGGTGATTCCCACCGGGTTGACGTTCTCGGACCAGCCGATGACGGCCTTGCCGTAGTACATCGGGATCGAGACCATGTCCTCGGCGATGACGCTCTCCGCCTGCTGGTAGAGCGAGTTCGCCTCGTCGAGCGAGTCAGCGGCAGCGGCCTGGGTCAGCAGGTCCTCGAACTCCGGGTTGGCGTAGGGGCCGTAGTAGTTGCTGTCGGCACCCTCTGCGTAGAGCGGGGCGAGGAAGTTCTCGATGGACGGGTAGTCCATCTGCCAGCCGAGACGCCACATACCGGTCATCTCGCCGTTGCCGAGCTGGGTGAGGTAGGTCGCGAAGTCGACGACCGGGGTCGCCGTGCACGCGATGTCGAGCGCGCTCGAGATGCTGTTGCACGTCGCCTCGGTCCACGCCTTGTGGTCGCCGTCACCGTTGTAGCTCAGGGTGAGCTCACCGTCGTAGCCGCCGGCCTCGTCGAGCATGGCTTTGGCGGCATCGGGGTCGAAGACGCAGGCGTCGCCGCACGCGTTCTCCTGGTAGCCGTCGACGACCGGGGAGACCCAGCCGGTGGCGGACACCCGGGTGTTGTTGAAGATCTGCTCGTTGATCAGGTCACGGTCGATCGCCATCGAGATCGCCTTGCGGATCTGCGGGTCTGCAAGGTCCGGGCTGGCGACGGCGTCGATGCCGATGAACTGGATGACTCCGGTCTCACGGTCCCCGTTGCGGTCCGGGAGGTCGGACTGGTACTTGTCGTCGATGAGCGCCGACTGGGGGATCTGCCTGATGACGTCGACCTGGTTCGCGAGCAGGTCGTTGTAGGCGGCGTCGGCGTCCTGGTAGATCTTGAAGGTGATCTTGTCGACCTGACCGCCGAATTCGCCGGAGTAGTCGGCGAACTTCTCGACGATGATGCTCTGGCCGTCGTTGAACTCGGTCACCTGGTAGGGACCGGCGCCGATCGGTGCCTTGTCGAACGCGGCGGGGTCCGCGAAGAAGGCGTCGGGCTGCGGCGCGAAGGCGGTGTAGCCGAGACGGACCGGCAGGTTGGAGACCGGCTCGGTGGTCCTGATCGTGAAGGTGTAGTCGTCGACGACCTCAAGTCCTGACAGCTCCTCAACGGTCGCGCCCTCGGCGTTGACCTCTGCGAAGCCCTCGATCGGCGCCATGAAGTAGCTGCCGGTCTGGCCGTTCGGACCGAACGCGGTGTAGTTCCACGCGTCGACGAAGTTCTGCGCCTTGACCTCGGTCCCGTCCTGGAACAGGTAGCCCTGCTTGATCTTCACCGTGAACGTCTGGTTGTCGTCGCTCTCAATCGACTCGGCGATGTCGTTCTCGGGCGAGGCGTCCTCGGAGTTGTAGTGGACGAGCTTCGCGACGATGGTGTCGAGAATGTTGCCACCACAGGTCTCACTGGTGTTGCCGGCGATGAGCGGGTTCTCGGGGGTGCAGCCGTCGACGACGATCTCGCCGCCAGCGGCGCCCTCGGCAGCCGTGGTCCCGTCCGTTGCGGTCGTGTCGCCATTGTCGCCACCACAGGCGGTCGCGAGAAGCGCGACCGCTGAGATTCCGGCGACGGCAACCGTGCGAGTGATTCCTCGCATGGATGTCCTCCTTGATTCGAGTCGATCTCGGGGGTCCCCGGGATCAGGCGTCGGACGACTGCCCTTGGTGAGGCCGGTCTCCGCGTCACTGCACATACGCACAGCAGTCTTATGTAACCTCTCGCCGACCGCTCCCACGTCACCGGCACGGCAGTCGAGACCCAACTGTGACCAATCCGTGCCCCAGCCGTGTCTGGCCGGGCTCGGACACTCTGCTGCGCAGTGAGCCTCCGTCGGTGCACCGCCGTCCGGTCCCCGACGGGTAGATTGCGGTGCGTGCCCGCCTATGACGACGACCTGCGGCTCGCCCACGTCCTGGCCGATGCCGTCGAGGGCACGACCATGGCCCGGTTCACCGCCGACGACCTCGTCGTCGAGACCAAGCCCGACCTGACGCTGGTCTCCGACGCCGACCGTGCCGCTGAGGACATCCTGCGCAGCCAGCTCTCCCGGACCCGCCCCCGAGACGCCGTCGTCGGCGAGGAGGGGGGGACCAGCGGCCGGGGCCCGCGGCACTGGGTCGTCGACCCGATCGACGGCACCCACAACTATGTGCGCGGGGTGCCGGTGTGGGCCACGCTCATCGCCCTGCTCGACGAGTGGGACACCCCCGTCCTCGGCCTGGTCGCGGCACCCGCCCTCGGCCGGCGGTGGTGGGCCGCCCTGGGATCAGGTGCCTGGACGGGCCGCAGTCTCACCTCTGCGCGGCGCATGTCGGTCTCCCACGTCGGTCACCTCGGTGACGCATCCATCTCCTACTCGAGCCTGGGCGGCTGGCGCGAGCTGGGCCGTCGGCAACGGTTCCTCGACCTGCTCGATGCGTGCTGGCGGACCAGGGCCTACGGCGACTTCTGGTCCTACATGCTTCTCGCCGAGGGGGCTGTCGACATCGCCTGCGAACCGGAGCTGGCCCTGTACGACATGGCGGCACTGGTCCCGATCGTTACCGAGGCCGGGGGTCGGTTCACCTCGCTGAACGGCACGGACGGACCGCATGGCGGCAACGCCCTCGCGACCAACGGGCTGCTCCACGACCTGGCGCTGGACTACATCGGCACCGCCGACCCCGTCTGACCCACCATCCGCCGGTCCCACCATCCGCCGGTCGGCGGCGGTGACGCCGCTGCGATCCTCTAGTTCGCGACGACCGACACGTCCCCGATCCCGAGCTCTCGCACTCGGTCGGCGTACTCCGATGCATCACCGACGACGACGATGCACCACTGGCCGGGCGCCAGTCCGGCGTAGGCCGCCGTCAGGTCCTCAACGGAGAGGGCGAGGGTGTCCGTCCGGGTCGTCGTGGTGAAGTCGAGCGGCAACCGGTCCATGAGGAGGGAGGAGGCCTCGGACGCGATCGAGTCAGCGGTGGCATACCGTCCGGGAGCGGTTCCGGCGATGAAGTCGACACCGGAGCGCAGCTCGTCCTCGGTGAAGGCGACCTGGGCGGGATCGAGCAGGTCGGCGAGGATGCGCAGGGAGTCGACCGTGGCATCGGCCCGGACCGAGCCGCTGGTGAGCAGCAGGCCCCCCGCGCGACGAGGGCGGACACCGGTGCGCATGCCGTAGGTGTAGCCCTTGTCCTCGCGCAGGACGGCATCGATCCGCGCGTTCGGCGACCCGCCGAGGAGGAAGCCGATGACCGGATAGGGTGCCCAGCCCCCCTCCACGTGCCGGTCCGGGCCGCGCCAGCCGATCGTGATCTCGCTCTGCACCGAACCAGGCCGGTCGACGAGGACGACCCGGGCGGCGTCGACGGCCAGGTCGGGCGCGACGGCCGCCGCTGGAGGAGTATGCGACGGGGCACGCCACTCCCCCATGGTCGCCTCCACCAGAGCACGCACGTTCACGCCCGCGAGGGCTCCTGCGAGGACCAGACCCGCGCCCTCGGGACCGACCCGCTCGGCGTGGAAGGCGCGAACGTGGTCGGGGGTGATGGTCGCCACCGTGGAGGCGGCTCCCGCTGTCGGCCGCGCGGCACGCTCGTAGGGCGCCCACAACGTGCCGATCAGCTCGCGGGACGCCCGGTGGGGGGCGGACGCCCGTTCCTGCTCGATCTCGGCGAGGCGAGCGGTGCGAAGGCGTCTCACCTCGTCCTCGGGGAAGGCCGGCTCGGCGAGCGCCTCGGTCATGAGCCGGAACGCCATCGTCAGGTGTCGGACCGGCACGTCGAGGTCGACCAGGAGGGCGCCGTCGTTGACGGTCGCCGAGAGCGCTATCCCATGTCGCTCGAGGAGCCCTGCGAACTCCTCACTGCTGTGCTGGGCCGTCCCCTCGTCCAGCAGCTGGCTCATCAGGGATGCGACGCCCTCGACCTCGCGCGGCTCAGTGCTCAGCGGGAGGGGCACGACGAGGGAGGCCGAGATGACGTACTGGCCCGGGACGTCGTAGGCCAGCACCCGCAGTCCGTTGTCAAGAGTCCAGTCCGAGGTCGGGTGGGGGAAGGCCCACGGCGCGGGCGGGGTGACCGACGGACGTGGGATCGAGGTCGGGTCGACGTCGCCGGACGCGGGCAGGGCCTGGTCGGTCATGCCGCCTCCTCGCCCTCGCCGGAACCGTTCGCCAGGTATGCGACACAGACTCGGTGGTCGGGCTGCAGCCACTGTTGGGCGGCCGCCCGAACGTCGTCGCGCGTGACGGCGAGCAGGTGGTCGAGCGCCTCATTGAGGTAGCCGGGATCGTCATGGAGCAGGGTGTACTGGCTGATGAGATCGGCCCGGTCCTCACCACTGGCCAGGGCAGACAGCCAGGACCGCTCCTCCTGCGCCTTGACCGCCTCGAGCAGCTCCTCGCTGGGACCCTCCTCGACGAAGCGAGCCAGCTCGGCGGCGACCTTGTCCTCGACCTCGGCGGCGTCCTGCCCGGGGGCGATGTCCACGACGAGCAGGCCGAGGGACGATCCGTCGACGAAACCCATGGCGTGCGCGCCGATCGAGGTGGCGATCTGCTCGCGACGGACCAGATTGGTCGTCATCGGCGACGAGGCCAGCCCGGCGACACAGTCCAGCGCCAACGATGCCGCACGGAAGTCGTCGCCTCCCTCTGCCGGCAGTCGGAACGCGAGGTGCAGCCGGTCGTTCGGGACATCCTCGAAGCGGTCGACCCGGACCGGACCGGGCACCGGCGGCAGTTGGGCGCTGCGACCTCGGGGTGCCTCGACCGCGTGGTCAAGGTGGCCGAGGTAGCGCTCGGCGAGCGCGAAACCCTCCTCCGCCGTGAGGTCGCCGACGAGGGTGAGCACGGTGTTGTTCGGTGCGTAATACCGCGAGAAGAAGGCGTGCACATCCTCCAGACTGGCGGCGTCGAGGTCCTCCATGGACCCGATCGTCGGGTGGTTGTAGGGATGCTCCACCGGGAAGGTCGCGGCATAGACGTCGGTGAGGGCGTTGCCGTACGGCTGGTTGTCGTAGCGCTGACGCTTCTCCTCCTTGACGACGTCGCGTTGGTTGTCGAGGTTGTCCTGGGTGACGGCGTCGAGGAGATGACCGTGGCGGTCGGCCTCGAGCCAGAGAGCGAGCTCGAGGGCGCCGACGGGCACCGTCTCGAAGTAGTTGGTCCGGTCGAACCACGTCGTCGCATTGGCACGACCACCGTGCGCCATGAGCGCCGAGAAGTGCTCGCCGCTGGAGACCGAACGCGATCCCTGGAACATGAGGTGCTCGAACAGGTGGGCGAAGCCGGTCCGACCGGGCGTCTCGTGGCGCGACCCGACTCCGACCCAGAGGTTCACGGTGACGACGGGAACGGTGTGGTCCGGGGAGACGACGACGCGCAGCCCGTTGTCCAGGGTGCGGTCGTGGATGGGGTAGTCCAGCGGCATGCACACACCCTAACGAGGCAGGGTGGGTGAGTAGTCTTCGCCGAGATCGTCGATCGCGTTGCGGGCGAAGACCTGCTGCTCGGTCGTGGTGCGCTCCGCGCGGCCGCGTCCGAGGAAGCTGACCGCCCAGTGCAGCAGGGTCGTCACCCGATGCTTGAAGCCGATGATATAGACGAGGTGGATCGCGAGCCACAGCAGCCATGCGACGAAACCGCCGAACTGGAACCGACCGATGCTCGCGACAGCCGAGAAGCGCGAGATCGTCGCCATCGAGCCCTTGTCCTTGTACTCGAAAGGGCCCCGCGCCGGCTTGCCGGCGAGCCGACGGCGGACCTGGTCCGCCGCATAGCGGGCTCCCTGGATCGCCACCTGGGCGACCCCCGGATAGTCCTTGAGCGCGGCCATGTCACCGACGACGAACACCTCAGGGTGCCCTGGCACGGTGAGATCCGGTTGCACCTCGATCCGACCGGCGCGGTCCAGTCCGGCACCGGTCTGCTCCGCCAGCTGAGCGGCCAGGGGGGAGCCGGCGACTCCGGCTGCCCAGACCTTGGTGACCGCATCGATCCGACGCGGCTCACCATCGGGATCGCGCACCGTCACGCTCGAGGCGTCGACGTCGATGACCATCGTTCCGAGCAGCACCTCCACCCCCATGCTCTCGAGCCGCTCTCGCGCCTTGTCGCCGAGCTTGTCGCCGAAGCCCCCAAGGACGGCCGGAGCAGCGTCGATGAGGACGACGCGTGCCGACCGAGGGTCGATCGAGCGGAAGTCGCGCTTGAGGGTGCGACTCGCAAGCTCGGCGATCTGGCCGGCCATCTCCACGCCGGTCGGCCCAGCTCCGACGACGACGAAAGTGAGCAGTCGACGACGCGCGTCCTCCGTCGTGGCGAGCTCGGCCGCCTCGAAAGCACCGAAGATCCGGCCACGGAGCTCCAGCGCGTCGTCGATGCTCTTCATTCCCGGCGCGTACCTGGCGAAGTGCTCATTGCCGAAGTAGGACTGACCGGCGCCGGCGGCCACGAGGACAGTGTCATAGGACGTCACGACCTCCTGCCCGAGCAGCTCGCTCGTGACCGTCCTGGTGGCGACATCGATCCGGGTGACCTCTCCGAGGATGACCCGGGCGTTCTCCTGCCGCGCGAGGATCTCGCGCGTCGCCGGTGCGATCTCGCCCTGCGACAGGATCCCGGTGGCCACCTGGTATAACAGCGGCTGGAAGAGATGGTGGGACGTGCGCGCGATGAGGGTGATGTCGACATCGGCGCGACGCAGGGCCTGGGTGAAGAACAACCCGCCGAAGCCGGACCCGATGACGACCACGCGGTGCCTCGGTGGGGCGTCGGACGTCACGGATGGGGTCTCGCTGAGGGAGGGCTCGAGAGGCATGCCGGCTAGAATACCGGCGGCGACCCGGTATGCCGGGGTCGCGGAGTGCGTTGGGTCACCGAGGGTGCGGCAGAGGGAACCCCTCAGGGCTCGACGGTCACCTTGATCGCCTTGCCCTCGGCGACGATGTCGAAGACGTCGAGCACGTTCTCGAGCGGGATGCGGGCGGTGATGGGGTCCTTGACAAGCACCTCCACCCTCGTCGGCGGCGATGCTGGCGCCTCAGGGGCCGCGTCCACCACGGCGCAGGCACCCCAGCAGTCCTCCTACCGACTCGAGCCTTCTCGCAGATGACGCTATCCGTCTGAGTGGTTCAGCCGCCAACCTGGAGGACGCCATCACCGAGGCCCGCGACCTGCTTGGCCACGGGCGCGGTCGACGCCTCCTACGTCGCGGCGATGCACGACCGCGAGAAGCCTGTCTCGACCTTCATGGGCCACGGACTGGCCATCCCGCACGGCACCAACGAGGCCAAGGGCTCGATCCGGCGCTGCGCGATGTCGTTCGTCCGCTTCGACGAGCCCATCGACTGGAAGGGCAAGCCGGCGACGTTCGTCATCGGCATCGCCGGTGCAGGCGACGACCACCTGCGGCTGTTGCAGAAGATCGCCCAGGTCTTCCTCGACAAGGAGAAGGTCGCCCGGCTCGAGGCAGCACGCTCCACCGGCGAGGTGCGGGCGATCTTGGAGGGGTGAGCCCACCGGCTCGACGGCGAAGGCCCCCAGCACATCGTGCTGGGGGCCTTCATCCGCTGACGCGTTGGTAGCGGGGGCAGGATTTGAACCTGCGACCTCCGGGTTATGAGCCCGGCGAGCTACCGAGCTGCTCCACCCCGCGTCGGTAGTCAGTACTTTACGTGACCGGGTGCGGAGCGCCAAATCGCGGCATCGACGCCGCCAGGGCTAGGGAGCGGTGGTCTCCTCCTCGGTCGGCTCGGTCGGCTCGGTCGCGGTGTCCGTCGCCGTGTCCGCCGGGTCGGGCACCTCGGTGGGCGATGCCTCGATCGCCCGGGTGATCGCTTCGCGGAGTCGCTGCTGCGCCGCCCCGTATGCGGTGAAGTCGCCTGCGCGCAAGGCCGCCTCGCCATCGGCGTAGGCCTGGTCGATGTCCGCGAGCGCCCGAGCCAGCGCCACCGCGTCTCCGTCGCGTGGCTCGACGGGCTCAGCGGTACCCGGGTCGGTCTCGGTGTCGGTCCCGACGTCGGAGTCACCGGCACTGGCGCCGGCGTCGCCGCCGAAGAGACCGTCGAGCGCCTGGTCGAGGGTCGTGCCCCACGCGACCTCCTTGCCGAACACCGCGATGGTCGCCTTGTTCTGCGGGAAGGAGCCGCCCTCCCGCGAGGACTGGACGTACATCGGTTGGACGTAGAGCAGCCCGCCGCCCACGGGCAGGGTGAGGAGGTTGCCGAAGGTCAGCTCGCGACCGCTCTGGCGGTTCTGCGCGATGAACTGGCTGAGGTTGAGCTGCTCGGACGGATCCTGAGATCGCTCGGTCGAGACCTCGATCTGGTTCTGGACCTGACCGGGGCCGTCGACGGCGGAGGCTCGGGGCAGCTCGAGGAGCCGCAGCGTGCCGTAGGACTCCGCCTTGACCCCCGCTTCGTTGCCCGCATCGGCATCGGCGGCCAGGAACCCACGCAGGATCTCACGGCCGCTACCGGTCGGGATGAACGTCGTCGTGAGCGAGAAGGACGGGCTGTCCTGCCCTGGCATCGCAAGCGACTGGTAGTACGTCGGCTGGTCCTGGCTGGCCATCGTCGGATCCGCAGGGACGGCCCAGAAGTCCTGACCGGTGTAGAACGACTCCGGGTCGGTCACGTGATAGCTGGAGAGCATGAGCCGCTGGATCTTGAGCAGGTCCTGGGGGTAGCGGACGTGGGCCATGACGTCGGCCGACATCTCCGACAAGGGTGTGAGCGCGCCGGGGAACGTCTTGGACCAGGCCTGTAGGAGGGGGTCCTCGGTGTCCCAGGCGTAGAGCGTGACCGAGCCGTCGTAGGCGTCGACGGTCGCCTTGACCGAGTTGCGCACGTAGTTGATGCGTCCCGTGCCGGCCGTGATGAGGTTGGAGCGTTCGGTGAGCGAGTCGGACGTCGCGGTCCGCAGGTCGACGAGGCGGCTGTAGGGGTAGCTCGCCGTCATCGTGTAGGCGTCGACGATCCACTGGATCCGGCCGTCGACGACGGCCGGGTAGACATTGCCGTCGAGGGTCAGCCACGGGGCCACCCGTTGGACCCGCTCGGCCGGCGGGCGGTGGTCGAGGATCTTGGACCCACCCGTGACGAACTCCGAGAGGAGGAAGTTCAGCTCGCGGTACTTGAGTGCGTAGGCGGCCTTGCGGAAGAAGCTCCCGATGCCGACGCCTCCCTCGCCCGTGTAGGTGTAGGTCCGGTTGCCTCCGGTGGCCTCATCGTCGGGGATGTCGAACTCGCGCGGCGGGGCGCCCTCGACGTCGCCGACGACCGAGTAGACCGGGGAGATCTCCCCGAAGTAGATCCGCGGCTCGAACTCACCGGCTTCGGTGTTGTCGCTCAGCCCACCGGAGAAGAAGATCGGGTCGCCCTCGGCCGTCTTCCGGTTGCCGTAGGCGCCCACGAAACCGTAGCCATGGGTGTAGTTCGTGTGGTCGTTGACCCAGTTCCGTTGGGAGACCGGCACGCCGTCGAGGTTGACCTCCCGCACGGCTACGACCGAGTCGGCGCTCTCGCCGTCGATGTCGTAGCGGTCGACGTCGAGGATCTCCGGGAAGGCGTAGTACGGCCGCAGGCTCTCGAACTGACGGAACGTCGGCGAGACGATGCTGGGATCGATGAGACGGATGCCGGGGATGACCTCGGCGTCCTGGCGCAGCTGGCCGGCCTCGACGTCGGTCACGGCCTGGTAGGCCGTTCGCTCGATCTCGTCGATACCGAAGGCCGTCCGCGTGGCGTCGATGTTGCGTTGGATGTACGGCGCCTCGAGCGCGCGCTCGGAGGGGCGCACCCGCAGCGACTGCACGAGTGCCGGGTAGATGCCGCCGGCGACGATCGAGGTCACCGTGAGCAGAGCGACGCCGACGATCGGGATCCGCCAGGATCGGGTCCAGATCGCCGCGAGGAACATGCCGGCGACGAGGACCGACGCGGCTGCGAGGATCGCCTTCGTCGGCAGCACCGCGTTGGCGTCGGTGTACGTGATGCCGGTGATGAGGGTGGCCTCCCTCGTGGTGAGGGAGTAGCGGTCCAGCCAGTAGACCCCGGCTCGGACCAGGGCGAGGAGTGCGCCGAGGACACCGACGTGGATGAACGCCAGCCGTGTCGTCGGGCCACGCCCGGGCAGCTGGATCCCGCCGTAGATGTAGTGCGTCACCAGCGCGGCGATGAGGGCCAACCCGAGGGCGATCGTCGCGAAGCCGAGGATGAACCGGAAGAACGGCAGGTCGAAGACGTAGAACCCGACGTCGAGGTTGAACTGCGGGTCGGTGGCGCCGAACTCTCCGCCGTTGCGCCAGAGGAGGTAGGTCTCCCACTGGGATGCGGCCGCCGACCCGGCGAGCAGTCCGAGGACTCCCGGCACCGCATACATGGACAGACGGCGGACCGGCTCGATGGCCTGACGGTACTGCTCGAGGACCTGCTGAGCCGGTGTCGTCGGGACATAGATGGGGCGTTGCTTGTAGGCGAGCGCCATCGATCCCGCCACTAGTCCGGCGACGATGATGAAGCCGAGGATGAAGAGCAGTCCGCGGGTCAGGAGCACGGTCGTGAAGACCCCGCGGAAGCCCACCGAGTCGTACCAGAGCAGGTCCGTCCACAGGCCGGCCAGCCACGTGACCACCATGACGATGATCGCCAGCGCGAACAGGGTGACCGTCAGTGGGCTGCGCCGAGTCCGCTGCGCCTGCGGTGGCTGCGGACCCTGCGGGCCGCGCGGTGCTCCCCCACCACCGCCGCCGCCGCCGCCGAACCGACCGGCTCCGCCACCGGCGGCCCCGGCGCCACCTGCCGCGAAGGGCCCGAAGAGTGCCGCGAGGTCCCGCATGGGGTCATCCCCGGCCCCGCGATCCGGCCGTCCCTGGGGTGCGGTCGGGTCAGTGGGCTCTTTCGGGTCAGTGGGCTCGTTCGGGTCCCCACTCGTGCCGTCGGGTCGCTCAGCGCCCTCGCCGTTCTCGTCGTCGGGGCGGTCCATCCAGGGGGGGTTGCTCACAGAAAGGCCTTCACACGTCGTGCTCGATACACCGGGGGGGTGCCCGATGAGATGTCTGCCTTCGATAACCTACCCGGCCGGGCTGAGAGTTCCCGGACCGAGGGGGACCCAGAACCGGGGCTGTCACGCGATCGTGACCTGCGGACCTCGCGGGCCGCGTTCTCATGGCGAAAGGGGCGAGCAGGGGGCAGGATGGATCTTCGTGAACACGCCTACGACCCCCCGTCCGGTGACCGATCCGCTGTCCATCGTGGCGCTCGAGACCGAACGGCACGTGGCCTCCGGCGGCTGGGACCAGCCGGTGCGGCTCTTCGCCCTCGTCGAGACGGCCCACCTGCTCGAGCACGAGCCCGGGTTCCTCGACGCGCTCCAGCCCCACGACGTGGCCCCCGGGGCACTCACCGCGATCGAGCAGGAGGACCTGCCTTCAGCGGGGCACCTGGAGTCCATGATGGCTCAGGTGATGTGGCCGGACACCGTCGTCGGCGCCGCGATCGCCGTGGAGCGCATCGTCGTTCCCCCGACGGCAGAGCGCAACCTGCCGGGCAACCCCGACGACGCCATCGCCACGCTCGCCAGCCATCCGGATCGCAAGGACGTTCGGCTCCTCGTGGCCGTTCTGCGCGACGGGCCGTCCCGGTGCCTCCTCCGGCAACGCGACCACGACCGTGACGACCGGGTCGCGCAGGGTGACGACATCGCTCCCGGCCTCGTCCACGGACTGCTCTCGACCTTCGCCCCGACGCCCGAGGGCGACTGAGGGAGGAAGTGTCGCGCGAGTGACCTACCCGCGGTGAACACGTCAGGGTCAGCGAGCCAGCGGCGCGAGGCGAGCGTCTCTGTGGCGTGGGCGACGGCTGCGGTCGTCGTCCTCAGCACGTCGGGGTCGACGTTGGCCGACGGGGACGGGGGGTGGCAACCCGGGTCAGCCGCAGCGTGGCAGATCGTCGATCGCGCCGGACGAGATGCCCTCCACCGCAGCCAGTGCATCCTCGAACGTCGCGACTGCGAATACCTCGATGTCGCCCGGCACCCTGCCGTCGAGCTCGGCGCAGTTGCCCGGAGGTGCGAGGAAGTACTCCGACCCGTCGTCCTTGGCCCCCACCACCTTTTGGACGATCCCGCCGATCGGGCCGACCTGGCCGTCGACCGTGATCGTCCCGGTGCCGGAGATCTCCCTCCCGCCGGTCAGGGAGCCCTCGGTGAGCACGTCGTAGACGCCGAGGGCGAACATCATCCCCGCCGATGGACCACCCACCTCGCCGGCCGTGATCGTGATGTCCACGTCGGAGTCGAACGCCCGGGACAGATAGATCCCGAGCACGGACCGCCCCCCGGCCTCGATCGTCGACCCCTCGACCGTGGCCTCCGCGCCGTCACGCAGGACGCTCACCGAGACCGGCTCTCCCACCGGGACCTTGGCCACCTCGGCACGGATCGCATCCGCGCCATCGGTCGGTACCTCGTTCACACCGACCACGACATCGCCCCCCTGGAGGAGGTCGAGGAAGGCGGAGGACTCATCGACCTCGACGATGGTCACCGTCTCCCGCACCGCATACCCCAGGGCGCTCAACGCCACCGCCGCGGCCTCCTGCTGGGAGCCGACCATCTCGGCCTCGTTTTCATCACGGATCTCCGTGCGCGTCGCCCCACGCGGGAACACCTGCTCCACCGGAAGGATCGTCGCCTCCGACGAGAAGACCGCCGAGAGGTAGTCGACGATGGTCGTCTCGTTGCCGGGCCCGCCGCCGACCCGGACGGTCGTGAAGTTCAGCTCCCCGTCCGTGGGGTAGGTCGGCGCCCCCTCGACCGCGATGAGCGGAGTGCCGTCGCCGACCTCCCCGAGCGTGTTCGTCACCGGCCCAGGCGTCATGATCGCGTAGGGCAGCGTGACCTGGGCCAGGACGATCGCGAGAACCATGCCGGCCAGGCCGGCGAGCAGGACCGCGGCCGCGCCGCACCCGAGCCGTTGCCGTTCGGGCAGCGTGCGCGTCGTCACGGAAGCCCGACCCACTCGTCCGAGCCGTCGGTGAAGCTCTGGTGCTTCCAGATCGGGACGCTGGCCTTCAGGTCGTCGATGAGGGCTCGGGACGCGGCGAACGCCGCACCCCGGTGGGGCGCACCCGCGGCGAGGACCACGGCGAGGTCGCCGAGGGCGAGGGGCCCGGTGCGGTGCACGGCGGCCACGACCACGTCGGGGTGGGTATCGACGACGCGTGCGCAGGAGGCGGCGAGCAGGTCGACGGCGGACGGATGCGCCGAGTAGTCGAGCCCCGTGACATTTCTGGCTCCGTCGTGGTCGCGGACGACGCCAGTGAAGGTCACGACGGCGCCGTGACCGGGCCGGGACACCGCCGCCACGACCTCGTCGAGGGAGAGCGCGTGATCGCGGATGTCGACGAGCGCGACACGCGGGTGGGACTGCGGCACCGTGGTCTCTCCTGGGTCGAGCCTGTGGGGCGGGCGGCTGACGGGCGTGCCGCCGGACAGCCAACCGTATGCGACGCGCGGGACGTTCTGACAGCCCACGCCGCCGTGGCGGGCCGGCGGTCGTCAGGAGGGGAACGATCGAGAGGGCCGGCAGGTTTCGCCCACGCCCGTTGAGACCCTGCACGTTCCGGTGATGGACAATGGCAGGGTGCCCGATGACATCCAGCCGCATGACCGACCCGACGACGAGTTCGAGGAGACCCCCGGGCCTGATGAGCCCGTATCGTCCGGGCTGCCGCCGGAGCTCGAGAAGATGTTCGAGAGCCTCACCGGCGGTCCCGTGCCACCGGAGATGGCCGGACTGATGAGCAACCTCGGTCTGGACCGGATGGATCCCGACGTCATCGAGCAGGCGATGAGCCAGGTGCAGTCGATGATGTCGGGAGCGGGCGCCGGCATGCTCGGCGGGCTCTTCGGCGGAGGTGGGGCCGGCCCGGGAGCCATCGACCAGGACGCGGCGCTCATGGCGGCCCGGGGTGTGGTCTCGGGCGCGGTCGCCGCGGGGCGGACCCCTGACGAGGTGGAGGACAACGCCGCACGCTCCGTGTCGGAGGCCGTCCGCATCGCCTCGCTCTGGGTCGACGAGGCGACCACGCTGCCCCCGCATACGGCCTGGGCGCACGCGTGGACCCCGCTCAACTGGACTGAGGAGACGATGCCGCTCTGGAGTGAGCTCGTCGGCCCGATCGCCACGGGACTGTCCGGCGCCATGGCCACGGCGTCGAAGAACCAGCTCGACCAGCTCACCGGCGGGGCCGGGGAGCTGCCGCCGGAGCTGCAGGGCATGCTGCCGCCGGGCATGGACCCGGCGGTGGTCATGGGCCAGATGCAGGGGATGCTCGAGCGGTTGAGTGCCGGGATGTTCTCCACCCAGCTGGGGCAGGCGATCGGAACGCTCAGCCAGGAGGTCCTCACCGGAAGTGACGTGGGGCTCCCGCTCGTGCCGGACGACCACGTCGTCCTCCTACCGGCAGCGATCGATGACCTGGCCGCAGGGCTGTCCGTCGATGCTGCCGAGGTCCGCCTCTACCTCGCGGTGCGGGAGGTGGCCCGCACGCGGCTGTTCGCCCAGGTGCCCTGGCTCGGGCCGCAGGTGCTGGCCGCAGTGCGCGACTACGCCGCCGACATCACCTTCGACCTGGACGGCATCGAGTCCCAGCTGCGCGACGTCGACCTGCACGACCCCGAGGCGCTCCAGTCGGCGCTGAGCGGCTCACTCTTCGCGCCGACTCCGAGCGCGGCACAGTCGCGGGCCCTGGATCGCCTCGAGACCTCGCTCGCCCTCATCGAGGGGTGGGTCGACGTCGTCGCCGAGGCTGCGACCACGGCGACCCTCCCTCACGGTGCAGCGCTCGGTGAGGCCATTCGCCGGCGCCGGGCGAGCGGGGGGCCGGGCGAGAAGGTCTTCCGCGGGCTCGTCGGCCTCGACCTGCGGCCGCGCCGGCTGCGCGATGCCGCCAATCTCTTCCGGGCGATGGAGGACCGGCACGGGCGGACGGCGCGCGACGACATGTGGCAGCACCCGGACGTCGCACCCCGGTCGTCGGACCTGGACGACCCCCTGGGCTATGTCGACCGCTTCGGCGCACCCGCGAGCGACGACTTCGACGCCGAGCTGGCCAAGCTGCTCGCTGAGCCCGGGTCGTCGGATGGGCCGACCGACAACGGGGGCTCGGACGGCCAGGACCGCCCCGCCCGGGACGAGGGCCCGCCCACCCCATGAGCGGACCCGCTGATGGGTTCGCCGAGGGAGTCGCTCCACGCCGCTCGCCCGCCTGGCGGGACGCGGTGACGACGCTGCGGCGGTTCGAGCCGGCCGACAGTGAGCAGGCGGAGCTGCGCACCGCATACCTCGACGCACTCGGGGACGACACGGCGGTCTTCAAGGCCGGACCGCCGGTGCACCTCACCGCCTCGTGCATCGTGTTCGACCACCGCAGCGAGCGCGTGCTCCTCACCCTGCACACCAAGGCACACGCCTGGCTGCAGTTCGGCGGGCACGTCGAGGCCACCGACCCGACGCTGTATGCGGCCGCCGACCGGGAGGTCCGTGAGGAGTCGGGCATCGACGCGGTCGCGGTCGATCCGCGGATCGTCGACCTGCACCGGCATAGCCTCGGCGCGCGATTCGGGCGCTGCGCGGCGCACCTCGACGTTCGCTTCGCCGGCTGGGCTCCCGTCGGCGCCGAGCCGCGACGCAGTTCGGAGTCTCTCGACGTGCGCTGGTGGCCCATCGAGGCCCTTCCGGACGACGTCGTGGCCGACCTCGGCATCCTCATCACCCGAGGTCAGGACCTCGCGAGGGACCGCGCCGTCATCGAGGGCTGAGCACACCAACCGCCTGAATCTGTGACGCATGGTGCGCTTGTGACATATGGGGTGAATGTTGTGAGAAGTCGCGACGCGCCGAGCGGAAGATGGCCCGGACCTGCCCACGTGCTCGTTTATGGTCGTAGGCAGCCCCTTCACGGCAGGGCGCCATCGCGCCGGTGACCGCAAGGGTTTGACCAAAGGAGAAACCATGGCTGAAGAGACCTACAAGGGCGAGTTCTACTGCGTCAAGTGCAAGGCCAAGAAGGAGGCCGAGGGCAAGGTCGTCGTGTCCGAGAACGGCCGCCGGATGGCCAAGGGCAAGTGCCCGGACTGCGGCACCAACCTCAACCGCATCCTCGGCAAGGCCTGACGCACCGGGACTGACGTCCACACGGGGCCGCGACAGCGGTCCACCACCGAACGGGTGGGACCCTCCACGGTCCCGCCCGTTCGTGCGTCAGGGGCACCCCGGATCCCGAGTGGGCACCCTCGTTCACCCGCTTTCGGCGTGATTGTGGACAACCCCGTGCACCGCGCGGGTGCTCCCGGTTGACTCGGTCGCCATGAGCTCGTCCCCGGCACACCTGCGCACCGCCGCTGCACCCCGCAACGCCTCCGAGTCGAAGGCCGGCATCCTGGCGCACCCCCTCCACCCGGGTTTGAGCCCCCAGAGTCGCATCGACGGCACCCTGCAGCTCGGACCGGACCCGATCCACGGCGTCGTCCTCACCGGCCTGGCCCAGCACGAGGCCGGTCCGGCGAGCCGTCTGCTCGCTCTCCTGGCCGAGGCCAGCGACCCCGTGCGCTCCGAGGCGCTCGCCGGCGCGACCGGACTCCCGCAGATCCGCGTCGTCGAGATCGTCCACGCGCTCGAGGAGGCCGGACTCACCCGCCGCCACCCTGCGGGCCCGGATCGCGGCGACCTGTCCGCCTGGTCACTGGCCCGGCGACGACACGGGGGCGAGAGGAGCGTCCTCGTCGGGTCACCGCTGTCGCTCAAGGACCGTCGAGAGGGCGCACGGGTCGTGATCGACGGCCGGGGCACCGTCGCCGAGGACGTCGCACGCCTCCTGCGAGCCGCCCGTGTCGGAGCCGTGCGCTGCGGCTGGTACGCCGGGGCCGGCGAGGACCTTGACGACCGGGGCCCGGATCCAAGCCTCGTCATCACCGTCGGCACCCGGCTCCCCCGGTTGCGTGCGACGGACTGGCTGCGCCGCTCCATCGCGCACCTTCCGGTCATCGCGCGCGTCGGCTCGGTCGACATCGGGCCGTTGGTCGTCCCTGGTGCGGGTCCGTGCCTGACCTGCATCTGGCTGCACGAGGGGACGACGCTCCTGGCCGACCTAGGCCGGGACGATCTGCTCGCCGATGCTCAGAACGACCCGACCCGCGTGGAACCGAGCCTGGCCGGGATCACGGCCGGAACGGTCGCCATGCTCGCACTGGGACTCATCGACGCCTATCCCCCGCCGCTCGGCATGCGGTGGCACAGCGCACTCCCTCTCCCGTCGCTCGCCACCTCCCGATGGGAGGTCCATCCGGAATGCGACACCCACGGCCAGTCGAGATCGGTGGGGTGAGAGACGGGTCCATGCGGCGATGCGCACCGATGTTCCCGTCCCGGGCCTCGACGACCGGGCGCGGTGGAACAGGGTGGGAGACTGTCAGCGTGACCGACCTGCCCCTGCGCGGCGTGACCCGCACCGCCAAGCTCGCGACGCTGCCGATCAGCTTTGCGGGCCGCACCGCATGGGCCATGGGCAAGCGGGTCGGTGGCAGGCCCGCGGAGATGGTGGCCCTCGAGCTCCAGACCCGCACCGCTGAGCAGCTCTTCGCGGTGCTCGGCGAGCTCAAGGGCGGTGCGATGAAGGTCGGTCAGGGGCTCTCGATCATGGAGGCCGCCATGCCCGAGGAGCTCGTCGCCCCCTACCGCGCGACCCTCACCAAGCTTCAGGACGCGGCCCCTCCAATGGCAGCGGAACGGGTCCATGCGATCCTTGCCGACCAGCTCGGACCTCGTTGGCGCACAGCGAAGTTCGAACACTTCGACGACAAGCCGGCCGCCGCCGCATCCATCGGCCAGGTCCACCGGGCCGTCTGGCGGGACGGGCGTGAGGTGGCCGTGAAGATCCAGTACCCGGGGGTGGCGAAGGCCCTCATGAGCGACCTCAACCAGCTCTCCCGGGTCGCCAAGCTCGCCGGCGGGCTGGTCCCCGGGATCGACATGGTCCCGATCCTGACCGAGCTCAAGGAGCGGATGTCGGAGGAGCTCGACTACGCCCTCGAGGCCTCCCACCAGAAGGCCTTCGCGCGGGCCTTCCGGCACCACCCGCACATCCTCATCCCCGACGTGCTCGCCCAGTCCGAGCGGGTGCTCGTCACCGAGTGGGTGGATGGCCGACCGCTTTCCGACATCATCGCGACGGGCACGCAGCAGGAGCGTGACCACGCGGCCCGGCTCTACCTCGAGTTCCTCATGAGCGGTCCGGTCCGGGCCCGGCTGCTGCACGCGGACCCGCACCCCGGCAACTACCGGATCACGCCCGACGGCCGACTCGCCGTCTTCGACTTCGGCGCGGTCAACCGCCTTCCTGACGGGATGCCTCCGGCCCTGGGCGAGATCCTCTCCTTCGCGCTCTGGGGCGACTCGCACGGGATGACGCGCCGGCTCAAGGAGGAGGGCTTCATCCGGGAGTCGGTCTCGATCGACCCGGACCAGCTGCTCGGTTATCTCATGCCGTTCTTCACCCCCCTGCTGGACGAGGAGTTCACCTTCACCCGGGACTGGTTGCGCGGCGTCGGCGCCCGGATCAACGACCCCCGTCAACCCGACTGGGTCGTGGGCATGAAGCTGAACCTGCCGCCCGACTACCTCCTCATTCACCGGGTCTGGCTTGGTGGCATCGGCGTGCTTTGCCAGCTCGGCGGGAACGTCGACGGTCGGCGTCTCGCAGAGGAGCTCATCCCGGGCGCCTCGTTCCCGCCCATCGAGGCGGCCGACAGCGAGTACCGCGAGGGCTTGGACGACGAGGACGACTTCATCTAGCTGTACTGACCACGGACGTGAGGAACGGCGTCGTCAGGCCCGCTTCGCGGCAGCCTTGGCCTGCTTCTTGAAGTCGCGCACCTTCTGGAGCGACTCAGGGTCGACGACGTCGGCGACGGAGCGGAACGAGCCCTGCTCCGCATACGGGCCGATCGCCTCGCGCCAGCCGTCATGGCACACGCCGAGACGCTTGCCGAGGAGCGCGGCGAAGATCCGCGCCTTCTGTTCACCGAACCCGGGAAGGGCCTGCAGTCGGGCGAGCAGATCACGCGTCGACTCTGCGTCCTCCCAGATGCGGGACGCCCGCCCGTCGTAGTCGTCGACGACCACGCGGGCGAGCGCCTGGATCCGGCCGGCCATGGAGCGGCCGTAGCGGTGGACTGCCGGCGGGGTGGCGCACAGGTCGGCGAAACCCTCCGGCTCCGCACCTGCCACCCGGACCGGGTCGAGAGTGCCGAAGCGGTCGAGGATCTTCGCGGGGCCGGCGAAGGCCCGCTCCATCGGGAACTGTTGATCGAGGAGCATGCCGACGAGCAGAGCGAAGTCGTCGGCGGTCAGCACCTCGTCGGCGTGCGGGTCCTGGGCGATCTGCAGGCGCGTCATGACTGTTCAGCCTATGACGTGCTCGACTCCAGAACACCCGCGGACTCCAGCGTCGCGGCGTCCTTGCGGGGCCGGCCCCTCGGTCGCTTGCGGGGGACGACGACACCGGCGATGAAGAGCTGGCCGCCCCAGACGCCCCACGGCTCTCGCCGCTGGCGGGCTCCGTCGAGGCAGGCCCGCTGCACGGGGCAGGTCCCGCACAGGGCCTTGGCGAACTCGACGTCGTCGGGCGTCTCGGCGAACCAGAGCTCCGGGTCCTCCTGCTGGCAGGGGATCTCGTCGCCGGTGGCCGCGCCGAGGGTCCCGGCGTCAAGCAGTGCGGCGAGGGTCATCTCGGGCACCTCCTGATCTGGGGTCTCGGGTGAGGGGGTATGCGGTGGTCGGGTGAGCGGTGGGTGTCTGCTCGGGTCGAGGAGGGTCATCGTGGGCTCCGGGGTCGCCATGGGTCTTGGCTGGTCTTGGCTCGGGGTCTGGGCTGGGAGTGGACGAAAGGGTGGGGACAACGCAAAAGGCCGCGGATCCCCGGCTGGGTCCGCGGCCTCTGAAGAGGTCTGGGTGCGATACGGATCGTTATCCGTGTGCACCTCCATGGCGGACAGCCATAAAGGTCGGGACATCGACGGTGGTCCAGGCGGACGCGATGCGCGAGGCGCTCGGGACCGGGGTGGATCCGAAAGCGGTCGCGCGAAGCCCGGTGGTGCCACGGTCGCGGTAGCCGGCGGCGTCGTCGAGGACGCGCGCGGGCACGGCGAAGGCACCGGTCTGGGTCGTCATCGTCATCTTCACCGGGGCCTCCTCTCGCTCGTAGCCTGGCGTCCTCTTGGCCATGACGCTGTCGTCAGGCTGTGGTCGGCGTCCCCCGGAGGGCACGTCTGGCCAGAGTAGAGGCAGGGGCGCGCAGGGCGCAACGGAATTGTCGACGAGCACCCGCAGGATGAGCCGAACGGAGGGTGGGGCGGCATTCCGGAGGGGTGTCAATGGGACGAGGACAGCACGGCGAGCAGGTCCTCGCCGTAGGACTCCACCTTGCGCTCGGCGATGCCCGGGATCTCCAGGAGAGCCTCGGGGCTGCCGGGTCGTCGCTCGGCGAGAGCGAGGAGGGTGACGTCGGTGAGGACCACATAGGCCGGGACCTTGTCGCGCGTCGCGCGGGCCGAGCGCCACTCGCGCAGGGCGGCGACCAGCTGGGGATCGGCGGACGAGGGACAGGCCTCGCACCGGCCGAGCGTCCGGGCCGCAGCCGTGTCCAGGGTCGCCCCGCAGGTCGAGCACGGGGGGACGGGACGGCTCGCCTTGCGCTTCCGGCGCCGGGAAGGACCCGGCGGTGGGGTCCGAGGCGTGCTGTCCGGGGCATCGACGGCGTCGCCGAGACCGAGGAGGAAGCGGGACAGGCGCCGCCCGCCACGTGAGGGGGTGCGGCCGAGCGCATACGACATGGAGAGACTCTCGCGAGCCCGGGTGATGCCGACGTAGAGCAGCCGGCGCTCCTCGTCGACCGCCGCCGGGGTGTCTGCGAGGCTGATCGGGAGCAAGCCCTCGCTGCAGCCCACGAGGTGGACGTGATCCCACTCCAGGCCCTTGGCCGCGTGGAGGGACGCCAGGGTCACCCCGGCGGCCGACGGGGCATGCTGGGCCGCTGACCGCTCGTCCAGGTCGGCGACGAACTCGGCGAGACGGGCCGCGGGTCGGTGCGCTGCGGTCTCCTCGGCGAGGCTGACGAGCGCACCCAGACTCTCCCAGCGCTCCCGCGCTGCCCCGCGCACCCCTGGCGCCTCAGCGCTCCACCCTGCGCCGCCGAGGACCGCTGCGACGAGCTCGGGCAGCGGCACCGCACCGTCGTCGGTGCGCGCCGCCCCGCGCAGGAGGAGCAGCGCCTGACGCACCTCCGCCCGGCTGAAGAAGCGCTCCCCACCGCGCACGAGGTAGGGCACCCCCGCGTCGGCCAGGGCGGCCTCGAGCGCCTCGGTCTGCCCGTTGGTGCGGACCAGGACCGCGATCTCGGACGCGGGCGCGCCGTCGTCGAGACGGGCCCGGATGGCCGTCGCCGTGGCGTCCGCCTCGGCCGCCTCGTCAGCGTGCTCCCGGATCGTGGGCCGCGCCCCGGCCGGCCGTTGGGCGACCAGACGCAGCGGTCGGTGCTGGCGCGCGGTCGGCCCCGCGATGACGCCGTTCGCGACGGCGAGGATCTCCGGAGTCGAGCGATAGTTGCGCACGAGCTCGACGGTCCGGGCACCTGGATGGCGACCGGCGAACCCGAGGAGGAACCGGTCGCTCGCGCCGGTGAAGGAGTAGATCGTCTGGGACGGGTCGCCCACGACACAGATGTCGTCACGGCCGCCTGCCCACGCGTCGAGCAGACGCTGCTGGAGGGCACTCACGTCCTGGTACTCGTCGACGACGAAGGCGCGGTACTGACGACGGACAGCGGCCGCGATGTCGTCCCGGTCCTCGAGGATGCCGACGGTGAGGAGCAGGACGTCCTCGAAGTCGATGACGCTTCGGTCGCTCTTGCACGCCTCGTAGGCGTCGATCACCTTGGCCATCGCCGACAGGTCCATCCCCGGCGCCTCGCGTCGAGCCGCCCGGGCGGCCGCGGCGTAGGCCTCTGCGGTGAGCATCGAGACCTTGGCCCACTCGATCTCGGCGGCGACGTCGCGGATGACCGCACGATCGACATCGATCCTTAGCCGGCCGAGCGCCTCCGCCACGAGGGGAGCCTTGTGCTTCACGACCTGCGGCGCGCCCCCGCCGACGGCCTGCGGCCAGAAGTAGTGCAGCTGGCGCAGGGCCGCAGCGTGGAACGTGCGCGCCTGCGCCCCGTCGACGCCGAGCACCCGCAACCGGGTGCGCATCTCGCCGGCGGCCCGGGCGGTGAAGGTGACCGCGAGCATCTGGGTGGGAGCGAAGATACCGGCGTGCACCGCGTACGCGATGCGGTGGGTGATGGCCCGGGTCTTGCCGGTGCCGGCCCCGGCGAGGACGCACATGGGCCCCCGCGGATCAGACGCGACGGCCCGCTGTTCGGGGTCCAGGGCAGCGAGGATCGCGTCGGGATCGGGGGGAGGGACGGGGGCGGCCATGACGACGTCAGTCTCTCACCCGGGTCCGACAGCGACCGATGGGTCGCAGCCCGGCACGGTGCATTAGGGTCACCGCCATGACGACCTCGACCGAGCAGTTCACGCCGGCAGGCGGCACTGTCACCCTTCTCACCACGTCGTGGTGTGGCTTCTGCCGCAGGCTCAAGCACCAGCTCGACCGCGACCAGGTCGACTACACCGAGGTGGACATCGACGGGACCCCGGACGCGGCAGAGGTCGTGATGACGGTCAATGACGGCAACCGGACCGTTCCCACCGTGGTCTTCCCGGACGGCTCGACCGCGACGAACCCCTCGTCCTACGAGGTCATGGCCCGTTTGGGACGCTAGGAAGCGGACCGCCGAACCAGTCCTCGACGAGGGCCCGCGAGATCGAGAACCCCGGGCTCGGGCGGTACTGGCCCCGCGCGATGAGACCCGGGACGTCACCGCGGTCGACCCAGCGCGCCTCGGCGATCTCGACCGGGTCGAGCACGAGGTCGGTCTGCACCGCCCGAGCCGTGAAGCCCACCATGAGCGAGGACGGGAAGGGCCACGGCTGGTCGGCGACGTACTCCACGTCCTGCACGTCGATCCCCACCTCCTCGCGGACCTCGCGGGCAACCGCCTGCTCGAGGGTCTCCCCCGGCTCGACGAAGCCGGCGAGGATCGACATCCGCCCCTGCGGCCAGCTCGGTGCCCGGCCGAGGAGCAGCCGGTCCTCGGGGTCCGTCACGGCCATGATGACCGCGATGTCGGTGCGCGGGTAGTGGTCGCTGCCGTCCTGAGGGCACCGACGGATCCAGCCTGCGAGGTCGGGCTCGGTCGGGGCACCGCAGCGGCTGCACCGTGGGTGGGTGCGGTGCCAGTTGACCAGGCCGAGAGAGGTGACGACGAGAGATGCCGTGTCCGCGTCGAGGCCGCCCGCCAGGTGCGGCAGCCCCACTGTCGGGCGGGTCGCCTCCAGCTCTCGAGGCACGACGAGGAGGTATGCCGTACGCACCTCTCCCTGGATCATGCCCTCCCCGAGGAACACGACCAGCTCGGCCTCGTGGTCGGCCGGGCCCGGGGGGCGCAGCGCGAACGAGCCGTCGTCACCGACGACGAAACCCTCCCCCGACATGTCGATGACGCGCGTCGTGGGATCGGCGATGAGCGAGGTGAGCAGAGCAGGATCGGTGCGGCGGTAAGCGGCCCGGTCGATGGCACCGCCCGCGAAGACCACCTCGGGGAGTCGGCTCACACCGAGCAGCGTAGTGACCTGCGCATCGTGGTCCCGCTGCCCTGCACCGTGTGTCCCTCACCGGATCTGTGGCGAGCACCGCATACGGTGGGCTCGTGGATCGTTCGCTTCGACTTGCCGCGCTCGCAAGCGCTGCTGTGCCCGGCCTCGACCCGATGGCGGTCCAGGAGGTCATGGGAGGCGCGGACGAGCACTTCGACGTGGCGTTCATCCAGGACACCCAACAGCGGCGATGGGTCATTCGCGCCCCGCGCACCGAGGTCGCGGCTGCGCATATGGACGCCAGCCTCGCCATGCTCGCGCTGCTCGTGCGCAGGGTGCCGTTCGCTGTCCCCGCACCCAAGGGGTTCGCGCCGATCCCGAAGATCGGGCGCGCTGCCGTCCACAGCTACATTCCCGGACACCCTCTCGACCTCGCCGCGCTACAACCAGGTCACCCCGTGACCGCCGAGCTCGGCCGCACCATCGCCATGATCCACAACGTCGACCGGGCGCTCTACGACGAGGCCGGTCTCGCTTCCTACGACGCGGAGAGCTACCGCAAGCGCCACCTCGCCGAGATCGACCGTGGTGCGGCGACGGGACGGGTCCCCTCCGGGCTCCTCGCCCGATGGGAGGAGGCCCTCGACGACGTGCGGCTGTGGCGCTTCGCCCCGACCCCGATCCACGGCGCGCTCTCCGGCTCCGACGTCCTCGTCACCTTCCCCGACCGGGCGGACGCCACGCGGGCGACGATCCGCGGCGTCACCGGTTGGGAGGCGGCCAAGGTCGCCGATCCCGCTGACGACTTCGCCGCGCTCGTCACCGACGCCAGGCCCGAGGTCGTGCATGCGGTGCACAGGGCGTACGCCCACGTGCGGGTCGAGCGACCCGACGAGCACATCCTCGCCCGGGCCCGGCTGGTGAGCGAGCTCGCTCTGCTCGCGACGCTGCTGCGGGCCGTCGGCGCGAGGGACGAGGTCGCGACCGAGGCGACGACTGCGCGGCTGCGCCGCCTCGACGACACCGTGCACAGCGAGGTGCACGCCCGGCGACTCCGGATCGTCCCCGCGCCACCCGTGTCCTTCCGGGCTGCACCTCCGGTTGCGGCCGAGAGTCCGGAGCCGGCCGGGAGGTCCGGGTCGTGGGCGAGGCCGCATCCGACGGCTGTGGGTATGGCCGCTGAGGTGACCGATGAGAGGACCGGGTCCGGTGATCCGAACGCGGCCCAGAGCGAACCCACCTCACCCGACGGCGACGCGACGGACGTCATCGACGTGATCGCGATGCCAGCCGAGGCCGTCACAGGCTTCTCGGACGAGGGGGACTCCCGGACAACCCAGCCGGAGCAACCCGACGCGGACGTCGACGAGGCGGACTCCACGACCGACGGGAGCGGAACCGGACCCGACTCGGTTCCCGATCCAGACCCGGCTCCCGCTCCGGACTCAGCTGACGATGCCGACGGCGTCGAGCACGGCGACGACGTCCGCCTCTGAGGGCGCATCGGGCCAGACGGTCTCCCCCGTCGCTGCGAAGTAGAACGCGACACCGACCGACCCCGGTGCGAGGTCATGGATGCGCTCCCACGCGAGCGCGTACACCCCGAGCTGGATGGCACGGGCGGCGAGGTCGTCCGGGGAGCCGGGAGCCCCCGACTTCCAGTCGATGATGGTCACACCGCCGTCCTCCCGGGTGAACACCGCGTCGATGCGACCCCGGACGGAGACCGGCCCGTGCGCCGTGGGCAGGACGGTCTCCACGTCGGTCTCCAGAGCGAGCGGCCTCATCTCGGCCCACTCGCTCTGGAGGAAGTGCGCCTTCATGACGGCCAGATCCTGCTCCTCCTCCCGCTGAGCGTCCGCGTCGGCGCTGCCCGGCAGCTCGTCCCAGTCGAGCATCGCCGCGCTGCCGTAGTGCTGCTCGACGAAGGCGTGGAAGCGCGTGCCACGTCGAGCGGCGGGGTTCGGCGGCCCCGGCATGGGCCGGCGCAGACCCGCCGCGAAGGCTCTCGGCGAGCGAGCGGCGGCGACGACGTTGGAGGCCGAGATCGACTCGAGCGCAGGGACCGCATCGACCGGTCGAGCCTGCAGACCCTCCTGGGCGAGGATGCGCTCCACCAGCGACCGGATCGGGTCCTGGGGATCGATCTCACCCCACCCTCCGACCCGGACAGCGGCGGAGATCGCCTCCGCAGCCCGCTCCCGCACCTCGTCGCGACCATCGGCGGCGTCGGTGATCACCGGCCAGAGCGTGGCACGCTCGATGGTGGACTCCGGGCGCACCGGGTCCAGGACGGGCGGCATCGGCGCCCAGGTGAGGACGGTGACCGTCTCGTCCCGCCCCAGTGCGAGCCGGGCATCGTCGAGGTGCGCGACGCGCTCCTCGGGGGCGATGTCGAGGAGCCCTGCTCCCGCGAGGGCGTCCACGAGAAACCGCGAGGTGACGCGCGGGGTCTTCTGCGGACCCCACACCGAGCAGCTGAGGAGGAGCTGGTCCCGGGCCCGCGTGACCGCGACGTAGGCGAGCCGGCGCTCCTCGTCCATCGCATGCTCCCCCATCTGCTCCGTGTAATGAGCCAGGGCCGTCCTCGCCTCGCCGGTGTCGGCCAGGTTCCTCCAGTCCAGATCCGGCAGCGCGGCGCGGTCCCCGCGCAACGCATGGGGTATGCCGGCCCCGGTGACCGACCCGAGCCATCCCTTGCCGGTCTGCGGACCGATCGTCCACCGACCGGTCTTGGCCGAGGACGTCGTGCTGTTGTGGGTCGGGAAGGTCGCCTCGACCAGTCCGGGGACGGCCACGAGATCCCACTCCAGGCCCTTGGCCGCATGGACCGTCATGATCGCGACCGGCCCGCTCGCGCTGTCCGCAGCACGCGTCTCGAGTCCCCGCTCATGCTCCTCTGCGGCATCCAGCCAGGCGAGGAACGCGCCGAGGGTGACCCGGTCGGCGCTCGCGGAGAACTCCGCGGCGATGTCGACGAAGGCATCGAGGTGGGCTCGCGCAGCGGAGAGGTAGTAGCCGGGCCGGGCGGCGACCTCGACGTCGAGGCCGAGCGCCCGCTCCGCGGCATTGACGAGATCCGGCAGCGGCAGTGCCGTCTCTCGGCGCACCAACCGGACGATCTCGGCGAGTGCTGCCAGCCGCTCCAGGGCGAGCGCGGAGATCGACTCACCCCGCGGACCCTGCCAGCCGGGAGCGGGAAGGTCCTCGACGGCCTCGACCAGTGTGGCGGTCTCGGCTGCCTCGCGGGCCTGGTCGCGCACCCTCGCCGGGCGTACAGCCGCGGTCTCGCGTTGGCGGTGTCGCGCATAGGCCCAGAGGCCGTCGAGGTCGGCGGCGCCGAGACGAACCAGCGGACCGAGAAGGAGCCGCATGAGGTGGTCCCCCCTCGTGGGGTCGTGGACGACGTTGAGCAGCGCGACGACGTCCTCGACCTCGGGGGTGAGGAGCAGCCCGCCCAGCCCGACGACCTCGAAGGGGATGCCTCGCGCCTCGAGCGCCTCCATCACGGGGCGGAACTGGCGCCGCTTGCGACACAGGACCGCCGCCGACACCCCCGAACCACCCGCTCCCCGGTCTCCCAGCCACTGCGCGAGGGCGGCGGCCTCCCCCTGGTCGGTCTCGTGGCGGGCGACGAACACCCGACCGTGAGGAGCCCCAGGGCGCGGGCTCAGCTCGGCGACGGGCACGGTGAGTCGCTCACGCAAGGGCGCGGCGACCGCGTTGGCGACGGTGAGGATGCGCTCAGCGTTGCGCCAGCTCGTCGCCAGGGGCAGCGCCCGGACCGTGCGCTCGGGGGCCACGGCTCCGTCGTCGGAGAAGGCCTGCTGAAAGGCGGCCAGGGTCGTCGCGCTCGCTCCGCGCCATCCGTAGATGGACTGGTGGGGGTCGCCCACGGCCGTCACCGCCGTCTGCGAGAAGAGCGACCGGAGCAGCTCGAGCTGTGCGTGGGAGGTGTCCTGGAACTCATCGAGGAGCACGATCCGGAAGCGCTCCTGCTCGATCGCCGCGATGTCGGGGAAGTCGCGCGCCAGCCTGGCGGCGAGCGCCATCTGGTCGGCGAAGTCCATGGCGTCCCGCGACGACTTGAGCCCGGCGTATCGTCGGGCGACGTCGACCGCCACGCAGCGAGCACGCAGCGAGGCGACCGCGCCGCGCACGTCGGGCGGAAGGACCCTGGCCTTCGGACCCAGGGGCAGACCTGCGAGCGTCCGGGCACAGCCGCGGAAGTAGTCCTCGACCGCACCGAGGTCGACGAGGTGCTCAGCCAGCTCGCCGGAGAGGTTGAGGGTGGCGTTGGTGAGTGAGGACTCGGTGAGGTCGAAGTCGGACACGTCACCGTCGAAGCGCACCGCCGCCTCGTAGGCGAGCTGCCACGTCGCGGCCTCGGTGAGCAGTCGCACGGTGGGCTCGACCCCGAGCCGCAGGCCGAAGTCAGCGACGATCGAGCCGGCGTAGGAGTGGTAGGTGGAGATCGTCGGTCGGCCCGCGAAGGCGTCGGCTGCTGCTCCGGAGGTCGAGTCCCGTGCTGGTTCCGGTGTCCAGAGCCCGACGTCCCGCAGCGTCCGCAGACGCCGCTCGACGCGGGCGGACAGCTCGCTCGCCGCCTTGCGGGTGAAGGTCAGGCCCAGCACCTGCTCCGGATCGGCGAGCCCGTTGGCGACGAGCCACACGACGCGCGCCGCCATCGTCTCGGTCTTGCCCGAGCCGGCACCGGCGACGACGAGCAGCGGCTCCAGCGGCGCCTCGATGACGGCCGCCTGCTCAGGCGTCGGGTCGTGTTCGAGGCCGAGCGCCCGGGCGACGTCGACGGCGGTCAGGCGAGCTCGGTCCGAGTGGACCGGTGTGTCGCTCATGCCAGCGCCGCCCCCTCCGGCTGGGCCGGGCAGGTGCGCCGGACGGGGCATCGTTGGCAACGTTGCTCCTCGGGTCGCGCGAGGAAACCGGCGGCCGCCATGGCCTCGGCCGTCGCGTCGACGAGAGTGTGCGCCCACCGCGGGTCCTCGTCGTCGTGCAGGGGCGGCTGGGGGTCGAGCGCGGGACCGGACGTGACGCACTTGCCGACCTGGATGAGCGCTGCACCGGCGGACCGCGGCGGCTGCGGTGTCGAGGCGGCCGACGGCTGCGCGAGGTGCTCGGCGAAGCCATCCTCGACGAGCGCCACCTGGTAGGCCCCGAGCTGGGCGTTGCGCGGCAGGTCCGCCTTGCGTGGTCGGCTCGAGCCGGTCTTGTAGTCGAGGATCCGGATCTGTCCCGCACCGTCCATCTCGATCCGGTCGACCTGTCCGCGCAGGACGGCACGACCCAGAGCGACCCGCATCGACACCTCGGCACCGACCTTGGTCCAGCCGTCCGCGGCAGCCTGCTCGAAGTAGGTGCCGAGCCGCCGCACCATCTCGTGCGCCAGAGTCCGGGAGCGCTCCGTCACCCACCCGGGGGTCAGACCGAGCCGCCCCCAGCGCGCGTCGACCTCGGCGACGAGTTCGTCGACCGGGGCGTCGCCGAGGTCTCTCGCGATGTCGTGGATGAGGGTCCCGAGCGCGGAGGACCCCATCGGCGGGCCGTCTCCGCCCCGGGTCGTGAGCAGCCACTGGAGCGGGCAGTCGTGGAATGCCTGGATCCGGGACGGGGAGACCTCGACGGGCAGGTCGGCTGGAGCGAGCGGACGGGTGCTCGTCGTCCTCCGGCGACTCCACCACTGGACGGGATCGGCGCCCTGCACCCCGGCCGCTGTTAGGCGAGCGAGACCGGCGATGACGGCTCGGTCCGGCTCCTGTCCCGGGGCCGTCTCCGAAAGCTGACGTCGCAGCCAGGCGACGAGCTCTCGTTGAGTGGTCGGGTCGGTCACCTCGGTGAGGTCTCGCTCGTGCAGTCCGCCGGTGCCGTCGACGAGGGTGACGTAGGGAGAAGGCAGGTCGGTCTCATCGCGCACCGCTGTGACGATGAGTCGCTCGGTGGCCCGGGTGGCGGCGACGTGGAAGAGCCTGGTCTCGTCGTGGCGGACGGCAGCGGCGGCCGAGCGCCACGACCACGGGCGGCCACGCACGCGGTCGACGAGCTCGCTGCTGCGCAGGAGCAGCCCGCGCAGTCGAGTGTCGGGCCAGATGCCGTCCTGCACGCCGGCGACGATGACGACGGGCCATGCCTGCCCGGCCGCTCCAGCCGGGGTGAGCACGGCCACCGAGTCTCCCAGGGGTGAGCGGACGGCGAGAGTGTCTCCGGCCACCTCCTGCTCCTCGATGTGGGCGAGGAAGGCTGCCGGGTCGGCGCGGACGAGCCGGTCGGAGAATCGGGTCGCCGCGTCGAAGAGCGCAAGCACCGCGTCGAGGTCACGGTCGGCACGGGCCCCGGCCGCTCCCCCGGCGAGCGCGGCACCCCGCCACCGGGGGGCGAGCTGGAGAGCCGACCACATCGCCCAGAGGACGTCCTCGACGAGCACGCCGCCGCGACGGACCGGCCGGGCTGCCTCGTCGAGGACGGCGAGGGTGGCCAGTCCTGCGCCGTAGGCGGCTGCGACTCGCCGGGCACCGGTCGCCTCGACGCCGATGTCCTGAAGGACGAGGGGCCGCCGGACCGCCTCGACCAGGAGCGCATCACTCGGCCTGGAGCCTCCAGCGCCGAGCTCGACCTGACGTAGCCGACGACGCAGTCTCCGCAGCTGCACCGCATCCGTGCCCCCGATCCGCGACCCGAGCAGGTCGACGACGAGGTCGGGGGTCAGTCCCCCGTCCTCGGCACCGTGACTCCCGTCGAGAACCGCGCCGAGGACCTGCAGGAGAGGGCGGACTGCGGGCTCGTCCCGGACGGGCAGCTCGGCAGCGTCGGCTGCGACCGGCACATCGGCGACGGCCAGTGCCCGCCGGATGGCGTCGCTGCGCCGGCGGCCGCGCACGATGACGGCGATGTCGGACCAGCTGCGGCCGTCGTGCAGCACCGCGTCGCGGACACGAGATGCGACATAGGCGGCCTCAGCGGAAGGAGTGCGGAGCAGGTGGGTCTCCACCGAGCCGGTGCCGACGTCCGGAGCGGCAGCCACCTCACGGTGCTCGACCTCCCCGACGCTGCCGATCGCGCCGGCCACCCGCCTGCCGGCGTCGATGAGCTCCTGCGGACGGTATGCGGTGCGCAGTCGGATCGTTCTCGTCACCCCCGTCCGCGACAGGCTCGACCACTCGACGGGCGCTGTCGCGCCTCCCGCGAGGATGGTGGGGTCCGCGCCGCGGAAGGACTGCACGGTCGCGTCCGGGTCACCGAGCAGGATGACGTCGAGGGGGTGCGCGGACGGGATCCCGGCGATCGTCGCGACGAGCCGGGCCGACCCAGGGGTGAGCTCGTGTGCATCGTCGACCACGACCAGACGCAGGTCGGCGCGCACCATCGCCGCCAGGGCCGGGTCGTCGAGGAGGGTCTCGCCGGCGGCAGCGACGATCCAGGCCGGGTCGTAGGACCCGGGGGTGGCGAGCGCCGTCACGCGGTCGTACTCTTCGAGGACGTGGGCCCCTGCGCGCCACTCCGGGACGTCGTACTCGACACCGAGCTCGTGGAGGTCTGCGCCCCCGAGGGAGTTCTCCACGGCCCGCATGAGCAGATCACGCAGCTCGGCGCGGAAGGCGCGGGTCTGCAGCGCTCCTCGGACGCGCTCCGGCCAGGGCGGCGCGGAGACGTCGCCGCTCGCGTGGCCGGCCAGCAGGTCGCGGATGACGATGTCCTGCTCGGGGCCGTTGAGCAGCCGGGGAGGCGGGTCACCGAGGACGGCGGCCCGCTGCCGGAGGATCCCGAACGCCAGGGACGAAGCCGTCCGAGCAACGGGGGTGGTCGCGGTGCCGCCGAGCTCGACCATGACGCGACGCCGCACCCTGGCGGCGGCGTGGCGGGTGCTCGCTAGGAGGAGCACCTGGTCGGTCGCGACCTCACCGGCCCGGATGCGGTCGAGGACGAGCCCGACGGCCGTCTCGGTCTTGCCGGTGCGTGGCGCGCCGAGCACGCGCAGCACGCCGCCGCGATGGTCGATCGCGGCGCGCTGCTCGTCATTCGGCACGAAGAGGGGCATGACTCGATCCCATCACGTCCCACCGACACCGCCTGACGAGCCACCGCCTGACGAGCCACCGCCTGACGCGACTCAGTCGCGCGCGTGCCCTTCCCACGCGAGGATGCCGCCGTCGAGCGACTCGACACGCGAAACGCCCTCGTCGAGGAGGTAGGCCGCGGCCCGGGCGCTCCGCACCCCGCTGCGGCAGTAGACGACGATCCGGTCGCCGTGACCACGCCAAACCCCCACCTGCTCGGCCGCACCGCCTCCGACGAGGTCGCGCAACGGGATGTGCACCGACGGCTCGATCCGACCCTCGCCGAACTCACTCGCCTCCCGGACGTCGAGGAAGACGACGCCCGGACCACCGACGAGATCAGCGACAGCCGAGGGGGTGACCGTCGGCACCTCGAGACGGTCATCGACACCGACGACCTCGGTGACCGTCGGGTTCTCACCACAGAGAGCACAGTCCCGGCGCGCCCGGACCGGCACCTCGTCCCAGCTGCCCGCGAGCGCGTCGTGCAGAACGATGCGGCCGACCGCCACGTCCCCGACGCCGGTGATCAGCTTGATCGCCTCGGCCGCCTGGAGCGCACCCATGACGCCCGGAAGGACGCCGAGCACCCCTGCCTCCGCGCATGAGGCCACGGATCCGGGCGGCGGCGCCTCCGGGAAGACGCAGCGGTAGCACGGTCCGTGGCCGGCCCACCACACGCTCAGCTGTCCGGCGAAGGTGTTGATCGAGGCCCACACGTGCGGGATCCGGGCCAGGCCGCACGCATCGGTGACGAGGTACCGAGTGGCGAAGTTGTCCGCGCCGTCCACGACGAGGTCGTATGCGGCGACCAGCTCCTGCGCGTTGTCGCCGGTGAGGCGGTGCCGGTGGGTGCGGACAGTGACATGAGGGTTGATCTCCCGGAGCCGGTCTGCGGCCGAGTCGACCTTGGCTCTGCCGATGTCGGGATCACCGTGGAGCGGCTGCCGGTGGAGGTTGGAGAGCTCGACGACATCGTCGTCGACGATGCCGATCCTCCCGACTCCGGCCGCGGCCAGATATGTGAGTGCCGGAGAGCCCAGGCCACCGGCACCGACGACGAGCACGCGCGCGGCCGCGAGCCGACGCTGGCCCACCTCCCCGATCTCCACCAGCCGCGTATGCCGCGCATACCTCTCCCGCTCAGGCCCACTCAGTGCGGGCGAGGGTTCGACGAGCGGTCCGACCTGCATACGGTGCACGATAGTCGCGCACCGTCGCCCTAGAGTGGTCGTCACGTGACGGTGCCACCGAGGCAGCGACACCCATATCGGCCCGGCATCGGCCCGGCACGGCTGAGAGGAGAGCGGATGAGCACCGGCCAGGCCCTTGGCAACAGCCGCAGCCCACGACTCCCCCGATCCGCACGCCGGGCCCAGCTGCTCGAAGCTGCGCAGTCCGTCTTCGCCGGAGCCGGCTACCACTCCTCAGGCATGGACGACATCGCCGATCGGGCGGGCGTGTCCAAGCCCGTGCTCTATCAGCACTTTCCAGGCAAGCTCGACCTCTATCTCGCTCTCCTCGACCAACACTGCGGCACCCTCGAGTCGCTGGTGCGGGACGCTCTGCACACTCCGGCCGAGTCGGCCAAGTCACGGGTCTTCGCCACGATCGAGGCGTACTTCGACTTCGTCTCCCGAGAGGACGCGGCCTTCCGGATGGTCTTCGAGTCGGATCTCACGAGCGAGCCCCGGGTCCGCGACCGGCTCGACGGGGTGACCGACGCCTGCGCCGTCGCGATCGCCGAGGCGATCGTCGAGGACACGGCAGGCGGCCTCGACGCCGACCAGGCACTGCTCATGGCGGTCGCGCTCGCCGGACTGGCTCAGGTCTCGGCCCGCCACTGGCTGGCGCAGGGCTCGACCATCCCGAAGCATGTCGCCGCCCACCTCGTCGGACAGCTCGCCTGGCGCGGGGTGTCCGGATTCCCCACGGGGATGCCCGAGAACCCGGCCCTCGTCGTGGCGGGGGAAGAATCCACCGGCGCAGCGGGTTAGCCTAGGCACGAACTCGTCCCCTCTTGCGGGACCCGTCCCCCGTCGCCCGACCGGTTCGGCACCGAACCGCGATGGCACTGAAAGGAAGTCACCCGTGGAGGTCAAGATCGGCGTACAGAACGTCGCGCGCGAGCTGAGCATCGAGACCGACCAGAGCGCCGAGGAGGTCGCGGCCGCAGTGCGGTCGGCACTCACCGACGACGCAGGCGTGCTCTCTCTCACCGACTCCCGAGGTCGCGAGGTCCTCGTGCCCACCGCAGCCCTGGGCTACGTCCAGTTCGGCGACTCCGAGAAGGGCCGCGTCGGCTTCGGCACCGTCCCGGTCCCCCGCTAGCGCGGCGCACCCCGACCGACGGGAGCCCACTCGATGTTCTTCACCATCATCAGCGCCATCATCCTGGGCGCGATCATCGGTGCCGTGGCTCGGCTCATCCTCCCCGGCCGGCAGAGCATCTCCCTACTCGTCACGGTCATCCTCGGCATCCTCGGCTCCCTCGTCGGGAGCTGGGTCGTCTACCGGTTCGGATATGAAGGGTCCGGGGGCTTCGAGGTCATCCCGTTCGTCGCCGGCGTCGTCGCCGCGGCTGTGCTCATCGTCGTCTACGGGCTGGCCATCGGACGCAAGCAGGTCTAGCGCCGATCCCTCGACGGGACCGGGTGCAAGCTCCCTGATGGACTCGAGCTGTGCGAGGTCGGTCCGGTTGCGCTGGTTGCGGGCCAAAGCTTCGCTCGCTCACGTGCGTGGGTCACTGAGAAAAATCCTGCCCGGCCGTTCCGACTCTGGTCGGCGGCTCGGATAGGTCCGGCCTACGCGGCGATCTGGCCACACGACACCCCACCGGCGGCACGGTGCGTTGTGCACCGCGTTGTCGAGCGGGGAGGGCGGGGACGGTGGCGATACCGGATTCGGTGGGGCCGCGGACCGGCCACCCAGGAGCAGGAGCGTGCTCGGGCTCGCGGCACACGGCGGTGCGGCACGCCCGAATGGGGCAGCGCGGGCTGCTCGGCTCCGGCATCGTCAGGGCCCGCCCAGGACTCATGAGCCCAGACGCTAGCGCCGACGACCGACGACCCCTAGGCTGTGCGCCATCCGGTGCGCATGACGAGACAGGTTGCACGATGAGCAACGAGTTGCCAACCGTCGCCCTCACCCGCCTGCTGAAGGGTGCGCGATACGAGGTCATGCCCACGGCCACGATCGCCGATACGGTCCGAGAGCACGTCCCCTCATCAGTGCCGCTCACGGTGACCGCCGCCCCCAGCAAAGGCCTGGCAGCCACCCTGGACCTGGCCACCTCGCTCGCCGACTCCGGCTACACCGTCGTGCCACACCTAGCGGCCAGGATGGTGTCGGGCCGCGAGGAGCTCGCCGACATCGTCTCGCGGCTGAAGGAGCACGACGTCTCGGCGGTCTTCGTGCCCGCCGGCGACGCCGATCCGCCGGCCGGTCCGTACCACGGCGCCCTCGACCTCCTGCGCGGCCTCGACGAGATGGGCCACCACTTCACCCAGGTGGGCATCACGGGCTACCCCGAGTCACACCCGACGATCGACGACGACGTCACGGTGCAGGCGATGTGGGACAAGCGCCCGTACGCGACGCACATCGTCTCGAACATGACCTTCGACGTCGAGCGCCTCGCCACGTGGGCCGAGCGGGTGCGGCGCCGCGGGGTCACCCTCCCTATCCTCGTCGGCCTCCCGGGCCCCGTCGAGCGCACGAAGCTGCTCGGCATGGCGACGAAGATCGGGGTCGGAGAATCGCTCCGTTTCCTGCGCAAGCAGGGGTCGGTCTTCGCCCGGATCGCCAGTCCGGGCTTCTCCACCGACCGGTTCGTCCACCGCGTCGCGGCCCTGGCGACGAACGAGACATTGGGCGTCGAGGGCCTCCACGTCTTCACGTTCAACCAGGTCGAGGTCATCGAGGCCTGGCGCCGACGGATGCTCGACGAGGCGGTCGCCACCCGAAGCCGACCACGGTGAGACGGGCCCACCGGGATCGACATCGTCGGGCCTGCTGCGGCTCTGCCCCCGATCCCGTGCGAGCGATGTCCGAGGTCCTCGCCGCGCGCTAGTCGCCGAGGAGGTCGGCGAGCGCGCGGTCGAGGCCGCCAGGGCCCGCGTGCTGCACCTGCAAGGGCAGTCCGACGCGGTCGGCGGCGCCCTGTGCGAGCAGCCTCAGCTCGGCCTGTTCCTGGGGGTCGGTGCTCTGGACGAGCCACACGATGCGGGTGTAGTGGCGGAAGTATTCATCGCGCAGCTCTGGGTGCCGGTCGAGACCGAGCTCGTGGACCACGGTCCGGGAGAACGACCTCACCAGGAAGTCGGTGAGTAGGTAGGTGCCCGGCTCGTCGGCGGCCAGCTCTTCAACGATGGTCGTTCCGGCGAAGAGGTCATAGCAATGCAGACCGGGCAGCCGCTGCACTCCGAGCCGCTCACACAGCGCATCCAGCGCTCCGTAGGTGCCGCAGTCGGCATACCCGACCGCGACCCGGTCGTAGCGTCCGCTCAACTCACGGACGAGGTGCTCGACCTCGCCCGCGATCCGCTCCGGACGGTTATGCAGGAGGGGCGGCAAGGGGTGGACGTCCACAGCCCACCCGTGTCGCGCTGCACTGTCGGCGGCCGGCTGGGCGATTGCACCGCACGCGACGAGTGCCACCGACGCGCGCGCGGCGTCTCCGACATCACACCGGGAACGCGAGCTGGTCGATGAACCGGTCGTTGAAATCGGGGCGGTCGGAGAGTTCGACATAGCGCACCTCCTCGAGCAGCGCGTCGGCACCAGCCCGTTCGCGGGACGACAGGAGGACCATTTTGGCCCCCTCCCCCGCGACGTTGCCCGCGGAGACGATCCGCAGCACCGGCAGTTCGGGGACCAGCCCGATCCGCACGGCCGAGGCGGGCGAGAGGTAGGAGCCGAAGGACCCTGCGAGCAGGACTTGCTGGACGTCGCGCGCGGCCATCCCGAGCTCCTCCAGCAGCAGGGTCCACCCCGTGGATATCGCCGCCTTGGCGAACTGGAGCTCGCGAACGTCCCTCTGGGACAGGTACACAGACTCCGCTGCAGGTGAGTCCGGAGTGGGCCGGTGCAGCACGAACACCCGCTCGCCCTGCCCCACGGTCGTGAGTCGGGATGCGAGCAGCGGGACGTCACGAGCAGCATCGTCCTCCGGGACGAACCGACCTGACGCGTCGAGCAGGCCGACCCGGACCAGCTCGGACACGGCGTCGACGAGGCCGGAACCACACAGCCCCCGGGGCTCGACGTCACCGATGACGCCGAGTACCACCGAGATGGCGTCGTCCTCGGCAGCGGGGTCTAGCCTGATGACCTCAATGGCGCCGTCGGCGGCACGCATGCCGCAGCGGATGGCGCCGCCCTCGAACGCGGGACCGGCCGGCGCTGCGGTCGTGACGATGCGTTCGCCGTCGCTCAGGGCGATCTCGCAGTTGGTGCCGACGTCGATGAACAGGCGAACCCGCTTATCGCGATCCAGCCCGCTCGCGAGCATGCCCGCGACGATGTCGCCGCCGACGTAGGCGCCGAGCGCGGGGAAGACCGTGGCCCGTGCCCCCGGGTGCAGGGTCAGACCCAGCTCGGTGGCCTTCAGGACGGGCCAGTCGGCAGTCACCTGGATGAAGGGGGCGACGCCGAGGGGCTCGGGGTCGACACCGAGTAACAGGGCCGTCATCGTCGCGTTGCCGGCGAGCGCGACCTCATAGACCTCACTCGGGGCGATCCCGCCCTCCTTGAGCACCTCCGCCGCGAGCTCGGCGAGGGTCTCGCGGGCCAGCGAGGTGAGCCGACCCAGCGCTTCGGGGTCCAACATCGTCGCGCTGATCCTGGTGATGACATCGCCACCGAAGGGCTGCTGCTTGTTGAGCATCGAGGCCACAGCGACCGGTGTCCCGGTCTCGAGGTCGAGCAGGGTGGCGACGACGGTGGTCGTCCCGAGGTCGAACGCGATCGCGTGCCGGCGACCCGTGGTGTCGCCCGGCTCGACATCGATGAGAGTCTCGTGGACCACGACCGCGGTCACCCTGAAGTCGCTGTCCCGCAACACGTTCGGCAGGCGCCGTAGGGCGTGGAGGTCGGGGTCGAGGGTGAGGTCCTCCACCGCGTCACGCAGGCGCCGCAGGTCGGTGCGCTGGTCCGCGAGGGTCGGTTCGGCGAGCTCGACGTAGCGCTTCTGCACCCCGGGGCGCAGGATGACCTGACGGCCAATGCCGACGGTGGACGCCTTGGGCCGGGTGACGAGCGGCGGAACCTCGAGACTGAGGTCGTGGGCGGCCTTCACGAGGCACGCGAGCCGCCAACCGTCACCGATCTGGTCGTCGGAGAAGGTCTTGAGGTCGTGCCTCGTCACCGGCGCCGAGCCTGTCGTCACACGGACGAGGCACTTGCGACAGGTGCCGTGGCCCCCACACGTGGAGTCGATGGCGATCCCGTTCCAGGAGGCGGCGTCGAAGACAGACACCCCCGGCGGCACCCGCACCGAGCGGTTGGATGGCGTGAAGCTCAGTTGCACCCTCCCGGCGCCCTCGCGAACGTCCCGTGCGACGGACCTCGACGAGGCCGGCTCGAGCAGACCCTCGCGCCGCAGCCCGTCGACGACATCATCGAACGGCGATCCCGGGCCGCGTGACCCGCTCACGCAGGTCCAGCCGCAGCGGTCGGGGCCGCCTGCGCCGCCTGTCGCGCCCGGTGGGTCGCGATCCACGCCGAGCCCCATTCGTCATTGCCGAGGAGCAGGTCGGCGGCACGCACCGCGTCGACGACGTGCGGAGTGCGGGCGTCCATGATGGCGCTGGTGAGGCCGGCCGACATCGCGAGCGGCAGCCAGGCGCCGTTGATGGCGTGGCGGCCCGGCATCCCGAAGCTGACGTTGGACGCGCCGCACGTCGTGTTGAGGCCCCACCGCTCGCGGATGCCACGGATGGTCGCGAGGGTCTCGCGGCCCACCGTGGAGTCGGCACCGATGGGCATCGCAAGTGGATCGATGACGATGTCGTCGATGGCGATGCCGTACTCCCGCGTGGCGACCTGGACGATCTTCTCGGTGAGCAGGAGTCGCTTCTCGTGCTCCATGGGAATCTCGTCCTCGTCGTTCGGCAGCGCGACGACCGCGGCGTCGTACTTCTTGACGAGGGGGAGGATGGCGGCGAGCCGTTCGTCCTCGGCCGTCACGGAATTGACCAGGGCCCGGCCCTGGTAAGCGGCGAGCCCGGCCTCCAGCGCCTCGACCACCGAGGAGTCGATGCAGACGGGCAGGTCGGTCACCTGCTGCACCAGCTGGATCGCCCTGACGAGCAGCGCGACCTCGTCGGTGAGGGGCACACCCATGTTGATGTCGAGGACGTCGGCGCCGCCAGCGACCTGGGAGTCGACGTCCTTGGCGATGATCGACAGGTCGCCCTCGCGCAGTGCCTTCTGGAGCACGGGCCGACCGGTCGGGTTGATCCGCTCACCGATGACGCAGAACGGCTGGTCTGCAGCAATGACGACCTCCTTGGTCGCCGAACGCAGGACGGTGCGACGCAGGGGGGCGCTCACGCCAGGACCCTGGTGCGGCGGGCCTCGAGCAGAGCCTTGGCCCGCTTGACGGTGGCGGAGGCATCGGAGGCATACCCGTCGGCGCCGACCGCGTCGGCGTACTCCTGCGTGACCGGGGCCCCGCCCACCATGACGATGACGGAGTCGCGTAGACCTGCCTTCTCGAGGGCGTTGATGTTCGCCTTGAACATCGGCATGGTCGTGGTGAGGAACGCTGAGAAGCCGACGATGTCGGGCTGGTGCTCCTCAATGGCCGCGACGAACCTCTCCGGCGCCACCTGCACCCCGAGGTCGATCACCTCGAAGCCGGCCCCCTCGAGCATGATGTTGACGAGGTTCTTTCCGATGTCGTGGACGTCGCCCTTGACGGTCCCCATGAGGAAGCGCCCGATCGTCTGGACCCCGGTGTCGGCGAGGAGCGGTCGCAGTACTGCCATTGAGCCGGCCATGGCGCGGCCCGCGATGAGCATCTCGGGCACGAAGAAGTCGCCGCGCTCGAAGCGAGCGCCGACCTCCTCCAGGGCGGGGATCAGTGCGTCGAACAGCAGGCTGCCCGGCGCCATGCCCTGGTTCAGTGCCTGGTGGGTGAGGTCGAGCACCGCGGGTGCGTTGCCGACGAGCGTCTCGTCGTACAACCCCTGAAGGATCTCGTCGGGAGTCATGCTGCGCCTTCCTGCGGGTGGTGGTCGAGACGGGTCGACAGCGCCCGGGCGTGGGCGGCGACAAGGGTTCCGGTGGACTGCAGGTCCACCGCGAGGCGGGAGGTCGGCCCCGAAACGCCGAGCGCGGCCACGACCGCGCCATTGCGGCGGACCGGTGCCGCCACCCCCGTCAGACCGGGCTCGAGCTCGTCGACGGTCGTCGCGTAGCCGTCGGCGCGGATGCCCGGCAGCTGGGCTTGCAGGGCCGCGCCGGTGGTGACCGACGACGGGGTCAGTGCTTCGAGCGGTCCGGAGGGCAGTCGGAGCGCGCCGTGCGCGAGGAGAACCTTGCCCAGGGAGGAGCAGTGCGCCGGCACTTCTGTGCCGACCCAGTCACGCGAGCCGAGGAAGTAGACCGAGTCGACCTGGGCGACCTGCACGACGGTACCGCGGCGACTGACCCCGAGGTTCACGGTCTCGCCGGTGGCCTCCCCCAGCGCCCGCATCATGGGATCGGCGGCCTGGATCAGCACTTCGTCATCGGAGCGCTGCGTGGCGTAGTGCTCGAAAAGCGCACCGGGGGTCCAACGACCATGGTCGTCACGGGCGAGGAGTTCCGCGCGCTCGAGGGCGGCCAGTAGACGGGAGGTCGTCGAGCGCGCCAGCCCGGTCGCCACGGCCAGTTCGCTGAAGGTCACCGCCTCCTGCGCGCGCACGACACGGGCGAGCAGGTCGGCAGCCCGGTCGATGGACTGGGTGCCGGTACTCACTGTGGGGGTGCTCACGCGGGCTGTCCTCTCCTGGATGTTGGCCGAGTCGCGAGGTCGCGCGCGGCTGCTCATGATGTGGAACCACAGTCCCACATGATGAGGCTAGGATGTGACCCGTCTCACCGTCAACGTCGATCGCTCCGAAAGGCCCGCCGATGTTCACCAACCGCATGCCGCGCTACGAGATCCTCTCCGCGGACGCCCTCGAGCAGCTGGACGCCGGCTGGCGTCGACTCGTCACCGAGATCGGGGTCGAGTTCATGAGTGACCGCGCCGTGGCCCTCTTCCGCGACGCGGGCCAGCGGGTCGAGGAGAAGACGGTGTTCCTCGACCCTGAGTTCGTCCTCGAGCAGGTGGCCAAGGCGCCCCGCGAGTTCGACGTCCAGGCGCGCAACGCCGAGCGCAGCATCCACATCGGCGGCGACTCAATGGCCTTCGGTGCCGTCTACGGCCCTCCGTTCGTCCGCGATGGCGAGATCCGCCGGGACGGCACCATGGAGGACTACCGCAACTTCGCGCGCCTCTCCCAGTCCTTCTCGGTCCTGGACTCCGCCGGCGGCGTCGTCTGCGAACCCAACGACACTCCGCTCGACTCACGCCACCTCGACATGACGCTCGCTCTGATGACGCTCACCGACAAGGTGTTCATGGGCAACGTCGTCTCCGGGCCCAACGCCCGCGACGTCATCGCGATGTCCGAGATCGTGTTCGGCGGCCGCGACGCGATCGAGGCCACGCCGACATCGATCAGCCTCATCAACTGCAACTCGCCCCTCCGCTGGGACGACCGTATGCTCGACGCCCTCTTCGAGTACTGCGCGGCCAACCAGCCGGTCGTCGTGACGCCGTTCATCCTCATGGGCGCGATGTCGCCCGTGACCATCCCGGCAGCGTTGGTGCAGCAGATCGCCGAGGCATTGTCGGGCATCGCCCTGGCCCAGCTCATCCGCCCCGGGTGCCCGGTGATCTTCGGGTCGTTCCTCTCGAACATCGACATGCAGTCCGGCTCCCCCACCTTCGGCACGCCGGAGTCCGGCATCGGACTGCTCTGCACCGGCCAGATCGCGCGCCGGTTCGGCCTGCCGTTCCGCACCGGCGGCGGCCTCACCTCCTCACAGGTGCCGGACGCCCAAGCCGGATACGAGGCACTGATGACCCTGCTGCCGACGTTTCTCGCGGGCACGAACTGGGTCATGCACACAGCAGGGTGGCTCGAGGGCGGCCTGGTTGCGGGGCTCGAGAAGTTCGTCATCGACTGCCAGATCGTCGAGATGCTCCAGCACGAGTTCACCCCACTCGAGATCGACGCTGGCTCGCTCGCCTTCGACGCCCACCAGGAGGTCGGTCACGGTGGCCACTTCCTGGGCTCGGCGCACACGATGGAGCGCTTCCGCACCTGCTTCTACCGCCCCTTCCTGAACTCCTCCGAGAACTACGAGCGCTGGACGCGCAACGGCGCCCAGGACACGGCCACGCGCGCCGCGGCCATCTGGCGCAAGCGGCTCGAGGACTACGAGCAGCCCACCATCGACGACGGCGTCCTCGCCGGACTCGAGGACTTCGTGATCCGGCGCCGCCGGGAGCTCGGCGACTGACGGAGGCCGTCCTCGAGTCGCACTCGGCTACTGTTGCGCCATGCGCACCAATGCTCGGGCCGAGTCTGCAACGGTGCAGTCCGTCGACCGCGCCGTGACGATCCTCGAGCTACTCGCCGTTCACGGGGCCGCGGGGGTGACGCAGCTGGCCCGCACCCTCGGGGTGCACAAGTCGACGGCGAGCCGCCTCGTCGCCGCGCTCGAGCGACGGCAGCTCGTCGAACAGATCGAGGAGCGGGGACACTACCGGCTCGGCGTCGGGGTGCTCAAGCTCGCCGCCGCGAGCAGCGCCCGGCTTGACTTGGCCCAGCAGGCCCGGACCGTATGCCGGCACCTCGCCTCCGAGACCGGCGAGACCGTCAACCTCGTCGTCCTATCGGGCGGAGCGGCACTCTACGTGGACCAGGTGGACGGAGCCTCGACCCTGTCGTCCTACAACTGGGTCGGCCAGCACATCCCGATCCACGCCACGAGCAACGGCAAGGTGCTCGTCAGTGAACGCGACGACCCCGAGCTGGCCCATCTCCTCGGCGAGCTCGTCGCCTTCACCCCGTCGACCATCACCGACCGTGCCGTCCTCGACGCGCAGCTCGCGGGAGTCCGAGCCAAGGGCTACGCACTCGCCGCCGACGAGCTCGACATCGGCCTGACCGCCGTCGCGGCCCCGGTGCGCGACACCCACGGCGACATCGTCGCGTCGGTAAGCGTCTCCGGCCCGTCGTTCCGTTTCGAGCAGGCCCGCGTCGACGAGATCGTCCCGCTCCTTCGCACGGCCGCCGCCGAGATCAGCGCCCGCATTGCCCACCGCCCCTTCGTCACCTGACCGGCCGCGCCGCGAGGCCGATACCGTCACAGCGAGACCGCGGGTCGGCGCCAGCCACGGTCAGGTCCTTGACCCCACCCCCGCGGGCACCATTGTTGATGCGCACAACACTCATGCGTTGCATCGTGCAACTACCAGGAGGCGCCCGTGACGAAGCTGTTCATCGATGGCCGATGGGTAGCCGCGGCGGGCGGCGGCACGCGCTCGATCACGTGCCCGGCCGACGGCACCCCCGTCGGCACCGTCCAGGAGGCCACCGACATCGACACCCTCGCCGCGATCAGCGCGGCGCGGTCGGCGTTCGACAGTGGTTCCTGGCCCAGGACCGCGATGGCCGACCGGGGGGCCCTCCTCGACCGCACCGCCGACCTGCTGGAACGTGACACCAAGGATATCGCGCGGGCTGAGGCGCTCGACACCGGGAAGCGGTTCGTCGAGGCGGAGTACGACGTCGCCGACGTCGTCTCGGCCTTCCGCCACTACGCCGCTGTCGCGTCCACGGCGCCCACGGGGGGTCGCGTCGTCGATGTCGGGCGCGAGGGGGTCCAGAGCACGATCGTCAAGGAGCCGATCGGAGTCTGCGCCCTCATCACCCCGTGGAACTACCCCTCTCTCCAGGCGAGCTGGAAGGTCGCCCCCTGCCTCGCCGCCGGCAACACGTTCGTCCTCAAGCCGAGCGAGATCACCCCGCACTCGACGATCCACCTCGTGCGGATCCTCGCCGAGGCCGGCCTCCCCGCCGGTGTCGGCAACCTCGTCCTCGGCACCGGTCCGGGTTGCGGTGGCCCCCTCTCCAGCGACCCGAGGGTCGACCTCGTCTCCTTCACCGGAAGCCTCGCTGTGGGGCGACACCTCATGGCCGCGGCTGCGCCGACCGTCAAGCGGGTCGCCCTCGAGCTCGGTGGGAAGAACCCGAACATCGTCTTCGCCGACGCCAGTCGCGAGGCCGCCCTCGACAACGCGATGACCGCGGTGTTCCTGCATTCCGGGCAGGTGTGCTCGGCCGGGGCCCGGCTCATCGTCGAGGAGTCGATCGCCGAGGGCTTCGTCGACGAGATCATCGAGCGCGCCCGCGGCATCCGGCTCGGCGGCCCGTTCGACGAGCAGGCCGACACCGGCTCGCTCACGAGCGAGAACCACCTGCGCAAGGTCGAGGCGTACGTCGCCGCCGGGATCGCCGACGGGGCCCGGCTCCGGCTCGGTGGTGAGCGAGCCACCGGCGCTGGCCTGGACGACGGGTTCTTCTTCCCGCCCACGGTGTTCGACCGCTGCAGTCCGGCGATGAGCATCGTCCAGGAGGAGTCCTTCGGGCCGGTGCTCACCGTGGAGACGTTCACCACCGAGGACGAGGCGGTCGCTCTCGCCAACGACACGATCTTCGGCCTTGCCGGGGCCGTCTGGACCGACGACTCCGAGCGCGCCGACCGGATCGCCCGCCGACTGCGGATGGGCACGGTGTGGATCAACGACTACCACCCCTACGTCGCTCAGGCTGAGTGGGGGGGCTACAAGCAGTCGGGTATCGGCCGCGAGCTCGGCGAGCTGGGCCTGGAGGAGTACCAGGAGACCAAGCACGTGTGGCGAAACACGACACCTTCTCCTTCGGGGTGGTGGGAGTGAGGATGCGGATGCCGGGGTGGGTCAGCGAGGCGCTCGGGCACACCACCCTGGGCGCAGCACCAGAGCGCGTGGACACCGTGATCGTGGGCGGTGGGAGCGCGGGGTGCGTCCTGGCGAACCGTCTCTCGGCCGACTCGGCGACGAACGTGCTCGTCCTCGAGGCGGGTCGGTCCGATCTCAAGATCGACCCGTTCATCACCATGCCGGCTGCCCTGCCGTTCCCTATCGGGAGCCGCTTCTACGACTGGAAGTACGAGTCCGAGCCCGAACCCCACATGAACAGGCGTCGCATATACCACGCCCGTGGCAAGATCCTTGGCGGCTCGAGCTCGATCAACGGGATGATCTTCCAGCGCGGCAACCCCATGGACTACGAGCGCTGGGCCGCCGACCCGGGCATGGACAGCTGGGACTTCGCCCACTGCCTGCCCTACTTCAAGCGGATGGAGAACTGCCTCGCCGGGGCGGACCGCTGGCGCGGCGGAGACGGCCCGCTCATCCTCGAGCGCGGCCCGGCGACCAACCCGCTCTTCGGCGCGTTCTTCGCCGCCGCCGTCGAGGCCGGGTACCCGATGACGGATGACGTCAACGGCTACCGTCAGGAGGGCTTCGCGAGGTTCGACAGGAACATCCACCGGGGGCGCCGGCTGTCCGCCTCTCGGGCCTATCTCCACCCTGTGACGGACCGCCCCAACCTGCACGTCCGGACACTCGCGATGACGACCCGGATCCTCTTCGAAGGGACGAGGGCAGTCGGCGTGGAGTACACCCAGCTCGGCACACGGCATACCGTCCGGGCGGGGGAGGTCATCCTCAGCGGTGGCGCGATCAACAGCCCCCAGCTGCTCCAGCTCTCCGGGATCGGCAACGCCGACGAGCTCCGCGCGCTCGGCGTCGCCCCGGTGGCCCACGTCCCGGGCGTCGGCGAACATCTCCAGGACCACCTCGAGGTTTACATCCAGTTCGCGAGCAAGCTCCCGGTCTCGATCGCCCCTGGCCTGAAGTACCACAACCGTCCCAAGCTGGCCGCGGACTGGCTCTTCTTCCGCAAGGGCCTCGGCGCGACGAACCACTTCGAGGGCGGTGGCTTCGTCCGGGGCAACGAGGATGTCGACTATCCGAACCTGATGTTCCACTTCCTCCCGATCGCGATCCGCTACGACGGGTCGAGCCCGATCAAGGGGCACGGCTACCAGGTGCACATCGGGCCCATGTACTCGGACGCCAGGGGGACGGTCAAGATCACGAGCCGGGACCCGACGGTCCAGCCGGCGCTGAGTTTCAACTACCTGTCGACCGAACAGGACCGCAGCGAGTGGGTCGAGGCGATCCGGGCTGCACGACACATCCTCGGCCAGAGTGCGATGGACCCCTTCAACGACGGCGAGATCTCCCCGGGGCCCAGCGTCGAGACCGACGAGGAGATCCTCGAATGGGTCCGCGCCGACGCCGAGACCGCGCTGCACCCGAGCTGTACCGCGCGAATGGGGATCGACGACCTCTCCGTTCTGGATCCCCTGACGATGGGCGTTCATGACACGCAGGGCCTACGCGTGGTCGACGCGAGCTCGATGCCCTACGTCACCAACGGCAACATCTACGCCCCGGTCGTCATGCTCGCCGAGAAGGCGGCCGACCTCATCGCTGGAAACACCCCCCTCCCGCCATCCGATGTGCCCTGGTACGACCACCGGGCCGGCAGTCCGCTCACCGCCCCTACCGAGGCCCCCTGAGCGTCAACGCCATCGGTCACCTCCACCCCCTCAGACCCAGGAGGCCTAATGAGCACCGACATTCGTGCCCGCATTGTGTCCGGACCGCCGATGCGCCTGCCCGTGTTCGCCGCCTCGCTCGTCGGCGTGCTCACGCTGGCCATCTGGGCGCTGGCCGCCCCCGCGTCCGCCGAGAGCGCTCTGGGGACGGTCACCGGCTGGGTCACCGAGTGGTTCGGTTGGTTCTACGTCCTCCTCGCGACCGCGGTGCTCGTCTTTGTGCTCTCCCTGGGCATTTCCCGCTACGGGCGCATCCGCCTCGGGCCGGACCACTCGCGCCCCGAGTTCTCCACCTTCGCGTGGGCCTCGATGCTGTTCGCCGCCGGCATCGGCACCGACGTGATGTTCTACTCCGTCGTCGAGCCCGCGTCCCAGTACCTCGCCCCACCAGTGGGTGAGCCAGGGACCGTCGAGGCCGCCCGCGACGCCACGGTGTGGACCCTGTTCCACTACGGGATCACCGGATGGGGGATGTATGCGCTGATGGGCATGGCGCTGGGCTACTTCTGTCACCGCATGGGCCTCCCCCTCGCGGTCCGCTCCGCGCTGCAGCCGATCCTCGGCCGCCGCATCGAGGGCCCGGTAGGGCACGCGGTGGACACCGCTGCGGTCCTCGGGACGATCTTCGGGGTCGCGACCTCGCTCGGCATCGGAGTGGTCTTCCTCAACGTCGGGCTCAACCTGCTCTTCGGGGTCCCGGTGGGCACCGGCGCCCAGATAGCCCTCGCCGTGCTAGCGATCGTCATGGCGGCGGTCTCCGCGACGACCGGAGTCGACAAGGGCATCCGCTTCCTCTCCCAGCTCAACGTCCTCCTGGCCCTCGGGCTCGCCGGCTGGATCCTCGTGACCGGCAACACCAGCTTCATCCTCAATGCCGTCGTCGCCAACGTCGGCGACTTCGCGCGGACCTTCCCGGCGAAGACGATGGAGACCTTCCCCTTCGTCGACAACGCCGAGTGGATGAGCTACTGGACGCTCTTCTTCTGGGCCTGGTGGGTGGCCTGGGCCTCCTTCGTCGGCCTGTTCCTCGCCCGGATCTCCCGTGGCCGGACCATTCGCCAGTTCGTGGCCGGCACGATGATCATCCCGTTCCTCTACATCGTCATGTGGGTCTCGATCTTCGGCAACGCCACCATCGAGAGGATCCGTGGAGGCGACACCGAGTTCGGCGAGGTCGCCCAGGACTTCACCGGCCTTGGCTTCTACGAGCTCCTCAGCGGCTATCCCGCGGCGAACGTCGTCATCACCCTGGCCGTGTTCGTCGGGCTCCTGTTCTACGTCACCTCGGCGGACTCTGGAGCACTCGTCATGGCGAACCTGTGCAGCCGCCTCGACACCGGGTCCGAGGATGCCGCTGCCTGGCAGAGGATCCTCTGGGCTGCCGTCACCGGGCTGCTCACCATCGCGATGCTCATCGTCGGTGGCATCGTCGCTCTTCAGTACGCCACGATCATCTTCGGGCTGCCCTTCGCCTTCGTCCTCGTCCTCGTCATGCTCGGTTTGCTCAAGGCCCTTCGCCGAGAGGGCCGCCGGGTCGACAGCGGTGCGCACACCATGCCCGCGCGCCTGTCCGCTCGGGGCACCGAGGTCGACCCGCATCCGGCCGCGCTATGGAAGTTGCGCCTCGCCCGCCTGACCAGCTTCGTCGACCGCGATGACGCCCAGGCCCACCTGGACTCCGTCATCCGTCCGGCCCTCGACGAGGTGGCAGCCGAGCTGGACCGCATCGGCGTCGAGACCGAGGTCAGCGTCGATCCCCTCGGCGCTGAGGGTGGCGGGCAGCCTGCCGTCACGCTGCGCACCACGTCGAGCGACGAGCCGTTCGTCTACCGGGTGGTGCTGACCGAGGGCCCGGTCCCGACGTACGGCGGCCGGATGATCCAGGCGCGAGACAGCCATGCGCGCCTCGTCGTGCACCTCGAGGCCGGGGGCCAGGACTACGACGTCATGGGCTACAGCCAGGGCCAGGTCATCCATGACTGCCTCGACAACTACGAGCAGCACCTGCAGTTCGTCCGGCTGGGCAACCTCACACGGGGCTGACCGACGCCGCACAGCAGGGGTGGGGACGTCGGGGTAGACGGGGCATCCCTCGGTCGCATCCCAGGATGCCGCTCAGTCTCAGTCGCCGTGATGGTGACGTTGACGTATGCGGCTGGTACCCGAGCGATGCCCACGGGCAGGTATTGGCTCCGCCCGGTGAATCTGCCAGACTGTCTAGGGTTGCGCATCGAGCGTCATGTTGCGTATAGCGCATCACTAGCGTCGCCGAAAGGAACCTCCCAATGGCCGCTCTCCCCCCCTCCGCCCGTTGTGTCGTCATCGGCGCCGGGATCGTCGGGAACTCGCTCGTCCACCACCTCGCGGAACTCGGCTGGACCGACATCGTCCAGCTCGACAAGGGCCCGCTGCCCAACCCCGGTGGCTCCACCGGCCACGCGAGCAACTTCATCTTCCCCGTCGACCACTCGCGCGAGTTCGCTGACCTCACAATGGACTCGGTGCGCCAGTACGTCGAGCTCGGCGTCTTCACCGAGTCCGGCGGCTACGAGGTCGCCCGCACGCAGGAGCGCATGGAGGAGCTGCGGCGCCGGATGAGCAGTGCCAAGGCCTGGGGCATCCCCGCCGAGCTCGTCACCCCCGAGCACGTCGCCGAGAGGGTTCCCTTCCTCGACACGGACGTCATCATCGGGGCCGCATGGTTCCCCACCGTGGGCGTGGTGGACAGCCTGCGCGCCGGCACGATCATGCGCGAACGCGCCATCGAGAAGGACGCGCTCACGACCGTGCCCAACGTCGAGGTCACCGGCATGGAGGTCCTCGCCGGTCGTGTCCGCGCCGTCGAGACCAACCAGGGCCGCATCGAGGCCGAGACGGTCGTCATCGCCTGCGGCGTGTGGAGCCCTAAGATCGCCCGAATGGCGGGTGCTCACATCCCGCTGACTCCCGCCGTGCACCAGATGATCTCGGTCGGCCCGTGCGAGGTGCTCGCCGATCGTCCCGGCGAGATCAGCTTCCCGATCGTGCGCGACATGGACACGTTCTGCTACGAGCGCCAGCATGGTTCCGACATGGAGGTCGGGTCGTATGCGCACCGCGCGATCCTCTGGGATCCCGAGGACATCCCCTCGATCGAGCAGAGCAGGCTGTCGCCGACCGAGCTGCCGTTCACCGAGGACGACTTCGACCCGCAGCTCGAGCAAGCTCTGGAGCTCATGCCCGAGCTGCTCGGCGACGAACGCGCCGAGATCCGCTACGCCATCAACGGCCTTCTCTCCCTCACCCCCGACGGCTACCCGATCCTCGGCGAGACCCCCGAGGTCAAGGGTCTGTGGTCGGCCGCGGCAGTCTGGATCAAGGAAGGGCCGGGCACGGGCCGCGCCGTCGCCGAGTGGATGTCTCACGGCAACCCCGAGATCGACCTCGGCCACTCCGACATCGCCCGCTTCCACCCCCACCAGAAGACCAGGGCCCACGTCAGGGCGCGCACCTCCGAGTCGTTCCAGAAGACCTACGGCATCGTTCACCCAGCCGAGCAGTATGAGAGCGACCGCGGCATCCGTCTGGCGCCGATGCATACCTCGGAGCAGGAGCTCGGTGCGGTCTTCTACGAGACCGCCGGCTGGGAGCGCCCGTTCTGGTACGAGTCGAATGCGGGCCTGGTCGAGAAGTTCGGTGATGCCTGCATGGTGCGTGAGCACGAATGGGACGCCCGGTGGTGGTCCCCCATCATCAACGCCGAGCACCTCCAGATGCGCGAGACCGCCGGCCTGGTCGACCTGTCGGCCTTCGCGATCTTCGACCTCATCGGGCCCGAGGCGCTCGAGACCGTGCAGCGGATCGTCGTCGCCCAGTGCGACGTGCGCATCGGCCGGGTCGTCTACACCCCGGTGCTGGACGAGGGAGGCGGCTTCCGCTCGGACCTCACGATCATGCGCCTGGCTCACGACCGCTTCCGCGTCGTCACCGGCGGCGCTCACGGCATGGCGGACAAGAAGTGGTTCATCGACCGGATGCCACAGGACGGTGGTGCGGTGGTCGTCGACCTGACCTCGAGCTGGACGACCGTCGGCGTCTGGGGCCCGAACGCACGCGACATCCTCACTGCCGTCACGACCGCCGACCTCTCGCACCAGGGCTTCCCCTTCGGCACCTGTCGCGAGATCGAGGTCGGCTCCTTGCACGTGCTGGCCTCTCGGATCTCCTACGTGGGTGAGTACGGCTGGGAGCTCTACATCCCCATGGAGGCCGGGGCGGCACTGTGGAACCGAATACTGGAGGTCGGCACGCCGCTCGGCATGGTGCCCGTCGGCATCGGCGTCTACGGCACGACGGGGCGCCTCGAGAAGGGCTACCGCGCGTATGGCGCCGAGCTCGACAGCGAGCGCACTCTCATGGAGACCGGCATGTCCCGGGCGAGGTGGAAGGACCACGACTTCATCGGCAAGGACGCCGTGATGGCCCAGGCGCAGCGGCCGGCGAAGACCGTCCTGTGCTCCCTGACCGTCGACGACCACACCTCGGCCAGCGGCGTCAAGCGCTACATGCTCGGCGGGGAGCCCATCCTCACCCGTGCGGGCGACACCCTCACCGATGGCCATGGCCGCCACCCCTACGTCACGACCGCCGGGTCGGCGCCCAGCCTGGGCAAGCATGTCCTCATGGCCTTCCTCCCGCCGGAGCAGGCTCTCGTCGGCACCGAGCTCGCGGTCTCGTACATGGAGGAGCTCTACCCAGTCACGGTTGCGGCGGCTGACGCGACGCCGTTGTTCGACCCCGAGAACGCCCGCATCCGCGGCCTGTCATGACCAACGTCCTCGTCTGCGTCAAGCGGGTGCCCGACCCCACAGGAGAGGTCGTTCTCACCTCCGATGGGCTGCGCGTCGACGGCCGGTACGCCGGCTACACCACGAGTCCTCATGAGGAGTCCGCAGTTGCCCTTGCCGTTCAGCTGACCGAGGGCACCGACGGCTCGGTGACGGTGCTCTCCGTCGGGTCGACCGACAGCCTAGAGCAGGTGCGCGCCGCCATCGCGGTCGGCGCCACCGACGGAATCCTCGTCGAGGCCGACGCCGAGCTGCTCGGTCCGGCCGACGTCGCCGACGCCATCGCGCAGGTGGTGCGCTCGCGCGAGGAGGCCGGCATCACATACGACCTCGTCCTGCTCGGCAACGACGCCGCCGACACCGGCGACTTTCAGGTAGGGGTGCGTCTCGCATACGGCCTCGACTGGCCGGTCGCAGCCGGTATCCAGAGCGCCGCGGTCGCGCACGGTCGCGCCACGCTGCGCGGCGAGGGTCCGGATGGCACCGAGGTCTTCGACGTGGCGCTACCCGTTGTCGTCACCGTCATGGAGGGTGGCGTGAGCCCCCGCTATCCGAGCGTCATAGGCCGGGTGCGCGCCAAGAAGGCGCCGGTCGAGGTGCTCGCCTGGTCCGGAACCGCGACCGGCACCGGCCGTGAGCGGCTCACGGTGCCCGAGTCCGCACCGAGCCAGGTGACCCTCCTCGGCGAGGGAGCGGCCGCCGCACCCGCACTCGTCAGGGTCCTGAGTGAGCTGGGAGTGGTGTCGCGATGAGCATTGTCGTCTTCGTCGAGATCGAGGAGGGCCGCGCGTCGCTCGTCTCCCGTGAGACCCTGACCTTCGCCCGCGACCTCGGCGCCGGCGACCTGCACGCGGTCGTCGTCGGCCGGGCGCCCCAGGGCGTCGTCACCGACTGCGCCGAGGCGGGAGTGGCCGTGGTGCACACCGCCGACGATCCCGCGCTGGAGCGGTATGCCGCCGCGGCCTGGGCGGGGGTCGTCGAGGCCGCTGGCCTCGCGGCCAAGGCCGACCTCGTCATCGCCTCCGGCACCGGCAGGGGCAACGAGGTGCTCGCCCATGTCGCCGCACGTCGCAACCTGCGGATGGCTGCGAACGTCGTCTCGGTGGAGTCGCTGCGCCCGCTCGTGGTCCAGCGCCAGGTCGTCGGGGGCGCCGTCCTCGAGCGGGCTTCCGTCGACAGCCCGGTCCGACTGCTCTCGATGGCCGGCCACGCCGTCGAGGCGTCGCCCTCGGTCTCCCCCGGCGCTGCGAGGCTCTCGCCGCTCGCGGTCACCATCGACCCCAAGGATCTCCGCGCCCAGGTCGTACGCACCGAGCAACGTGACCCGGGCGCCACCAGCGGCCTCAGCTCGGCACGTGTCGTCGTAGGAGGCGGCCGCGGCGCGGGTGGGCCGGACGGCTTCGCGGGCGTCGAGGCCCTCGCATCCCGACTCGGTGGTGCGGTCGGGGTCTCGCGCGTCGTCACCTCCCTCGGCTGGCGTCCGCACCACGAGCAGGTCGGTCAGACCGGCTCGCGTATCTCGCCCGACCTCTACGTCGCCTGCGGAATCTCGGGCGCCATCCAGCATTGGGCCGGATGCGCGTCGAGCAAGACGATCATCGCTGTCAACACCGACCCCGACGCCCCGATGGTGGCCAAGGCTGACTATGCCGTCATCGGCGACATGCACGAGGTGCTGTCGGCCGTCCTGGACGAGCTCGGCTGACCTCAGGCCGAGCCGCTCCTTGCGCGAATGCGATCGCGGCGATGGCTAGGCCGTCAGGCCCATCCGGGCCATCCGCTCGGTGTGCCGAGCGGTGACCCGGCGGAGGATCTCGCCGATCTCCCCCAGGTCGGCACCAGGGCGCTCCGCAGTTCCGACGAGCAGCCCGGCCATGGGCTCGCGGTCTGCGGCGACCTGCTGCGCCTGGGTGAGGGCCTCGCCGACGAGTCGTCGGCCCCAGAGGGAGAGCCGACTCGCCTCGGGCGAACCGGGTGTGGTCGAGTCACGCACGACGCGGACGAGATGGTCGCTCTTGGCGTCGTCGGCGACGACCTCGTCGACGACCTCACGGGTCCGTAGGTCGACGAGTCGCGCCATCTCCCGGTAGAAGTCGGCGATGATCCCGTGCGCCACGGTCGCCTTGACCAGGCCCTCGAGCCACGTCTCGGCCCGGGTCCGTCGGTTGAGGTCGTCGATGACGGCGACGAACGGCGCCATCGCCTCCTCGAGCGTCGAACCGAGCTCGACCAGCCGCCGCTCGAGCCGACGGACGTGGTCGAAGTCGGCCGCCGCATACCGGCACAGCGCGATGCGCTCGGTGAGGTTGGGAGCGGAGAAGGCATGGACCGCGAGCGACTGGTACGTCGTCAGCTCGCCGTAGGCGAGCACCCCGAGCAGGTCGACGGCACCGGCCACGTAGTCCGGGTCGAGGTCGAACGGCTCACCGTCGGACTGCTCACCGCTGGGCCGCTGGGCGGGGTATGCGTCGGGCGCGCTCACATCGGCGAGCCTAGTGGCCGCCCGGCTCCGTGGGGTATGCCTCGCATCAGGACCCTCCGGTTCAGCCGGGCGGAGGGTCGCTCGGACGGGATGCGCGGGTGTGGGTCGTGGCCGTCGACGGTGTCGTGCGCGGGGGCGCGGCCGCGGTGACGGTCGTCCATGGGCGGATCAGGCTAGACTGACGACCGTACCGGTGCCCGGTCGGCACACTCAATGACATTCCCCTCGACGTGTGTGACACCTCGTGGTGAGCGCCTCGCGCGGCTCCCTCTCGACTTCCTTCCGATCGGCCCAGTTCCCGGAGCGTGACCACCGCGCTCCGGCCCGTGGCCTGACCCTGCGGAGCCCGTTCCAGGGCTCGGCATCGTCCAAGATCGAAAGAGACCCGACTCCACCCATGAGCACCCAGACCTTCGCCGACTTCGGCGTCCACCGCGACATCGTCGACTCCCTCGCCGATGAGGGCATCACGGCGCCCTTCCCCATCCAGTCGATGACCCTGCCGGTCGCCCTCGGCGGCCACGACATCATCGGCCAGGCCAAGACGGGCACCGGCAAGACCCTCGGCTTCGGCGTGCCCATCCTCGACCGGGTCGTCTCCCCCGCCGACCCCGAGTTCGCCACCCTCTCGTATGCCGGCCGCCCGCAGGCGCTCGCGGTCGCCCCGACCCGTGAGCTCGCGGTCCAGGTCTCCAGTGACCTGGAGAAGGCCGGCCGGCGCCGCGGCGTCCGCGTCTTGACCGTCTACGGCGGCCGCGCCTACGAGCCGCAGATCGAGGCCCTGAAGCGCGGCGTCGAGGTCGTCGTCGGCACCCCGGGACGGCTCATCGACCTCGCCAAGCAAGGTCATCTCAACCTCTCCTCGGTCAAGGTCCTCGTTCTCGACGAGGCTGACGAGATGCTCGACCTCGGATTCCTGCCCGACGTCGAGAAGCTCCTGGCCCTCACCCCGGCGTCGCGCCAGACGATGCTGTTCTCCGCGACCATGCCCGGTCCGGTGGTCGCGCTCGCGCGCCGCTACATGCGCCAGCCGACGCACATCCGCGCGATGTCCGACGATGGCGCGACCGACAGCCAACTCGTCGCTGCCACCACGCAGTTCGCCTACCGCGCACACGCGATGGACAAGACGGAGATGGTCGCCCGCATCCTGCAGGCGGAGGGCCGTGGTCTGACGATCGTCTTCAGCCGCACCAAGCGCACTGCCGCGAAGGTCGCCGACGATCTCGCCGAGCGCGGCTTCGCGGCTGCGGCGATCCACGGCGACCTCGGCCAGGGTGCCCGTGAGCAAGCGCTGCGCGCCTTCCGCAGCGGCAAGGTCGACGTCCTCGTCGCGACCGACGTCGCAGCTCGGGGCATCGACGTCGAGGACGTCACCCACGTCATCAACTTCCAGTGCCCCGAGGACGAGAAGACCTACGTCCACCGGATCGGGCGCACCGGGCGCGCCGGCAAGAAGGGCGTCGCAGTGACGTTCGTCGACTGGGACGACCTGCCGCGCTGGGGGCTGATCAGCAAGAGCCTCGACCTCAAGATGCCGGAGCCGCAGGAGACCTACTCGTCCTCACCGCACCTGTACTCCGACCTCGGCATCCCCGAGGGCACGAAGGGACGGCTCCCGCGCTCCGCCCGGACCAGGGCGGGCCTCGACGCCGAGGTCCTCGAGGACCTCGGGGAGACCGGCAAGTCGAGCGGTCGTCGCCCGGGCCGGGCCGGGGCCGGGGCCGGCGGCTCCGATGGCCGTCGCTCCGGTTCCCAGGGTGTGGGCAGCCGCCGCGGCCGCGACGGTGAGCGCCCGCAGCGGGCGAGCACCGGCGCACGGGACAGCGACTCGTCCAGCGGCTCGGAGTCGCAGCGCAACAGTGCGCGACGAGGACGTCGTCGCACCCGTGGCGGAGCTCCCGCGAGCGACTGACCCCGCTGCCGGGCGGGAGCTCCGCAGCGCTACTCGGCGGGGATCGTGCTCACGTCGATGACGAAGCGATAGCGCACATCCGAGCCCACGACGCGGTCGTAGGCCTCGTTGACCTCGTCGGCGGAGATCGTCTCGACCGTCGCGCCGATGCCGTGCTCAGCACAGAAGTCGAGCATCGCCTGGGTTCCCGCGATGCCGCCGATGTTCGACCCAGTGAGGACCTTGTCGCCAGAGACGAGCGATCCCACCCGGAGCTGCTGGGGAGTTGTCGGGAGCCCGACGTTGACGACCGCACCGAACGGGCGCAGCATCCCGAGGAAGCGGTCGAGCGGGACGTCCGCGCTCACCGTGTTGATGATGAGGTCGAACCGGCCGCGCAGCTCCTTGAACACGGTTCCGTCCGCCGTCGCCCGATAGTCGACCGCCCCGAAGTCGCGTCCGTCCTGCTCCTTCGACGTCGTCTGCGACAGGACGGTGACCTCGGCGCCCATCGCGACCGCGATCTTGACGGCCATGTGGCCCAGCCCTCCCATGCCGACGACGGCGACGTACCGGCCCGGCCCGGCCCCCCACCGCGTGAGCGGCGTGAAGACCGTCACCCCCGCGCAGAGCAGCGGTGCGGCCTCGTCGAGCTCGAGACCGTCGGGGATCCGCAGCACGAACTTCTCGGCCACGACGACCTCCCGGCTGTAGCCCCCCATGGCCACCTCGCCGTCGGGATAGGTGTCGTTGTACGTCCAGACGGTCTTCTCGGTACAGAAGTTCTCGTGGTCGGTGCGGCACATCTCGCACTCGCCGCAGCTGTCCACCATGCAGCCGACCCCGACCCGGTCCCCGACCCGATGCGTAGTGACGCCGGGACCGACCTCGGTCACCGTCCCGGCGATCTCGTGGCCCGGGACCATGGGGAACAGCGCGGTGCCCCACTCCTCACGGACCTGATGGATGTCGCTGTGGCAGATGCCGGCGTAGGCGATCTCGATCCGGACGTCGTCAGGGCGCAGGTCGCGACGCTCGATCGTCATCGGCTCCAGAGGGGCGCCGGCGGAGGGGGCTGCTAGGGCGCGGATGGTCGTGGTCATGACAAGGCCTTTCGTCGGGGGTAGGGGTCGCGAGGGTGGTGCACTCCCTCAGATGCGCTGGAGGACCTGCACCGCGGCCTCACGGTAGGCCTGGGCGCCCTTCGAGGACCGACTCGAGCCGAGGATGGACCGTCCGACGGCGGGGGCCTCCGCGAAGCGCACCGTGCGCGGGATCGGCGGCTCGAGGACCTCGATCCCGTAGCGGCCACCGACGTCCGCGAGCACCTCACGGGCGTGGTTGCTCCGGCCGTCGTACATCGTCGCGAGGATGCCCACGATCTTGAGCTTCTTGTTGAGGATCCTGCGGACGTCCTTGACCGTGTCGAGCAGCTGCCCCACGCCCCGGTGGCTGAGCATCTCGCAGGGCATCGGGATGATCAGCCCGCTGCTGGCGGTCAAGGCGTTGAGGGTGAGGACACCGAGCGTCGGTGAACAGTCGAGGAGGATGATGTCGTAGTCCTCGACCACGTCCTCGAGCGCGCCGGCGAGCACATACTCGCGGCCGGCTCGCGGGAGGAGCTGGGCTTCGGCACCGGCCAGGTCGATCGTGCTCGGGATGAGATGGACGCCGTCCTGGGTCTCGAGGATGGCATCGGACATGTCGGCGCGACCGAGGACGACCTCGTTGATCGAGGTCTCCACGGCGTCGGGGTCGACGCCGAGACTGAAGGTGAGGCAGGCCTGCGGGTCGAGGTCGACGAGGAGCACACGCTTGCCCATCTCGGCGAACGCGGCACCGAGCGAGGCCACGGAGGTCGTCTTGGCGACGCCTCCCTTCTGGTTCGCCAGCGAGATGATCGCGGCTTTGGGCGTACGGGAGCGTTTGGCCATGGGCGCCAGTGTCTCATCCTGCTCGCGCCGGCTCGTTCGCCGGTCCCGCTCCGCCAGGCGGCGGTTCAGGCTGCAGCTCAGTCGGCGAGGCGGACCGGCGGCGGGAAGGGGACGACCGCATGCTGGGTGGCGACGAAGGCGGCCAGCAGCGGGATCCCCGACCGGGCACAGCCGCGAACGACCGCATCATGCCAACCGCGGTCATGGTCGACGACGAAGCTCTGTCCGGGGCGTGCCCGAGCGAAGACGAGGGTGGGGCCGGTCTCACCCGCGACCTCGGCGAGATGCTCGAACCAGTGGTCGAGGACGACGCCGGCCGATGCTGTCACCGGCACATCGGTGATGAGGACCGGCACCGTCGGACGTCGCTCGGGGTCGCACAGGACGAGCAGGAGCGAACCGCTCACGATGTCGTCGATCGCGAGGACGCTGCGGACCAGGTCGGCTGCGTCGTCCTCGGTCTCGATGGACTCTCGCAGGGGCGGATAGCGGCCGGGGTCTGCTGTCATGCCCACGACTCTGCCCTCGAGCGCCCGTGCGTGTGCTCGGTTGTCCACAGCCCTCGATCCGGACCCCCGCGATCACACGCGGGCACCCGCCGTCCCGCTCAGCTGAAGACGACGGTCCGGTCGCCGTTCAGCAAAACCCGGCTCTCGGAGTGCCACTTCACCGCGCGGGCGAGCACCCTCGACTCGCACTCCTCGCCGGCTCGCACGAGATCGTCGGCCGCCATCCGGTGATCGACGCGCACGACGTCCTGCTCGATGATCGGTCCCTCGTCCAGGTCCGCCGTGACGTAGTGGGCGGTGGCCCCGACGAGCTTGACACCACGACCGAAGGCCTGGTGGTAGGGCTTGGCGCCCTTGAACGAGGGCAGGAATGAGTGGTGGATGTTGATGACCCGGCCGGAGAGGTCTCGGGAGAGGCCGTCGGAGAGGATCTGCATGTAGCGCGCCAGGACCACCAGGTCGATGTCGTGCTCGGCGATGACGTCCCGCACGCGAGCCTCCGCCTCGTCCTTGGTCGCGGTCGAGACGGGGATGACGACGAACGGGATGCCGTACATCGCCGCGAGGGGCCCGAGATCGGGGTGGTTGGAGACGATGACCGGGATGTCGATGTTGAGAGCGCCGCTCTTCCAGCGGAACAGCAGGTCGTTGAGGCAGTGGCCGAAGCGGCTCACCATGACCATCGTGCGGAACGGCCGGTGTCCGTCCCAGACGGCCCACTCCATCCCGAGACGCTCGGCCGTCGGCGCCAGGATGCCCCGCCACTGCTCGACGTTCGGCCCTCCCTCGGCGATGGAGAACGCGATCCGCATGAAGAACCGGTCGGTCCTGACATCGTCGAACTGCTGGCTCTCCTCGATGTTGGCGCCGTGTTCGAAGAGCACCTGGCTCACGGCCGCGACGATCCCGGGCCGGTCGGGGCAGGAGAGGGTGAGGATGGCATCAGCGCGCATGCCCCCAGGATGGGCGACGACGCGGCACTGGACCTCACCGGTCCACCAGTCGGTCCCGCCAACCGTCCTGCCAGTAGATGCTCCTCAGACCGGTAGGTAGTCGGTGCCGGAAGCGGCTTCGACGATCGCCTCGAACGACCCGGGGTCGGTGCGGTTCTCGCCGATGAGGTTGGGCTTGCCGGCACCGTGGTAGTCGCTGGAGCCGGTCACGACGAGCCCGAGCTCGGAGGCGATGCCACGCAGCTCCCGGCGCGCGCTGTCGGTGTGGTCGCGGTGGTCGACCTCGATGCCGAGCATCCCGGCAGCGGCCATGTCCGCGATGAGCTCAGGATCGACGCAGCGTCGCATCCGGCTCGTGTAGGGATGAGCGACCACGGCGACTCCCCCGGCGGCCACGACGAGCTCCACCGCCCGCACCGGGTCGGGAGCGTAGTAGCCCACGTAGTACGGGCTCTCGTTGTGCAGGAACCGGCTGAACGCCTCGGTGCGGTCATCGACCACCCCCACCTCGATGAGTGCGTCGGCGAGGTGCGGCCGGCCGAGCGTGGCACCCTCGGCGAGCTGAGCCTGCACCTGCTCGATCGTGATGGGGATGTCGTCCGCGGCGAGCCTGCCGACGATCGTGTCCATTCGGGTGAGCCGAGACTCGCGGGCCTGCGCCAGCTCGCCCATGAGGTCGGGGTCGTCCGGGGTCGTGAGATAGCCGAGGAGGTGGATGCTGCCGCCATCCCGCCGGCAGGAGATCTCGATGCCCCGCACCAGCCCGACCCCGACCCTCTGCGCGGCCTCGGCGGCCTCCGCCCAACCACCGACGGTGTCATGGTCGGTGAGCGCGACCACGTCGAGCCCGGCCCGGACTGCCGACTCCATGACCTCGGCCGGGGTCTCCGTGCCATCGCTGACCGAGGAGTGGGTGTGGAGGTCGATCTGCATGCTGCGAGTCTGCCAGCGCCCACCCACACCGGTGGGTGCGAACACCTTGGCTACTTCGCCGGGCCCTCCCAGTTCTTGTCCGGCTGCGGGACCGGTCGGCCGGGTTGCTCGCCGCCGCGCGCCTCGAGGTAGTTCTCCTTGGGCACCATGACCTTGCGACGGAAGATGCAGACGACCTTGCCGTCCTGGTTGTAGGCGATGCTCTCGACATAGACGACGCCCCGGTCGTCCTTGCTCGTGCTCTCCCACTTGTCCAGGACGGTGGTCTCGCCATAGAGGGTGTCGCCGTGGAAGGTCGGGGCGACGTGCCGCAGGCTCTCGACCTCGAGGTTGGCGATCGCCTTGCCGGAGATGTCGGGCACCGACATGCCGAGGAGCAGGGAGTACACGTAGTTTCCGACGACGACGTTCCTGCCGAACTGCGTGGTCTCCTGGGCGTAGTGCTCGTCCAGGTGGAGCGGGTGGTGGTTCATCGTGAGCAGACAGAAGAGGTGGTCGTCGTACTCGGTGACCGTCTTACCGGGCCAGTGCTTGTAGGTCGCGCCGACCTCGAACTCCTCATAGCTGCGGCCGAACTGCATCAGTCATGCTCCTTCATCGGGCGTCTGTCGGGGTCGTCCCCATCCTCCCGCGACCGTCGAGCGGCGACGAGAGCGGACCTGCGTGCGCTTGCTCACGCTCCCCGCGCCCGACCGAGCCGGAGCAGGTCGAGCTCACGCATCGCGCCCGCGATCGACGCCGCCACCAGGTGGGGATGGTCGAGGTCCGCATCCGGGACCAGGGCGACGGCCACCCCCATCTCCCGCAGCCGCTCCCGCTTGCTCTCCGGGTATGCCGTGCGCGAGACCGCGATCGACGCGCCGATCACGAGCTCGGGTCGGACGAGCGCACCATCGCCAGGCAACGGGATCGGGACTCGCAGACGCGGCCGGAACCCCATGTCGGTGACGAGGACCCTCAGTCGTGTCGCCTCGACACACGGGCTGAGCGGGTCCGCCCCGGCGAGCAGGTCCGCGGCCTGGCGCACCCACCGGGCCCGCTCGTCGTCGCGGCGCAGGGCCGCGCCCACCTCGCCGGTCGTCGTCAGTCCCGCCCGAAGAGCCTGGTCGAGAGCGGCCGCGAACACCATGGGCGAGGTGTCGCGCGCCATCTGGAGCAGCGCCGTCGGGACGGACACGCGAAGGTCACCCAGGGTGTCCGCCACCGGCTGGGACCCGGCGGGACGAGGGTGGACGACGAGGCCGGCCTTGCTGCGCACGCGGGTGGCGTTCCCTGCGACATCGACGACATCGATCCGATCGAGTGGGACCCCCCAGGTGGGCCCTCCCGCGAGGGTCAGGGCAGCGTGATGGCTCGCCGCCACCCCAGGACGGGTGCGTAGGACGGCGCGGGTGCGCAGCGCATACCGCTCCGTCTCGGGTGCAGCCGACCAGGTGTCGGCCAGCGCATACGCCCCCCGGCGCACGTGGGCGAGCAGACCTGCGGCCCGGAGCCGGTTCAGCCGCGCGGGTGAGACGCCGAGCCGCGCCGCCTCCGGCACGGTGACCAGCCCTCCCCGGGCGCGGGCGAGATCCACAAGTCGCTCATCCATGGCCCAGATCGTGGCAGCAACCGGCAGGTGGACCCCGAAGTTATCCACAGCGCCGGCGCGCGCGAGGGCGTCCTTTCGGCCCGACTAGGCTGAGAGCATGGCTGACTTCGTGGGCGCCGTGGACCAGGGGACGACGAGCACGCGGTTCATGGTGTTCGACACCGAGGGACGCGAGGTCACCCGCCACCAGCTCGAGCACGAGCAGATCCTCCCCCGCGCCGGCTGGGTCGAGCACAACCCCCTCGAGATCTGGGAGCGCACCGAGACCGCGATCCAGTCGGCCCTGACCAAGGCGCGCCTCGCGCCGAGCGACCTGGCCGCCATCGGCATCACGAACCAGCGCGAGACCGCCATCGTCTGGGACCGGCGCACCGGGCGACCGCTCCACAACGCGATCGTGTGGCAGGACACCCGGACCGACTCCATCGCCAAGGCCCTCGACAGCGACGGCCGTGGCGACGTCATCCGCCGCAAGGCCGGGCTGCCGCCGGCCCCCTACTTCTCGGCCGGCAAGGTCCAGTGGCTGCTCGAGAACGTCGACGGGCTGCGCGCCATGGCCGAGCGCGGCGAGGCGCTCTTCGGCACCCCCGACAGCTGGGTCGTCTGGAACCTCACGGGTGGGCCCGACGGGGGCCGGCACGTCACCGACGTGACCAACGCGAGCCGGACGATGCTCATGGACCTGCAGACCCTCGACTGGGACGAGGAGCTGCTCGGCTTCTTCGGGATCCCGCGCGAGATGCTCCCGGCGATCGCCTCGAGCAGCCATGCCACCGCATACGGGACGACCATCGGGCTGCGCGGCGCCGAGGTGCCGATCACCGGCGTCCTCGGGGACCAGCAGGCGGCGACCGTGGGCCAGGTGTGCTTCACGCCGGGGATGGCGAAGAACACCTACGGCACCGGCAACTTCATGCTCATGAGCACCGGCACCGAGATCGTGCGCAGTCAGCACGGGCTGCTCACGACGGTCGCCTACCGCTTCGGTGACGATGACCCCGTGTATGCGCTGGAGGGCTCGATCGCGGTGACCGGCAGCGCGGTCCAGTGGCTGCGCGACCAGCTCGGGATCATCAGCGGCGCCGGCGAGGTCGAGACGCTCGCCCGCAGCGTCGAGGACACCGGCGGGATGTACTTCGTCCCGGCCTTCTCCGGGCTGTTCGCGCCGTACTGGCGAAGTGACGCACGTGGCGCGATCGTCGGGATGTCGCGCTACAACACGGGCGCCCACCTTGCCCGGGCCACCCTCGAGGCGATCTGCTACCAGACGAGGGACGTCGCCGACGCGATGGTCGCCGACGTGGAGGCCAACGGCGGCACCATCGACCTCGACGTGCTGCGCGTCGACGGCGGCGTCACCGGCAATAACCTCTGTATGCAGCTGCAGGCCGACATCCTCGGGGTGCCGGTGAGCAAGCCGGAGGTGGCCGAGACGACCGCCCTGGGCGCCGCATACGCCGCCGGACTGGCGACGGGAGTCTGGGCGAGCACCGATGAGCTCGTGGCCAACTGGCACGAGGAGCGGCGCTGGGAGCCCACCTGGAGCGAGGACCAGCGTCGCGACGGGTATGCGGGCTGGCAGAAAGCGGTCGAGCGCACGCTCGACTGGGTCGACGTGGTCTGAAAGGACGTAGTGGCATGACACTGAACGGGCACTCACGGGCTGCGGCGATCGAGCGGATGGCGGATTCGGAGGAGCCGCTCGACGTGCTCGTCATCGGGGGCGGTGTCGTCCGCGGCGGCGTCGCCCTCGACGCCGTGACCCGGGGGCTGTCGACCGGGCTCATCGAGGCCCGCGACTACTCGAGCGGTACGTCGTCGCGCTCCAGCAAGCTCATCCACGGTGGACTCCGCTACCTCGAGATGCTCGACTTCGGGCTGGTCCACGAGGCGCTCCAGGAGCGCGGCCTGCTCCTCGGCAAGATCGCCCCCCACCTCGTGCGGCCGGTCTCCTTCCTGTACCCCCTCTCCAAGCCGGCCTGGGAGCGCTTCTACGTGGGCTCCGGGATCGCGCTCTACGACGGCCTGGCCTTCGGGATCCGGCAGACCGGCGGGATGCCTCGACACCGGCACCTGCGCAAGAAGAACGCCTTGCAGCTCATGCCGAGCCTCAAGCCGTCGGTGCTGAGTGGCGCCATCCAGTACTACGACGCCCAGGTCGACGACGCGCGGTTCGTCCTCGAGCTCGTCCTCACGGCCGCCCAGCACGGCGCCCACGTCGCCAACCGGATCAAGGCCGAGGAGCTCGTGCGCGACGACGACGGACGGGTGGTCGGTGTCGTCGCCGTCGACGACACCGACGGGCGTCGTGTGACGATCCGGGCCCGCCACGTCATCTCTGCGACGGGGGTGTGGACCGACGAGATCCAGGACATGCTCGGCACGGACGGTCCGCTCAAGGTCACGGCGAGCAAGGGTGTCCACCTCGTCGTCCCGAAGGACCGGATCACGGCCCAGACGGGGGTCATCCTGCGCACCGAGAAGTCGGTCCTCTTCATCATCCCGTGGGACGAGCACTGGCTCATCGGGACGACCGACACCCCGTGGAAGTACGACAAGCAGCACCCGGCCGCGACGTCGGCGGACATCGACTACCTCCTCGACACGGTCAACGAGGTCCTGGTCACCCCGCTCTCGCGGGACGACATCGACGGCGTCTTCGTCGGCCTCCGGCCGCTCATCGCACCGACCGACCCCGACGACGTCGCGACGACGACCAAGATCTCCCGCGAGCACGTCTGTGCGAGTCCCGCTCCGGGCCTCGTGCTCGTCGCCGGCGGCAAGTACACGACCTACCGGGTCATGGCCAAGGATGCCGTCGACCTCGCCCTGGAGGACCTCGGCAAGGAGATGCCGGAGTCGATCACCGAGACGATCCCCCTTGCGGGTGCGATCGGCTGGGACTGGCTCAACGAACGGCCGCACATCCTCGCGCGCGGCACCGACCTCGACATCATGGCGATCGAGACCCTCCTCGAGCGGTACGGCACCCTGACCAAGGAGCTCATGACGCTCATCCAGGTCGACCCGAGCCTCGGCGAGCTCCTCCCCGGCGGGGAGCAGCACCTCAAGGTCGAGGTCGTCTACGCGGCCGCTGCCGAGGGTGCGCTGCACCTCACGGACGTGCTCACCCGGCGGACGCGGATCTCGATCGAGGCCCGGGACCGCGGGTTGGCCGCCGCCGGGCCTGCCGCCCGGTTGATGGCCCCGCTGCTCGGGTGGGACGAGGAGCGCATCGCGTGGGAGATCGACCTGTACCGGCGCCGGGTCGAGGCTGAGATGACGAGCCAGAGCCTCCCGGACGACGAGAGCAGCAACGAGGCCCGCACCGTGGTGAGTGAGACCCCGCGCTGAGGCGGCCTCATCTGTCGAGAGTGCACGACTTGCCGCATGCACCCGCCGCGGCGCGGCAAGTCGTGCACTCTCGATGTGTGCCCCCCTCACAACCCACTTGAGCCGAGGGACTCGCGGATGAGCCGGGAGACGGGAGACCCATGACACCATGGCGGGGTGAGTGAAGAGCAGAGGAAGACCGACAACCGCTCCCGGTTCACGACCGACGAGTTCCGCCAGTTCGTCAAGAGCGGCTGGGCGCCTCGGAGCGACGAGCGGCCCGCCCGCACCGAGGCGGCCGAGTTCGCAGCGCGCCGGCGCGAAAGTGTCTCCGCCGCATACCCGGGGGAACGGCTCATCATCCCGGCCGGGGGTCTCAAGGTCCGCTCCAACGACACCGACTACGTGTTCCGCCCGCACAGCGCCTTCGCCCACCTCACCGGGCTCGGTGCGGACCGTGAGCCTGACGCGGTACTGGTGCTCGAGCCTTGCTTCGGCGAGGACGGCACGCCGGCGGGCCACGAGGCGGTTCTCTTCTTCAAGCCGCTGGCCGACCGGGACAGCGACGAGTTCTTCGACAACGCCCGCTACGGCGAGTTCTGGGTCGGTGCCCGGCCGACGCTTGAGGACATCGAGGCCGAACTGGGACTCAGCGCCCGCGACATCGCAGAGTTCGCCGACACCGCTGTCAAGGATGCCGGGCAGGTCACGATCAGGATGGTCCGCGACGCCGACAACGCCCTCACCGCCCAGCTCGACACCGCACGTGTCGAGCACGGCCAGGCCGAGGAGGGCATGGTCGATCAGGACGACGACCTCGCCCACGAGCTCTCCCACCTGCGGATGGTCAAGGACGAGTGGGAGATCAAGCAGATGCAGGACGCGGTCGACGCAACGAAGGTCGGCTTCGAGGCGGTCATCGCGGACCTCCCGCGCGCTGTGGCGGAGGGGCGAGGAGAGCGATGGGTCGAGGGCGTCTTCAGCCTGCACGCCCGGCACCAGGGCAACGGGGTCGGCTACGACTCGATCTGTGCCGCAGGCGACCACGCCAACACTCTGCACTGGATCAAGAACACCGGAGACATCGACGAGGGGGACCTCATCCTCCTGGACGCCGGGGTCGAGGTCGACTCGCTCTTCACGGCCGACGTCACCCGCACCCTGCCGGCCAGTGGCACGTTCACCGCTGCCCAGCGCGAGATCTACGATGCCGTCTACGCGGCCCAGGAGGCGGGCCTGGCCGCGGTCAAGCCCGGCAACAGGTTCAGTGACGTCCACGCCGCAGCGATCCGTGCCATCGCCGAGCACCTGCACGGCTGGGGCCTATTGCCGGAGGGCGTGAGCGTCGAGGACACCCTCGACAAGGAGCACGGCCAGTTCCACCGCCGGTGGATGGTGCACGGCACGAGCCACCATCTCGGCATCGACGTCCACGACTGCGCTCTCGCCACCCGCGAGGAGTACCTGGATGGCGAGCTGAAGCCGGGCATGATCCTCACCGTCGAGCCGGGGCTGTACTTCAAGGCCGACGACCTGCTCGCTCCCGAGCGGTTCCGCGGCATCGGCGTGCGCATCGAGGACGACGTGCTCGTCACCGAGGACGGGCACGAGAACCTCTCGGCGCACATGCCCCGCACCGCTGACGATGTCGAGGAGTGGATCGCGCAGGTCCAGGCCCGCTGACCCTAGCCGTGCTCAGCGGCGGTCGATGACCTCCAGGGCGACCGCATACTCGACGTCGGCCAGCCGACCGCCCTCGCCGAGGATCTGCTCGAGCAGCCGCCGGGGTGCGGGGAAGCTCTCCGGCAGCGCCGAGTTGTATGCGTCGTGCGCCTCGAGCGAGGCCACCGCCGCCTCGAAGTGGTCGCCCACGTCGACGAAGTGCGTCGGACTCGGACTCGCGGTGATCGCGATCAGCCGGACACCTTCCCATGGCTCGAAGCCCTCGTCGAGGAGCTCGGGGAAGATCCAACGGTTGCCGGCGTCGGCGACCGCGTCGAGCGTCGCGAGACCGACGGCCCGGTGGTCGGCCTGGTTGACCATTCCGCCGAGGAACCGCACGTCGAAGTTCTGGGCGACGACGAGGCCGGGGCGGGTGCGCCGGATCTCACGGGCGATGTCCCGACGCACGTCGAGGCCGTCGTCGACGCGTCCGTCGTGATGCGCGCCGAAGCGGACGTCGGACACACCGACGATCCGCGCGCTCTCGATCTCCTCCGCCTCACGGACCGGCCCGGCATCCTCGGGCGACATCGTCGCGATGCCCGCCTCCCCACGGGTGAGGAGGGAGTACGAGACCTCCTTGCCCGCCTGGGTCCAGCGGTGGACGGCGGCGGCCAGGCCGTACTCGATGTCGTCGGGGTGGGCGACGACGCAGAGCACCCGGTCGAAGACGTCCTCTGGCAGGGCGGTCAGGTCACTCACGAGGGGGACGAGGTCGTCGGAGGCTCGGTGCGCTGCTGGGTTGCGGCTCGGAGCGCCGCCTCGCGGGCCCGCTGAGCCTGCTCCTGCGCCGCCCGCATCGGATCCATCTCGATGAGCAGCTCCCTCGCCCGAGCGGCGTGCTTGTGCTCCGTGAGCACCTCATAACGGGTCGCGACGACCTGCGAGATCGACATGAAGTCACGGTTGCCACCGGTGACCTGATATCCGACGAGCGCCCAGATCAACCCGAACAGGGCGCCGAACGCCATCGTCATCGCGACGCGGATGAGCGCGAAGCCGTCCTGGGCGAAGAGCGCGAAGACGAGCCCGACGAACGCACCGAGCCACGCCCCCGAGACCGCGCCGCCCGCAGCCACCTTGGACCGGGTCAACCGGCCGGTCACCCGCTCGAGCTGCTTGAGGTCGGTGCCGACGATGAGGACGTTCTCGACCGGGAACTCCTTGTCGGAGAGGTAGTCGACCGCCTTCTGCGCCTCGTCATAGGTGTCGAAGACCCCGAGGGACATGGGGTACTCGAGGTTCAGCCGGCTCTGCGGAACCCGGCCGGCGGGTGTCGACATGCTCATGCCTCCATCGTCTCACGCAGCGCCGAGGCGGCAGATGACGGAGGAGATCAGCCCTTGAGCGCGTAGTCCTCGAGCAGTCGCCGGCCGATGATCATCTTCTGGATCTCCGCGGTGCCCTCGCCGATGAGGAGCATCGGTGCCTCACGGTAGAGCCGCTCGATCTCGTACTCCTTGGAGTACCCGTAGCCGCCGTGGATCCGGAACGACTGCTCGACGACGTTGGCGCAGTTCTCGGAGGCCAGGTACTTCGCCATCCCGGACTCCAGGTCGTTGCGCTGTCCGGCGTCCTTGAGCCGGGCCGCTTTGACCATCATCTGGTGGCTGGCCTCGACCCTGGTCGCCATGTCGGCGAGTCGGAAGAGGATGCCCTGGTGCTCGGCGATCTTCTTGCCGAAGGTCTCGCGCTGCTGGGAGTACTGGATGCCGAGCTCGAAGGCGCGCCGGGCCAGGCCGCAGGCGCGGGCGGCGACGTTGACGCGACCGACCTCGACGCCGTCCATCATCTGGTAGAAACCCTTGCCGGGGACGCCGCCGAGGATCTGGGCGCTGGTGGTCCGGTGACCGGTGAAGATGAGCTCGGTCGTGTCGACGCCCTTGTAGCCCATCTTCTCGATCTTGCCGGGCACGGTCACCCCCTGCGCGGTCTCACCGAAGCCGGACTCCTTGTCGATGAGGAACGTCGTCATGTTCTTGTAGACGCTCTTCTCGCCGAGGTCGGTCTTGACGAGCACGGCGACGAGGTTGGCCGAGCCGCCGTTGGTCAGCCACATCTTCTGGCCGTCGATGACCCACTCGTCGGAGTCCTCACTCTGCCTGACGGCTTTGGACTTGATGGCCGCCACGTCCGAGCCCATCCCCGGCTCGCTCATCGAGAACGCGCCACGGATCTCCCCCGTCGCCATCTTGGGCAGATAGTGCTGCTTCTGTTCCTCGGTGCCGTGCTGGATGACCATGTAGGCGACGATGAAGTGGGTGTTGATGATGCCCGACACCGACATCCAGCCGCGGGCGATCTCCTCCACGACCAGCGCATACGTCAGGAGCGACTCGCCGAGACCGCCGTACTCCTCGGGGATCATCAGCCCGAAGATCCCCATCTCCTTCATGCCCTCGACGATGTCCGTCGGGTACTCGTCCTTGTGCTCGAGCTCGGTCGCCACGGGCAGGATCTGCTCGTTGACGAACTCACGGACGAGCTTGATGAGCTCCGTCTGCTCCTCGGTGAGGCCGTCGGTGGTCTGGAGTCGGGACATGCGTCATCGCCGCCTTTTCAGTGGTGTCGGTTCTGATGTCGAGTATGCCGTCCGCGCGTCTCCCGCCGACACCCGGACCCGGTGTGAGTCGCCCCACCCCGACCGATGCCGGACGGCGCGGAAATTCGGTGGCACGCCGCCGGGCTCGTGGATCACACTGGCATCGGCGCGCGGACCGCGTCGCCGATGTGACGCACGGAGGGAGGACGACCATGGCCGCGGAGGACCCCACACGCACCCGCACCCACTCATCCCACCCGATGGAGATCCCCCACCGTGACTTCCCCCGACTCCCCGTCGAGCGAGCTGTATGCGCTCGACTCCTTCCCTGACGCACCGCCCGAGGGCGAGCGCTGGTCCACCTGGGACGGCGCCCAGCACGGACCCACCCCCCGACCCGACTGGGTCATCACCGCTCTCGGCGCCGTCGACGCCGACCTCGGCGTCCTCAAGACCGGCAAGGAGGCCGACGTCCACGTCGTCCGACGGTTTGTGCCCGACGGCACCGAAGCGCCTGCGCTCGACGTCCTCATGGCCGCCAAGAGGTTCCGCACGAACCAGCACCGGCTCTTCCACCGCGATGCCGGCTATCTCGAGGGTCGCCGTGTCCGCCGCAGCCGCGAGATGCGGGCGATGGCACGGCGCACCGAGTTCGGCAAGGAGCTCGTGTCGCTCCAGTGGGCCGGAGCAGAGTTCCACGCCCTCTGCGAGCTGCACCCCCTCGGCGTGCCTGTCCCGTATCCCGTCCAGCTCGACGGCAATGAGATGCTCATCGAGTTCATCGGGACCGCGGACGGCGTCGCCGCGCCCCGGCTGGCAGGGACCCGGCCGTCCCCGAAGTTGCTTGCGGACCTGTATGACCAGCTGCGGGACGCCCTCGTCGCCCTGTCGCGCCGTGGCTGGGCGCACGGCGACCTGTCCGCCTACAACGTCCTGCTCGACGGCGACCGGATCGTCCTCATCGACTGGCCGCAGATCGTCGACATCATCGGCAACCCGCAGGGCTTCGACTTCCTCCACCGCGACTGCGTGACGATCTGCCGATGGTTCACCGCTCGCGGCCTGGAGGTCGATGTCGAGTCGCTCTTCGCCGACCTCGTCGCCACAGCCACCTCGACCTGACTAGGGTCGAGGTATGTCACCCGTCCTGCACCCGTCGAGAGTGCCGGACCCCACGGATGCCCCCGCCATCCAGTGGGGGATCCTCGCTCCGGGCGGCATCGCCGCTGTGTTCGCCGCCGCAGTGGCGGAGGGGAGCCGCTCGACCGTGGTGGCGGTCGGGTCACGTTCGCTGGATCGCGCCGTCGCGTTCGCGACCCGACACGCGATCCCCGCGGCCTACGGGTCCTATGCCGAGATGGTCGCCGACGACCGCGTCGACGCGGTCTACATCGCCTCCCCCCACAGCGAGCACCGCGACCATGCGCTGCTCGCGCTCGCGGCCGGCAAGCCGGTGCTCGTCGAGAAGGCCTTCGCCCGCAATCTCGCCGAGGTTGACGAGGTCCTCGCCGCCGGCCGCGATGCCGGGTTGCTCGTCGCCGAGGCGATGTGGAGCCGCTACCTCCCGCACTACGACGTGGTTCGACGCACCGTCGCTGCGGGAGTGCTCGGGGACCTCGTCATCGTCGACGCCGACCACGGCCAGCGGCTGTGGCCCGACGGTCCGCGACGTCTCGCCGATCCCGCCCTCGCCGGCGGGTCGTTGCTCGACCTCGGCGTCTACCCGGTCTCCTTCCTCGACATGGTCCTCGGTCCACTGCATGACCTCTCCATCACAGGAACCCTCACCGAGGCCGGTGTCGATGCGAGCGCCCACCTCGTCGCCCGGTCCGAGTCGGGGACGCTGGCACGCGCCTGGTCCACCATGGCCGCGTCCACGGCCTGCACTGCGCAGGTGGTCGGCACCGAGGCCAGGCTCGAGCTGGCCGGACGCTTCTATGCCCCGACGACCCTCCGGCTTGTGGCGCCCGACGGCTCCCTGATCGACGAGATCATGCCCCCCGCCACGACCCACGAGCACGGGTTCGCCTATGAGGCGGCGGAGTTCGCGCGCGTCCTGGCCGCCGGCGGTCGTGAGCCCGAGTCGATGCCGCACGAGGCGTCACGACGGGTCATGGCCCTGCTCGACGCGGCCCGCGCGGAGATCGGTGTCGTCTATCCGAGGGAGAGCGGAACGCGCTGACCCTCGTCGAGGTCGGCGATGATCCGTGCCACGATGTCGTTCATCGTCACCAGCCCGATGATGACGTTCTGGCGCGTGACCACGAGACGGTTGAGGATGTAGCGATCCATCATGGCCGCCGCGTTGCGCACCGAGAGCTCCGGTGAGACCGTGATGATCGGTGTGAGGGCCACGTCGTAGACGTTGATGAGGTCGATGTCGCCCTCCTCAGCCACGATGGTCCGCAGGATGTGCGAGTACGACAGGAGGCCGAAGGCGTCGTGCTCGTCGCGACGGTCGACGACGAGGCTCTTGACCTTGCGCTCGCCCATCATGAGCAGGGCCTCGCGCAGGGTCGCGAAGGGAGAGACCCGGTATACGTCGGTGATCATGACATCGGCGACAGTGAGCATAGGTGTCACCCTTCCTTCCGGTTGAGCCGTTTGTCGAATGTGAGTACCTGTTCCATGTCGAGTCCTGCGACATGCTCGACGGGGAGACTGAAGGCCAGACCCTGGGAGTCCTCGCCATCGACCAACAGTTCGCGCATGGCCTTGAGGATGCCCATGGCGACGTGTCGGGCCACGACCATGACGAGGACACTCTGCGACCCCTCGAAGGTCAGTCCGAAGAAGGTCTTGCGGGCCGCGACACCCTGCCCCTTGCCCGCGAGGACCGTGACGCCACCCGCGCCCTCGGCCTGAGCACGCGTCACCGCCTCTTCCTCGAGTTCTTCCGGCGTGATGACGACGACGACGACGAATCTCATCGAGCTCTCCTCCGATATAGACGATCTTGGATGATGGCGTAGCTGAGGACGGTGACGACGGGGAAGAGCGACGCGAACGCGATGAGGCCGAACCCGTCGATGAGCGGGTCGCGCCCCTCGACCCCCAGGGCCAGGCCGATGCCCAGGGCGGTGACGACGGGCACGGTGATCTCGGAGGTGGTCACGCCGCCCAGGTCGAACGCGAGTGCGACGATCGTTGCCGGCGCAAGAAGCGTCAGCCCGATGGCGAGCGAGTACCCCACGATCACGTAGACGTGGAGCGGATCGCCGGCGAGGATCCGATAGACCCCGACCGTGATGCCGACGCCGACGCCGATCGCCACGATGAATCGGATGGTGCCGGCGCGCACACGGCCCGGGGCGGCCTGCTGGGCCTGGGCGCCGATGGCCACCAGAGCCGGCTCGGCGAGCGTGGTGGCGAAGCCGATGAGGAAGGCGAACAGCAGGATCAGGACCGGCATGTCGCGGGCGATGAGCTGCTCAGCCAGCAACGTCCCGAGCGGCAGCAGTCCCATCTTCAGCCCGACGACGAAGGCATAGAGACCCAGGAGGACGAGGACGAAGCCGACGGTCACCCGCGCCGGCCGGGGAACGCCTCGCCGTAGGACCAACAGCTGGAAGCCGAGGACGACGAGCACCAGCAGCGCGACATCCCCCAGCATCCCGGCCAGTCCGCCGAGGAGGTCGAGGAACCCCTCGATCTCGACCGGTTCGACCGACGCCGCCGTGACCGGCTCGAGAGGGGCTGGGGGCGGACGGCGGTAGACGAGCATGCCGTAGATCTGCACGGTGACCATCGGGACCATGACGGCGAGCGCGACGAGTCCGAACCCGTGCAGCAGCGCGGTGCGGCCCTGGAGGGAGCCGGCCAGCCCCAGGCCGATCGCTGCGATGAGCGGGACGGTGACGATGTTCGTCGTCACTCCCCCCGAGTCGTAGGCGAGGCCCACGACCTCGGGAGGGGCGAGGTAGGTCACGAGGATGACGATGAGGTAGCCGATGATGACGAACCAGTGGATGCGCCAGCCGACTACTGCGCGCACGATGCCCAGGACGATGACGGCGCCGACCGAGACGGCGATGAGGATCCGCAGGGTGAGTGCGTCGATACGTCCGGCGCTGACGATCTCGGCCTGGTCTGCCACAGCGATGAGTGCGGGCTCGGCGATGACCGCGGCCGCCCCGATGCAGAACCCGAAGGCGAGCAGGGCGCCCAGCGCCCGTCGTCGGGTGAACTGTGAGGCGAGGCTGCGGCCGAGGGGAAAGACGCTGAGATCGAGCCCCTGGAGGAAGACAGCGATGCCGACCGCCACGACGAGCATCCCGACGACCAGTGTGGTGAGGTTGGGGGGAACCTCTCCGATCACAAAGGCCTGGAAGGCGGCGACGATCGCGACGATGGGAACGAGGCTGAGAAGAGCGTCACGGAGTCGCCGCAGGAGGTCCTGCGCGTACTCACGCATGCCACGCTCCTCTCATCCTTCGGTGAGGTGAGGGTACCGAGCCCGGAGCTCACCAGGGCCGATCCGCGGCCTGTGACCCTCGTCCCGGGCGAGGTCGGGGTCACCCCGCCTACCTAGACTGAACGGATGCGGCCGGTTTCCTCGTTCGAGCGGCGGGGAACGAGACCGTGAGCGTGTCCGCGGTCCTCACGGTGCTGCTCGTCGTCCTCGTGGCCAACGTGGTCGTCGCGCTGACCCGGGTACTCCTCGGACCCGGCGGCCGGGACCGCATCACCGGGGTCCTGCTGGCCGGCACGACCGGGGCCGCAGCTCTCGCGACAGCCTCCGTCCTGACCGGGACCCCCGCACTGCGCGATGTGGCACTCACCATCGTCGCTCTCGCTACCCTGGTCGTCGTTGCGAGACTGCGGGCCGAGCACGACAGGGTCAGGGGTGTCGATGAGCCACCTCGGTGACGTCGTCACCATCCTGGCCGCGGCGGCCGGGGCGTTCTTCTTCACGGTCGGCACCGTCGGGCTCATCCGCCTGCCCGACCTCCGCTCGCGTCTCCACGCGCTGGCCAAGGCCGACACCCTCGGCCTGGGCTTCGTCATCGTCGCTCTCCTTCCCCAGGCGGGCTCACCAGGCGCCATGGCCAAGCTCGTCCTGATCTGGCTGCTCGCCCTCGCAGCCGCTGCGACGAGCGCCCATCTGCTCGCGACGCAGGACCCTCGATGACGGGGACCATCGGCGGGGCCGCAGGTCCGGTCGAGGTCGCCGTCGCCGCCGCCGTGCTCCTCGCCGCGGGAGTCGCCCTCTTCGGGCGGCGGCGCATGACCTCTGTCGTCGGGTTCCTCGTCCTCGGAGCGCTGCTCAGTCTCTACTGGGCTCTCATCGGGGCTCCCGACGTGGCGCTGGCCGAGGCCGCCATCGGCACAGGCGTGACCGGCGCCCTCTTCGTCGCCGCGGTCACACTCCTCGGCCGTGACGCCGACATCCGTCCGAGCGGACCGGCCGTCACGGCCCTGAGCCTGGCCGCCGGTGCCGCCCTCGCTGCGCTGGTCGGCCTCGGCCTCACTCGGGGTGCCGACACCGCAGGAGCCGCGCCGGATAGGCCTGGCCTTGGGGGGGCGGTGGAGTCGGCTCTCGCCGATACCGGCGTCGACCACCCGGTCACCGGTGTCCTCCTCAGCTTCCGCTCCCTCGACACGCTCATGGAGATGGTCGTCCTCCTCGCCGCAGCAGCCATCGCGCTCGCCTTCCTGCCTCGGGTCGCCCCAGCCGAGCCGGCTACACCGGCGCCGTCGGGGCTCATCCTCGACCGCTTCGTCCGCCTCGTCGCGCCCCTGCTCCTCCTGCTCGCGGTGTGGGTCCTCGTCGCCGGGTCCGGCCGCCCCGGTGGGGCCTTCCAGTCCGGCGCTGTGCTCGCCGCGACGCTCATCCTGCTGCACCTCGGCGGTCTCCTCACCTTGCGCGTCCGCCCACTGCTCCGCGTCGCGCTCGCGGCCGGCGTCGCTGCCTTCGTCCTCGTCGCCGGTGCCGGCCTGGAGGGTGGCGGGTCGTGGCTGCAGATCCGAGGCCCTGCCGCGGGGCAGACGATCCTCGCTCTCGAGTCGGTGCTCGCGGTGACGATCGGCGCCAGCCTGGCGACGGTCTTCCTCGCCCTGGGATCCGCCGCCCACCGGCAGCGCGAGGACGTCTCATGACGACCGTCGATCTCACGCTCTGGCTGGCAGCACTGCTCGTGGGGATCGGGGTCGTGCGACTGCTCACGGTGTCCGACGTCATCGCCCGCCTGGTCGCGATGAACGTCGTCGGGGCGGGAACCCTCCTCGCACTCGTGGGGTTGTCGGTCCGCACCGAGGTCGTCGACGCCGTGCCACAGGCGCTCGCTCTCACCGGCATCGTCATCACCGTCGCGTTTACCGGTGTCGGACTGGTCCTCGCGGGGGCGGTGGGCTCTGGCGAGCACGAGGAGGGCGACCCCGGGCCACGCTCCGGGCGCGTCGACCACACGACGGAGGACCCGAGGTGAGCGCCTTGCTGCCCGCTGCCGTGCTCATGCCGGTCGTCACTGCCGTGGCCTGCCTCCTCCTGCCCCGGGGGCAGCAGGCCGCGGTCGGTCTTCTCGGCGCGGTCCTGAGCAGCGCTGCCGGACTGGCGGTGGTCGTCGCCGTCGTCCG
>JBHEPF010000108.1:0-16988 GCA_046260445.1 Dermatophilaceae bacterium | reverse complement strand
GAGCCGGCGGGCACGGCGGGCAGGGTGGTGCGCATCGATCCGGTGCGGGAGTTGATCCACCAGGCGACGCCGCTGTCGGGATCGAGGAGGTAGGTCCATTCGCGGCGCTGCTTGGCGCGGTGGTGCCGACGGCACAGCGTGGCGAGGTTCTGCCCGCTGGTCGGACCGTGCCGGTGGTGGGCGATCGCGTGGTCGAGGTCGCAGCCGGTCGCCGGGCGGGTGCAGCCGAAGAAGCGGCACTGCCCATCCCGGGTCGCGACCAGGGCACTGATGGCCTTGGTGGGTCGGTAGGCGTCGGTGGCGTGGGAGAGCAGGGTCCCGCGGTGCGCGTCGAGCAGCGCGACGCTGATGCGCGTGCCGAGCTGGGCGGTCAGAGCCTGGACGATGTCGGGCGGGACGTACCCGAGCCCGGGTAGGTGCACGCCCGAGAGCCACCACGCCCGCTCCCTCTCACCTATGCAGGCCAGCGGAGGCCCGTCCGGGTGGGCCGCCCACGCCGGCACCCGCAGCGGGGCCGCTCCGGGGCCCCGGTAGCCGCGATCGCGCTCGCCGGGCGGACAGGTCGTGTTGTCCTCGTCGACGGCGCGCGAATGACCGCGGCAGCCCGTCTCCGCACCGAAGTCGCGTGCCGGCGGTTGCACATCGCACCTGCGCTGATCGGCACCCTCGGAGTCGGCACCCTCCGCACCCTCCCCACCCTCGGCACCCTCGGCACCCTCGGTGGTCCAGGGGTCTTCGGGCGGGTCACGGTCGGGGTCGTGTTCGGTGTCGCAGTGGTAGGAGGGGTCGGTGCCGTCGATGCCGGCAGGCTCGTCGAGCAGGTCGGTCGGAGCCTCTCCCGTGCGGGCATACGCCGAGGTGACCATCGGAATCCCCAAGGTGACGTGGGTGGTGACCGTGACGTTCGCCAGGGCGAGATCGACGAACGCATCCAGCCGCGCCTGGTCCAAGGTCAGCTCGGGGTGCAGACCCTGGTACTCCTTGGCCAGAGACGTCGCCGCGGACCAGATCGCGGCGGCCTGGTGGGTGGGCATCCGGGCGGTGATCTCGCTCAGGCCGGGTTCGACCTCCCAACGATCGATCGCCCTCCGTGCCCGGTTCTTCCTGGCCCGGTCCGGCAGCAGGTGCGGCGCGATGCGTCCTAGGGCGTAGCGGGTCAGGGTCAGGATCCGGGTCGGGTCACCGGTGGCCAGGCGCGGGCCGAGCCAGGCATCCACGGCGCGGGCGGTCTCGTCGTCGGCGCCGGCCTCCATCATCAGCCCGATCACCTTGTCCGCCTGCCACGCCTCGATCGCGCCCTGCGCCACGGCTTGGAGCACCCGCGGGAAGCGGGCGCTCAGCTGCGCCGCGGTCGCCACCCGACCGCCTGCAGTGCGCGTCGACAGGCGAAGCAGCTGGCCCAGCTCTGATGCGGCCCACTCGCTGGTGAACCCGACCGCGCGGATCGACTCCACCGGTACAGCGATGTCGTCGAGATGGTCATGGGACTCCCGACGCGCATACCCCGCCGTCGCCGCGATCGTCACCGCCGAAGCGGCCCGCTCCAGCAGGTTCGCGCCCGCGACCACCGGCGCCAGGTCCGCCATCGCCACACCCCGGTCCGCCGATGCCGCGCAGACGGCCTCGAACAAGATCCGCGCGCTCTCGGTCAACGCCGCCAACGCTTGGCTCACCTCACCCATCGCCGAGCAGGCCGGAGCGTCACCATCGCCAAGGAGGGGCGTGGCAGCGGCGGTATCGGAGGCAGCAGCAGCCTCCGAGGCGAAGACCGCGAACTCCGGCATCTTCGCGTACTCGTCCACGACCACCCTCCTCTCCCTGCCGCGACCCGGCGACCGTCGGGTCGGCTGCGTCATGATCTGAACTAATGTTTGATTATATCTCGAGACCTCGACCGTGGCAAGAACCTCACCAAGTGAATGTGTTTCTCCAGCAACAGATTCCGACGGAACTCTGGCCACCGCAGACCCGCCCGACGTCAGTCTCCCACCACCCACCGACAGGCCACCGTTGACGGGTGTCTGCGTCCGGGTCGGCCCCACAGTGAGATCGGTCGTCTCCGTCTCGCTACCCGGGTCTAGAGTCGTGACGCACCGTTCCCAGTGGCCCGGCGATGCGCGAGAGAACCGGACTGAGCGAGGAGGTCGGGGATGTCGCGCGAGTTCCGCTTCCGGGACATCGCGATCCCGGCCTACGGCCCGACACTGGTCAACTCCCTCGGGCACGGGGCGATGATGCCGGTCCTGGCTCTTCGGGCTCGCGAGCTCGGCGCGAGCATCCCGATGGCCGCCCTCGTCGTTGCGCTGACGAGCGTCGGGATGCTCCTCGCCTCACTGCCGGCCGGGGCGATCATCGCGCGCATGGGAGAGCGGCGGGCCCTCGTCATCGCCGGCGTCCTCGACGGGTTCGCCATGGCCGCCGCAGCGGTCACCCCGACCGTGGCCTGGCTCGCCGTCGCGGTCGTCGCGAGCGGGATGATGTGGACGGTCTTCCTCATCGCGCGTCAGGGGTTCATGATCGACGCGGTGCCGTTCCACCTCAGGGCGCGGGCGCTGTCCCTCCTCGGCGGGTCGCATCGGGTGGGACTCTTCGGGGGGCCGCTCATCGGCGCGGCTCTCATCAGTGCCGACGGGATCCGGGCGGTCTTCTTCCTCGCCGGCGCCTTCTCCCTCGCGGCCGCCGCGCTGGCGTTGACGATGCCAGACCTCGGCGCCGCCACTCGGGCGACGGCCAGACAGGCGGGGTATGCCTCGGTCCGGTCGGTCCTCTTCCACTACCGAACCGAGATGCTCACCATCGGCGTGGCGATCGCGGTCATCGGGGCCTCTCGATCGGTGCGTACCTCACTCATGCCGCTCTGGGCCGAGCACGTCGGGATCTCAGCGAGCACGACGTCGCTCATCTTCGCCGTGGCCTCCGGGATCGAGCTGCTCATGGTCTATCCCGGCGGCTGGGTGATGGACCGCTATGGGCGCGCCATCACCGCGGTCCCGGTCGCCGCGAGCGCCGCTCTCGCGTGCCTCACGCTCCCCCTCGCGACGACCATTCCGGCGGTGACGGCGGTCATGGCGCTCCTCGCCGTCGGCAACGGGCTCGGCTCCGGCGTGGTCATGACCATGGGTGCGGACACCGCCCCGTCGGAGGCGCGGGCCCAGTTCCTCGGAGGGATGCGGCTGAGCGGAGACATCGGCATGACGAGCGCGCCACTGCTGCTCAGTGCCTTGACCGTCGTCCTCCCGCTCGCGGGGGCGGCCCTCATCCTCGGCGCGATCGGGGTCGCCGGCACCGGGTGGGTGGGGTACTGGACCCGCCGGCTCGACCGCAGGCTGGGGTTCGGACGAGCCACGGGCTGAGTCGCGAGCAGGACGACAAAGGGACGACTGCGAGAGCTAGACCCCGGCGATGGCCTTCTCGAGGTCGGCGATGATGTCATCGACGTCCTCGAGACCGACCGACACCCGGAGCACTCCCGCCTTCGGCCTCGCCTCCTCCGCGACGACGCGGTGAGTCAGCGCTGCGGGATGTTGGATGAGGGTGTCGACTCCCCCGAGCGAGACGGCGTGGGTGATGAGGCCGACGTGCTCGGCGACCGAGGCGGCCGCCGCGTACCCTCCGGCGAGCTCGAAGGCGAGCACCGCACCCGGCCCGCTCTGCTGCCGGCCGATGAGCGCGAGAGGGTCACACTCCGAAAGCGAGGGATGCCACACCCGCGAGACCGACGGGTGCTCGCTGAGCGCAGCGGCGACCCGCGTCGCGCTCGCCTGCTGGGCTCGGACGCGGACCGGCAGGGTCGCCAGGCCGCGATGGAGCAGGTAGGCCGCCCATGGGTGCAGGATGCCGCCGGTGATCGCGCGCACCGGCCGCAGCCGCATCGCGAGGTCGCCGCTTGTCGCCACGACACCCCCGAGGGCGTCACCGTGGCCGCCGATGAACTTCGTCGCGGAGTGCAGCACCATCGAGGCACCGTGCTCGAGCGGCTGCTGCAGGACCGGCGTGGCGAAGGTGTTGTCGACGAGGAGTGGCACGTCGAAGCCGGTCGAGGCGATCGCCTCGACCACGGCCCTGATGTCGATGAGCTCCAGCGTGGGGTTGCCCGGCGTCTCGAGGACGACGAGCCCCGTGCTCCCGGTGATCGACGCCGCCACCTGCTCGATGGCGGCGTACGTCACCGTCGTCCCGAGCAGCCCGGTCGCGAGAAGGTGGTCGGTGCCGCCGTAGAGCGGCCGGACCGCCACGATGTGTCGTCGCTCCGGCGCCAGCGAGAGCAGCACCGCGGACATCGCCGCCATCCCCGACGCGAACGCGACCGCGGCGTCCGCCCCCTCGAGGGCCGCCAACCCCTCCTCGAAGCGAGCGACCGTGCCGTTCCAGAGGCGCGCATACACGGCCGTCTGCCCGGGCTCGAGCGGATGGCCGCCGGCAAGCCAGTCGTATGCGTCGCCGCCGGCCGCGACACTCGGCAGCGGGGTGGTGGTCGAGAGGTCGATCGGAAGGGCGTGGACCCCGAGGCCGGTGAGGTCGCCCCGGCCTGCGTGGACCGCTCGGGTGTCGATCGGGACCGAGGGCGCGTCGTAGGTCTCCATGGATCCAGGATCGCCTATCCTGCGAATCAGAACCAGATATCCCGAATTCTTTGTTTGCCGAAAGTGTCAGCACCGCAGATTATTCATTCTCGGAGGTCAGTGTGAGTCACTCGCCGAACATCCCTTCGCCCCCGCTGGACGAGGTCGATCGGATCCTGCTCGAGACACTCACCGCGAACGCCCGGCTGGCGAACAACCGGCTTGCCGCGCGCGCTGCCATCGCACCCTCGACAGCCCTCGCCCGCGTCAAGTCACTCGTCGACCGGAAGGTCATCCGCCGCTTCACGGTCGAGGTCGATCCCGCCGCCGTCGGCAGGCCGGTCCAGGCGATCATCGCGGTGCGCCTGCGGTCCCACGACCGCGCCCAGATCGACGGGGTCATGCGGCTGCTGCCGACCCTCCCGGAGGTGGTCCAGAGCTTCCACGTCGCCGGCGACGACGACTGGCTCCTGCACGTCGCCGTGGCGAGCGCCGAGGCGTTGCGCGACTTCGTCCTCGACAACCTCACGGTCTATGAGGCGGTCGTCCACACCCGCACGACGCTCGTGTTCTCGCACGACCACGGGCACACCGGCCCGCTCTAGCACGAAGGTCGCTGGAGTCGGTCGAGGAACGCGACGAGGAGCGCCTCGCGCAACGGCGGGGGCGCGACGTTGAGCAGCGCGTTGACGGGGGCCATCCGCTCGGGCAGCGCGAGGCCGTCGCCGTCGGCGAGCCCGGCCAGCTGGAGCAGTCCGTCGAAGGCCGCGTCGTCGAGGGTCGCCGGGTCGAGCGCCGTCGCGGCCTCGGCGAGGCCGGGGTCGACCTCGATCGGGCCGGCCACGACCGCCGCCGCGACGGACTCCTCGAGGGCCACGACGAAGTCCCCGACACTGGGCTCGGTCGCCGCACTCACCGTCAGATGCAGGGTCGCCGGCATACCCCGGTAGGCCATCTGCGGCTGGACGAACCATCCCCGGGCGAGCATCTCGTCGGCGATCGTGAAGACGTCGCACTCGCTGTCGCTCTCGACCGCCACGAGCGTGGAGTCCGGTTCGACGACGACCCGCAGGTGCTCGAGTCCTCGCTCCCACTCCAGCCCGATCTCCGAGGTGAGTGCCACGGCACCGGCCCGGGCCTGTCGGGCGAGTGACACATACCCCCTCTCACCGATCGCGGTGGCGACCGCCCAGGCGGCCGCGAGCGGACCTCCCGACTTGGTCGACTGCATCGTCGAGTTGAGCATCGTGTATCCGGGCCAGTCGGCGGAGGCGAAGTACTGCGATCTGCGCAGCGCAGGGTCGCGGTGGAGGAGCAGCGAGACGCCCTTGGGGGTGTAGGCGTACTTGTGCAGGTCGACGCTGATGCTCGTGACGCCGGGGACGGCGAAGGTCCAGGGCGGGACCGACGCGAGGTCGACCGCTGTGAGATGCGGCAGCACCCAGCCCCCGATGCAGGCATCGACATGGCAGCGCACGCCGGCCTCCGCCGCGATCGCCGCGAGCTCCGGGATCGGGTCGACGACGCCGTGCGCATACGACGGCGCCGATCCGACGAGGAGGATGGTGTCTTCAGTGACGGCCGACCGGATCGCCTCGGGATCGGCCCGGTAGGTGCGCGGGTCGACGTCGACGAGCACCGGCTCGACCCCGAAGTAGTGTGCCGCCTTGAGGAACGCGGCGTGGGCCGTCGTCGGCAGGACCATCTGCGGCTGCTCAACGTCGGGATGAGCGTCCCGGGCCGCGAGCACAGCGAGGAGGACCGACTCGGTCCCGCCCGAGGTCACCGCGCCGACCGCCTCGGGACCGTCGAGCAGCCGGGCCGCCGTGCCGAGGAGGTCGTTCTCCATCCGCAGCAACGAGGGGAAGGCGGTCGGGTCGAGGCCGTTGGTCGACGCATACATCGCGAGCGCCTCGCGACCGAGTTCGTCGACGTCGGCGAGACCGGAGTCGTAGACGTACGCCAGCGTGTGGCCGCCGTGTGTCGGCAGGTCGTGCTCGCGGAGCGCCTCGAGTCTGGCGCGGACGGCATCGAGGTCGGGGCTGGGTCGCTGGGGCACGGACTCTCCTTCAGACGGGCCGCACGCCCGCGGCGATTGCGGCCTCGACCTCGGCCTGGTCGAGGCGGTACCGGACGAGAGTGATGACGGACAGGGCGACCAGCACCGCGGGGACGACCGCGAAGCCCCAGGCGATCGCCGTGAGCGCCGAGTCTGGTTGCTGCGCAAGCCCGTCCGTCGACGAGACGTAGCCGCCGAGGGAGAGGACCCCCGCGTACACCAGCGGTCCGAGAGCCAGCCCGAAGGTCTCGCCGGCGGTCCAGACCCCGGTGTAGACGCCGACCCGGTTCTCACCGGTGCGCATCCCGTCGACCGCCGCGTTGTCCGGCAGCATCGCCATCGGGAACATCTGAGCCCCCGCGTAGCCGATCCCGATCACTGCGGTCGTGAGGACGAGGGCGAGGAGCGACACCTGCATCGTCACGAGGGTGAGGAGCGCGCCGCCGCCCAGGAATGCGGACGACAACAGGTACCCGGTGCGCTTGCCGCGACGCTCGCCGAACCGCTGCCACAGCGGGGTGACGAGGATGGCGGGCGCGACGAACGCGACGAAGAGCGCGGTCGACATCCCTGTCGCCCCCAGATAGACCCGGGCGACGTAGTCCACGCCGGCGAGCATCGCCCCGACTGCAAGCGCCTGGATGACGAAGGTGATGAGCAGGAGCCGGAAGTTGCGGGCCCGGGAGACGATCCGCAGCTGCTCCCCGAGGCTGCCACCGGCCTCGCCGTAGCTGCGCATCGTGACGCCTCGCGTCCCTCGCCACGCCCCGAGAGCGCCGACGAGGATGAGACTGGCGACGAAGAGACCGACCGCGCGGTAGTCCCACCCGGTCGGCAGCGCGTCGCGGATCGCCGGAGAGACGCCACCGCTGACGAGGATCGCCAGCGCGAGGATCGCCACCCGCCAGGTCATGATCCGGGTGCGCTCGTCGTAGTCGTCGGTCATCTCGGCCGGCATCGAGACATACGGCACCTGGAAGAAGGCATAGGCGGTGGCACACGCGAGGAAGGTGACGACCACCCAGGTGGCGGCCAGACCGCGCGGACTCGTCGGACCCATGAAGAGCAGGGCGAAGCAGATCGCGAGCGCGATGCCGGCGGTGAGGAGGAACGGCCGCCGCCGGCCGCCCGGGTTGCGGGACCGGTCCGAGATCCGCCCGGCGATGGGGTTGAGGATCGTGTCCCAGGCCTTGGGGAGGAAGACGATGAGCCCGGCCACGCCGGCGGCGATGCCGAGCCGGTCGGTGAGGTAGGGCAGGAGAAGCAGGCCCGGGACGGTGCCGAACGACCCGGTCGCCACCGAGCCCAGCGCATACCCCCGTCGGGCGGAGGCGGGCAGTTGCGTCGCGGCCATGTTCGGACCCTACCCGCGACCCACGCCGTCGTGGGGAGGAATAGGCTGGTCATAGGCGGTACGGCCCACCCCCAGGAGGCAACGATGAGCGACAACGACGACGCCACCACCACCCCGTCCGACGAGGTTCCCACCGGCGCAGTGGTCGTCGGCATCGACGGCAGCGACCGTGACGCGACCTGTGTCCGCTGGGCGGCCGGAGCCGCCACCCGGGCCGGCAAGCCGCTCCACCTGCTCCATGCGCAGGACATCGCCGTCGAGCTCGCGGCCGCCAACCCGATCGCCGCTCGCGGCCTGGTGTTCGTGCCCGATCTCGTCCTCGACAGCACCATCCTGTCGTCCGCTCTCCAGCGCGCGAAGACCGACTGGCCGGAGCTGCAGATCACCGGCTCCGAGCCATGGATGCATCCGGAGGAGGCGCTCATCGAGGCCTCCGACGACGCTTATCTCATCGTCGTCGGCTCCAGCCGGATCAGCGGTCTGGAGCGGCTGCTCCTCGGCCGCTCCGCTCTCGCCGTCTCGCTCCACGCGCGCTGCCCGGTGGTCATCCTCCCGGAGGGCACCCGCACCGACGCCGAGGGCCCGGTCGTTCTCGGCTTCGACGGCAGCGACGGCTCGCGAGCCGCCGCCGAGCGCGCATTCTGGATCGCCGACCTGCGCGGCACGTCGGTGCGCACCGTGACGAGCTGGTATGCCGAGGTCGTCGACGGCGCGGTCGTCACCACGCCCGACACCCCGGCGTGGGAGCAGGTCGAGAGCGGCTACCACCGGATGGTCGAGGAGGGTCTGGCCGAGCTGCGCGAGCGGTACCCGAACGTCGAGGTCGACATCCGGGTCATCCGCGGACCGGCCGCTGCCGTTCTCACCCAGGAGTCGGCCGACGCCTCGCTCCTCGTCATGGGCAGCCGCGGTCGGGGCGGGTTCCGCGGGATGCTGCTCGGCTCGGTCTCGCACAAGGTCCTCGAGACGGCGACGTCACCCGTCATGATCATCCGAGGTCCGAAGAAGAAGTAGTCCCCCGGCTGCACGCGCCTACGGTTGGCCGTATGCGGCAGGCACGTGATCGGTTCGAGGGCCACATCGCGGGGGTCGGGACGACCTCCGGGACCCGGCTCGTCGTCGGCCGCTGGCGCACCTCTCCGCTTAGTGTCGAGACGGGCGGCGCGTTCTCTGACGTGATGGTCGAGCGAGCCGACGGCCACCGCATCCTGCTCGCCCCCTCCGACGAGATCGCCACCTATGTGACGAGCACCTACTCGTTCGACGAGGTGCGGGTCGAGCCGGTCGCCGTCGATGTGGAGGGGGTCGGGTGGCACGTGACGACACCGTCCCTGCGGCTCGTCTTCACCGTCGGGGGCCGACTCCCTCTCGGGTGGCTGCTGCGGGCGGTCCCGGGCCGGGTGGCGACCTCGCCCGCCTGGAGCCGGGTCATCGCGCCGGTCGCCCCGCGTCTCGTCAAGGGGGTGCAGACCGTGGGAACCGCCCTCGAGGGGCGCAGAGAGTACTACGGCGCGACCGATCTGAGGGCCGTGACCTCCGTCGCCGGGATCCTCGACGGCGGGCAGCTGGGGTCACTGGCCCCCATCGACCCGCCGTGTCGCTTCGGCTTCTCGTCGACCCCGCCGTGGCCCTCGCTCACAACGGTGACGACGACCGTCGAGCACCTCTCGCACTGATGCACCCGGGCTAGCTCGCCGGTGTCACCCGCAGGACCTTGTCGCCCTCGCCGTTCGTCGTCGTGATGTAGAGCGCGCCATCGGGTCCGAGTCGGGCGGCCCGCAGCCGGCCGAACTCGTCGTCGAGCTCCCCCGGCACCGAGACCTGCTCGACCTCACCGGCGTCGTCGAGGGTGAGCAGGATGAGCTTCGAGCCCTTGAGCGCTGTCACAACGAGCGCTCCGTCGAGAGCACCCCACTGCTCCCCCTCGAGGAAGGTCGCGGCACAGAGCGCCTCGGTCATCCCGCCGGTCTGCCAGACAGCCGGCACCGCGTCCGGGAAGCGCTCGAGATCGGTCATCGGCACGGACTCGTCATAGCCCCCGACCGTTCCACCCTGCGACGGGTCCCAGCCGTAGTTGCCCCCGAAGTCGATCCGGTTCACCTCGTCGTTGACGTTCGGCCCGTGCTCGGCGGTGTAGATCTCGCCGGTTTCCGGCTGGATCGCCACACCCTGGAGGTTGCGGTGGCCATAGCTGACGACATAGCGCTGGCGCTCATCGGCCGCCTCGATGAACGGGTTGTCGGAGGCCGGCTCCCCGGTCCTCAGGTCGAGCCGGATCACCTTGCCGCCGAGCCGGGACAGGTCCTGCGGCATAGATCCGTCGGCGATGTCACCGGTGCCGACGACGAGCACGCCGTCCGCGCCGATCGTGGGACGACACCCCGAGTGCCGTCCGCTGCCGGTGGGAATGCCGGTGAGGAGGTTGCGCACCTTCTCGGCCGAGGCGTTGTCGTCGCTCAGCCGCCACGTGACGAGCCGGATGTCGACGGGCCGGCCGCCCTCCTGGTGGTTGAGGCAGGTCGTGAACTCCCGGCTGGTCTCGAAGTCGGGGTGGACGACCATCCCGAGGAGACCGCCCTCGCCCGAGGCGAACACCTCGCTGAGGTCGGCGTCGACGCGCTTCACCTCCGCGCCCGGGGACGTGGACGACAGGTGCGTGAGCCGGCCGCCGCGTTCGGTGACAAGGGCGCCTCCGTCGGGAAGGAACCCGATGTCCCACCCGTGCTCGGTCCGGTCCGTGACGACCTGGACCTCGAGTGGCGGCACGACCCCCATGGGCGGCACCGTCGCCGACTCGGCCATCGTCTCGCTCGCCGTCGGTGTCGACCGCACCGGCACCTCGCCCGGCCCACCGCCGGATCCCCCACAGCCCCCGAGGGTCAGAGCGGCGACCACCGCGAGGGCGACGTGTGCAGGACGACGTGAGACGCGCATACCCCATCATCGACCGCGCACGCCCGTAGGGTCGAGGAATGACCGACCCGATCACCAGTCCCACCGCCGCCGACCTCGCCGCCGACCTGCGCCGCACGCTCGACGGCCGCTGGAGCGAGGTGCGGGACACGGTGCGGGAGCGGCTCGGCACCGCCGACTGGGCGACCCCGACCACGCCGCTGCCCATCGCGGAGTACCGCGAGCGGACCACCGACCAGCTGCTCCGCCTCCTCAAGGAGCCGTGGGCCGCGGCGGGGTTCTCGGACGAGCCTGGCGAGTCCGGCGACATCGGCACCTCGGTCACCGCCTTCGAGTGCCTCGGCCACGTCGACCTCTCCCTCTTCGTCAAGGTCGGGGTGCAGGTCGGTCTGTTCGGTGGCGCCGTGGCCGGGCTGGGCACCCAGCGTCACCACACCGAGTACCTCTCGCGCATCGGCGACGGCTCCCTGCTCGGCTGCTTCGCGATGACCGAGATCGGCGGCGGCTCCGACGTCGCCAACCTCGAGACGACCGCGACCTACGACCCCGAGACCGACGAGATCGTCGTCCACAGCCCGAGCCCGAGCGCGACCAAGGACTACATCGGCAACGCCGCCAAGGACGGCACCCTCGCCGCGGTGTTCGCCCAGCTCGTCGTCGGCGACGGCGATGCCGCCCGGAGTCATGGCGTGCACTGCGTCCTCGTGCCCATCCGCGGGGAGGACGGCAGCGCGCTCCCCGGCGTCACCCTCGAGGACTGCGGCCCCAAGATCGGACTGCCCGGTGTCGACAACGGCGAGATCGCCTTCGACCGGGTGCGGGTGCCTCGCGGCAACCTGCTCGACCGGTTCGGGTCGATCGCTGACGACGGCTCGTACACCTCCCCCATCGAGAGCGACGGCCGGCGGTTCTTCTCGATGCTCGGCACCCTCGTGCGCGGCCGGGTCACCGTCGGTGGCGCTGCGGGCTCGGCCACCCGCAACGCACTCACGCTGGCGGTCCGCTACGCCGACCAGCGCGACCAGTTCACCCGCCCCGACGGCAAGGACGGCATCCGCCTGCTGGAGTATGCGACGCACCAGCGCCGCCTGCTCGTGCCCCTCGTGCGCAGCTATGCCCTGGCGCTCGCGACGAACGAGCTCGTCGAGGACCTGCACGAGCTCTCCACGGAGATCGAGCCCGACGAGGCGAGGGTGCGACGCCTGGAGGAGCGCGCCGCGTCGATCAAGATCGCGAACACCGCACACGCCACCTACACGATCCAGGAGTGCCGCGAGGCCTGCGGCGGTGCCGGCTACATGTGGGAGAACCGCTTCGGCGCGCTCAAGGCCGACACCGACGTCTTCACGACGTTCGAGGGCGACAACACGGTGCTGCTCCAGCTCGTCGCCAAGGGTCTGCTCACGCAGTACAAGGACAGCTTCGACTCCTTCGACACCCGCGCCATGATCCTGTTCGGGGCGCGCAACGTCGCCGAGTCCGTCGTCGAGCGCGCCTTCGGAGGCTCGATCGTGCAGCGGCTGCTCGCCGGGGCACCGGGCCGTGACGCCGACAACGCACTCGAGGACCGCGGCGGGCAGCTCGCGCTCTTCGAGGACCGGGAGCAGCACACGGTCGCCACCCTGGCCGCCCGGATGCGGGCGCTGGCCAAGGACGAGAACGCCGACCCGATCGAGGTGCTCACCGCCGCGCAGCAGCACATGCTCGCGGCCGGCTGGGCGCACATCGACCGGCTCCTCCTCGAGGCGCTGGCAGCCGCGACCGAGACGAGCGAGGGTCCCGCGCGCGATCTGCTCGGGCGGGTCTGCGACCTGTTCGTGTACTCGACGGTCGAGGCCAACGCCGCGTGGTTCCTCGAGCACGGCCGGATCTCGGCGGCGCAGTCCAAGGCGATCACCGCCCGGGTCGACGCGCTGTGCGCGGGGCTCGCCCCGGACGCACTCACCCTCGTCGAGGCGTTCGGCCTCGCCGACGCCTGGCTGGACTGCCCTCTCCTCGATCGCGCCTGACCGCGCCCTGACCGCACCCTGACCGCAGCAGGGCGCCAAACCCGGCGGCGCGCATACGGAGTCGGCTGCGAGGATGGGCCCATGCGCCCCATCGTCCAGAGCAAGAAGCTGCAGAACGTCCGCTACGACGTGCGGGGCCCGATCCTCGTCGAGGCACAGCGGCTCGAGAGCGAGGGCCACAAGATCCTCAAGCTCAACATCGGCAACACCGCCCCGTTCGGGTTCGAGGCCCCCGAGGCGATCGTCGCGGACATGGTCTACAACCTCCCGCACTCGCAGGGATACGTGGACTCGAAGGGGATCTACTCGGCCCGGACCGCCGTCGCGCAGTACTACCAGGCCCATGGGCTCCGGGAGACGACCGTCGAGGACGTCTATATCGGCAACGGCGTCTCCGAGCTCATCTCGATGGTCCTGCAGGCCTTCGTCGACGACGGCAACGAGATCCTCGTCCCCGCGCCGGACTACCCGCTGTGGACCGGCGCGGTCGCGCTCTCCGGCGGCACCCCGGTGCACTACCGCTGCGACGAGAGCAACGGGTGGAACCCCGACCTGGCCGACATCGAGGCCAGGATCACCGAGAACACCCACGCCCTCGTCATCATCAACCCCAACAACCCGACCGGCGCGGTCTACAGCGAGGAGACCGTCAGGGCCCTGGTCGACATCGCCCGCCGGCACCTGCTCGTCGTCATGGCCGACGAGATCTACGAGAAGATCATCTTCGACGACGCCGTCCACCATCACGCCGCGACCTTCGCCGGCGAGGACGTCCTCTGCCTGACCTTCAGCGGGCTGTCCAAGGCCTACCGGGTCTGCGGCTACCGCGCCGGATGGGTCATGGTCTCCGGACCGAAGCACCTGGCGGAGGACTTCCTCGAGGGCCTGACGCTGCTCGCCAACATGCGGATGTGCGCCAACGTCCCGGCTCAGCACGCGATCCAGACCGCCCTCGGGGGGTACCAGTCGATCAACGAGCTCATCGCCCCCGGCGGGCGCTTCTACGAGCAGATCAAGCTCGCGTCCCGGCTGCTCAACGAGATCCCCGGGGTCTCGTGCGTGGAGCCGAGGGGCGCCCTGTACTGCTTCCCCCGACTCGACCCCGAGGTCTACCCGATCGAGGACGACGAGGAGTTCGTCATCGAGCTGCTCCGCGCCAAGAAGATCCTCGTCACGCACGGCACCGGCTTCAACTGGTTCGAACCGGACCACTTCCGCCTCGTCACCCTCCCGGACACCGAGACCCTCACCGAGGCGATCGGCCGGATCGCCGAGCACCTCGCCACCCTGCGCTGACGGCCACGGCCCGTGGTCCAACCCTCCCCTCGTGCGGTCGGTCTCATCGCCCTCGGCGGTGCGCTGGGGTCCGTCGGCCGGTATGCGGTGGAGACGGCCATCCCCTTCTCACCCACCCCCGCCGCGTCCGGCCTCCCCTGGGCAACTCTTCTCGTCAATGTCACCGGTGCCCTCGCCATGGGGCTACTCGTCGCCTGGCTCACCGCCCACCCCGCACCTCCACCGTGGGTACGGCCCCTCGCCGCCGTCGGCCTCCTCGGCGGGTGGACGACGTACTCCGCCTTCGCCGCCGAGACCCACCGGCTCTGGTCCGCCGGTGCACCCGGGGTGAGCGCCGCATACATCCTGGGCTCGGTGGCCGCAGGACTGCTGGCCGTCATCGCGGGCGCTCTCGCCGGAGGGCGGATCTGGCGCAGCGACCGCGCGGAGCTCGACGCGGAGGAGGTGACCGAGGGTGCTTGAGGTCCTCCTCGTCGCGCTGGGCGCGGCGGTCGGCGCTCCCTTGCGGTTCCTCACCGTTCACCTCGTCCGCGTTCGGCTGGGCGGCACGGGCGTGGCGGGCACGCTCGTCGTCAACGTCCTCGGCTCGGCAGTCCTCGGGGTCGTCCTGGGCGCCAGCGCGGGCGAGCGACTCATCCTCCTTGTCGGCCTCGGCTTCTGCGGCGCCTACACGACCTTCTCGACGTTCGCCCTCGAGCTCTGGGACGCGCTGCGCGAGCGGCGCATCCCCGCACTCGTCGCCACCCTCGTCCTGAGCCTCGTCCTCGGCCTCGGTGCCTTCGCCGTCGCGTTCGCGATCGCCGACCGCCTCGCAGGTTAGGCTGACGAAACCATGCGCAGACGAATCCCCCTCTCCGAGCGCGAGGACTACGACGTCCTCGGTGAGTTCGACGGCAACGAGGACCTGACCGACGACACCGACTTCTTCGCCGACCGGGGCCGGGTGGCGCGCTCGGCGGGGGTGACCATCGTCCTGATGGTCCTCACGGCCATCGCCTTCGCGGGCGGTGTCGCCTGGGGTGCGGCGCGGGGACTCAGCGTCGCTCCGGGCAACCCGTTCTGGGACATCGCCATCCACATCGGGTTCGCACTGCTGTGCGGGCTCCTCGCAGCGGCCGTGGTCGTCGCCCTCGGGATGCTCACCGTGGGGATCCCCTACGCCCGCACGAAGATGGCCGAGACCCGGTCCCGGACCGCCGATCGACGGCCCTGAGGAAGAACTGAGGAAAACTCGCTCAAAGTTTTTCCAGGGAAGTGCATCCAGAACCGGGGTGAGGTCGGAATACATGGGCAGGACGCACCAACGCGTCCCCTGATGAAGGGAAAACGCTCATGCGCAAGACCGCTGCACTCGCACTCGCCGGAGGCCTCACGCTCGCCTTCGCCGCCCCGGCCCTCGCCGACGGCCACGAGGCGACCGTCTTCGTCCTGCACGCAGTGCCGGACGCGACCGTCGACGTCTACGTCAACGGCGACCTCACGCTCGACGACTTCACCCCCGGCACCCTCACCGACGGCCTGAAGCTCCCGGCCGGCGACTACGACCTCAAGGTCGTCGCGGGCGACGCCGAGAACGTCGACGCTGACGCCATCATCGAGGCCAACGGCGTGACCGTCCCCGGTGGTGCCAACATCACTGTCGTCGCCCACCTCGACGCCACCGGCACCCCCATCCTCACGCCGTTCGTCAACGACAACAGCGCGACGGCTGCGGGCGAGGCCCGGATCACCGTGCGCCACACCGCCGCCGCCCCCGCGGTCGACGTCCGCGCCAACGGCGAGGTGGCCTTCCCCGGCCTCGAAAACCCGAACGAGGCCTCCGCCGACCTCGCGGCCGGGACCATCAAGGCCGACGTCGTCCTCGCGGGCACCGACACCGTCGCGATCGGCCCGGCCGACGTCAACCTCGCCGAGGGCACCCACACCATCGTGTACGCCTGGGGCTCCGCCGAGGGTGAGAACCTCGCCCTCGCCGTCCAGTCCTTCGACGGCCTGCACAGCTCGCCGGACAGCGTCCCCTCGGGCACCGGCGGCCAGAGCGGCACGATGAACGCCGGCTCGCTCGCGGCCCTCGCCGCGCTCGGTGCAGCCGGTCTGGCCTACGTCGGCACCCGCCGTCGCGTGAGCGTCGACGCCTGATCATGTCGATCCGGCACGGCTTGGGGAGGGTGGTCGCGATCCTCGTGGCCACCCTCCTCACCGGAGCGTTCGTGTATGCGGTGGTGGCCTCTCTCGGCCCGAACCGCATCACCGACGCCGAGGCCGCCGGCGCCGCCCTCCGTGGGCCGGCCCCGACAGGGATGGCCGCACCGGCACCGAAACCGGCACCGAACTCGACTCCCACCCTCGCCACCCGGCCGGCCACACCGCCGCCCGTCGTGGAGATAGCAGCCCCCAGCCGGCTGACCATCCCCAGTATCGACGCCGAGCTGCCGGTCGTCCCGACCGGCATCACCACCGACCAGGCCATGGAGATCCCGGATGATCCACGCATCGCCGGGTGGTACCGCTTCGGCCCTGGCCCCACGACAGAGACGGGCGCGACCGTCCTGTCCGCCCACATCGACAGCCGCGAACGCGTCGGTCCCCTCGCCCGACTGGACGAGCTCTCCCCCGGCGACGAGGTCGTCGTCACGACTGCAGACGAGGAGGTGCGCTATGTCATCGAACGCGTGGACAGCTATCCCAAGACCGTCATCGACCTCGACGCGATCTTCGACCGCACCGGGACCCCTCGCCTTCACATCGTCACCTGCGGTGGTGCGTGGGACCCCGCCACGGGTTCCTATGAGGAC
>JBHEPF010000103.1:0-2673 GCA_046260445.1 Dermatophilaceae bacterium | reverse complement strand
CGACGCCGCCACCGGCTGGGCCGAATCGCTCGACGCGATGATCCAGTCCGACCCACGCACCCGCGACTCGATCTGGCAAGGCGTCTCCCTGGCCTTCTCCGCCCTGGCCGACCCCCGCGTGCTCGACGCCATCAGCCCACGGCACGGCGAAGCGTTCGACCCCATCAGCTTCCTCCGCGACAACGGCACCCTGTACCTGCTCGCCACCGGCGCCGGCGCTGGCGCGTCAGCGGCGCTGGTCGCCGCGTTCATCGAAGACCTCGTCGAAGTGGTCCGCACCCTGGCCGCCACCTCGCCCGGCGCCCGACTCGACCCGCCCCTGCTGCTGGCGCTCGACGAGATCGGCAACCTCGCCCCGCTGCCCTCCCTACCGACACTCATGGCCGAAGGCGGCGGCACCGGCATCACCACCCTGCCAGTCCTCCAATCGATGGCCCAAGCCCGCGTCAAGTGGGGCAACGACGCCGCCGGAGCGATCTGGGACGCCTCGATCGTCAAGATCATCCTCGGAGGCGGCTCCAACAGCCGCGATCTCCAAGACCTCTCCGCCCTGATCGGCGACCGAGACGACACCACCGACTCCACCAGCATCGATGCCTACGGCGGCCGATCCAGCCAACGCTCCCTACGCCGTGTACCGATCATGGCACCCGACACCCTGCGAACCCTGCCGTTCGGGACCGGCCTCACACTGCTGCGCACCGCCCCACCCATCATCACCGACCTACGCGCCTGGACCGACCGACCCGATGCCGACATGCTCACCACCCACCGTCGACAGATCGAAACCCACCTCCGAACCGCAGCCACCGGCGCCGACCACAGGGCGTGACCGGCCGCCGCCCGAGAGCAGCCTCAGATACCAGCCGAGAGTGCCCGCAAGCTCGTCAAGATGGTCCATGACCGACAGGCCGGCCCGCCAGGCCTCAACGATCGTGAGAAGGGCTACGGCTCGGTCACAAGCGCGCGCAGGGGGATCGTTGTGGGCGCCTCCGCGGAAGCACCGACGTGGCCGAACCGCACACAGTTGACGGCTGGGAGTCCGGGTCGAAGCGTTACCCCTGTCCGCAGTTGGGTCATCGAGGCTACTGCTTCCAGATGCGGTCCTTCGCCGCAAGGACCGTTATCCAGACACTCGGCTTCAGAGGCCACGAGCTCCTTCTCACCTGCGGATCCAGGGGTCCGTAGACCGTGCACATTCGGCGGTTAGTCACCGGTCGGGTCGCGCTTGAGGGTGCTGTCGGTACCCGGACCCTCGACGTCAGTGTGGAGCGGGAAGGCGTGGCCAGTTGATTCGCGGTGCAGCAGGGGTTAGTCCTCGGGCGCCGCGCCCACGGAGATGTTGACCTGGACCGGGAAGCCGGTGCTGTCGAGGTCCTCGTAGAGTTCATCCATCGCGTCGTCGTACGCCGTGACCTGGACCATCCCACGCTCGAACGTGTCACCGGCGACGATCAGCGGCTGGCCGGCGAGTTCGGGCTGGCTGACGACCCCGCCGTAGACCGCCTCAAGTTCGGATGTGTAGAACTGCCGTTGCGCTTCGACCGTGCCGGTGGTGATCAGCACCACATCGATGTTCTCGACCCCGTCGACGTTGGTGGTCGACGCGCCCCGCAGCACGAGGTAGTCATCGGGCAATGGCATCTCCGGGGGGAAGGTGTCGGGGATCGTGCCCGGAGACAACGTCGTGGTGAGGCTCGACGATCCCGCATCGCTGTCGCCTTCGCTGTCATCGTTCTCGACCTCGACGCCACCGTCCGCGTCGTCCGTGGCTGCCTCGGCGACCTCGGCCGGGTCGTCCGGCGCCGCAGACTCCTCGGCGTCGCCGCATGCGGCGAGCACCAGTGCGATCGCCACGAGGGCAGCGGTTTCGACGCGGGACGAGCGAGTCGTCCTCTTGGATCGGGTGTGGGTGTGGCCTCGGGGCGGTGTACCGGTGCGGTTCATCACGGGACTCCTCGGGTACCTGCTCGTCGGTCTGGTCATGGTCCGTGTGCGATCCACGGGGCGCTCGACCGTTCGCACCTCTGCGCGATCACCTCGCCGGTGGCGGCCGCGGCCGCTCGAACCAGTGCTCGGGCACGTTCGCAGGAAGCCGTGTCATCGACGTGTCAAAGGCCCGGCAAGCCGTGCCGGTGATCGAGCCAACGATGGACACCCGGAAGCCAGGGACTGCCGCGGGTGATCCTCGAGCTGCACGCGCGAGATGGAGGCTGCAGCGACCGACCCCCGCGGGACCCGACTCGCTGGGGAGCTCCGCCGGGGATCGCATGGTGGCCAGTACGTCGAGATCGCCCACTGATGTCAGGATCAAGGTCCCCGATGCACGTCGGCCCGGACCGGACTTCCGACCCAAGCCCAGACTTACCATAGGCATTACGCCCGCTATCGCTACCCGTGCGTCTCGTCAGCATCACCGTCGGCGTTGCGGACCTTGGCCCGCAGGGCCGGGGCCAACCGAAGCCGGGGCAGTCCCCAGGGATGGGTGTGGGCTCAGCGGTTGCCTTGACCGAGGCTGTGCACGATGGCGTGGGCTGCCTTGCGGACCTCTGGAGCGACGGTCGACGGGAGACACCCGACGCGGTCGTTGAGGGTCTCGAGATCGACGAGTCCAGCCTCGGCAAGTGCGCTGATGAATGCGCGGTCTGAGCGACGTCCGAACCCACCGGTCAC
>JBHEPF010000032.1:0-27732 GCA_046260445.1 Dermatophilaceae bacterium | reverse complement strand
GGAGAGCGTCGTAGCACATCGTCCCGGTGACGACCCCGCGGTACTCGACCATTCGCAACCGCGCTGTGGGCCGGCGGGTGCGTCGGGCCCGCAGCAGTGGGCGCAACGCTGACCCAGCGCGCTGGCTGCGAAGGCGCGGACCGAGCCGCAGCAGCACGGCGAGGGGCACGCCTGCAGGACTGACACTGAACCGGCCGCGGTCGTCTGTGAACACGAGGGCGTGCGCCTCGTCCGGTCCGTCGAACCTCTTGCCGTGCCATCCGTAGGTCTCGAGCAGACCGTCGAGAGGGCTCCCGGTGGGGACTCCGGATCCGCGCCACGCGCCGAGCATCTCCTCGACCCGAACCGGCGCCGATGCGTCGAACAGCCGCAGCCCGGCCTGAAGCCCGGCTCCGCGCTCGACCTCCTCCAGGAGGCGCATGGGATCTTGGTCCACTCCGTCATCGGTCACGCACCGACTCTAGGCCGAGTGTCGACCGCGAAAATGACTCCCGCCCTGCTGATGACCGACTCTCGTCTCCGGTGAGAGACTGCAGCCATGGCCTACTCCATGTCTGTCACCAGCACCGGGACCTTCGAGTCCACCGTCGAGGCGACGCGGGCGGCGCTCGCCGACGAGGGCTTCGGGGTCCTCACCGAGATCGACCTCGCCGCCACGCTCAAGGCGAAGCTCGACGCCGACATCCCGCCCTACCTCATCCTCGGCGCCTGCCGACCCCCGCTGGCCCACGCCGCCGTGGCCGCCGACCCGTCCGTCGGCACCCTGCTCCCGTGCAACGTCGTGGTCCGGGTCGACGGGGACCAGGTCGTGGTCGAGGCCCTCGACCCGCGGATCATGTCCCAGCTGAGCGACAGTGATGCCATCGAAGAGGTCGCCGCGGATGCAGCCGAGCGGCTCACGAGGGCTCTGCAGGCCGTCGCCGGCGGCGGACAGGGCTGAGGCGCGGACGATGCGAGCCACCTGGAACGGCGCGACCCTCGCCGAGAGCGACGACACCGTCGTCGTCGAGGGTAACCACTACTTCCCGCGCGAGAGCCTCGACGAGAGTCTCTTCACCGAGACCGACACCCACACCGTCTGCCCGTGGAAGGGCACCGCGTCCTACCTGACCGTCACGGTCGACGGCAAGGAGAACGTCGACGCTGCGTGGTGCTACCCCGAGCCGAAGGACGCGGCTCGCGAGATCGCCGACCGCGTCGCCTTCTGGAGAGGTGTCGTCGTCACGGACTACTAGTCGTCACGTACTAGAGGGGGCGCGGAAGCCCTGCGGAGAGACCAAGGAGGAGTCATGTCCCAGACGCACGAGTCATCGCAGTCGTCCCGACCCGCCGATGGAGGCGGAGACACCCATGAGGGCACCGGCCATGGCGGCCGCGGGGGGAACTACGTGCGGTTCCTGCTGATGATCCTCACCGCCGGTGCGGTGATGTATGTCGTCATGTACTTCAACACCTACCAGTTCGACCACGTCTACTGGAGCTGGACGCGATTCTTCATGACGATGATGTCGACCGCGACGATGGCGGTCATCATGCTCGGCTTCATGTTGGGGATGTACAAGAAGAAGGCCGTCAATGCCGCGATCGTCGCTGTCGCGGTCATCGTCTTCTCGCTCGGACTGTGGCTGGTCCGCTCGCAGTCGACCATCGGTGATGTCGCCTGGATGCGGGCGATGATCCCTCACCACTCGATCGCGATCCTCACCAGCGAGCGCGCCGACATCGAGGATCCTCGAGCCCGCGAGCTGGCAGACGAGATCATCGAGGCCCAGAAGCGCGAGATCGCCGAGATGAAGAGCATCATCGCCGACCTCGAGTCCCGGTGACGGGTACGGCGCGAGGTCCGTTCTAGGGTCGTGCCGCGTCCGTGACGACCGTGGTGACGTCGCGGACCCCCTGCGCGGTACGCTCCACGAGCGTCAGCTCCTCGCCGCCCGCTGCCCAGGACGGGTCGTCCGGGAGAGGGCCCATGGGATCGGCTGACTTCGGGTCTCGGAGGGCTCTGTCACCCGGCTCGACCAGGGATCGGCGGATGGACTCGTCGAGGTCGACCAGCGCATACCGCTCCGGCAGCAGGGCTGAGCGGAAGTCCTCCTCAGCGCACACCATGTCGTGGTGAAGGCTCTCGACGAGTGCCTCGACCGTCGAGCTCGGCACGTCGAGGAGCACGCCGGCGACCGCTCCGACGAGGTCAGTCGGGACGAAGGGCACGTTGACCTGCGGCCGTTCCAGGCCGGCGATGTGTGCATAGCGGTCGAGGAGTGCCGCATAGCGGAGCCGGTCGGCGCCGCCGATGTCGTAGCTGCGCGAGTCCGTGTCCACGGTGAGCGCGCCGACGAGGGCCTCGATGACGTCGACGACGGCGATCGGCTGGACCTCGGAGTCCATCCATGTCGGGACCGTCTGTACGGGCAAGCGCTCGCTCACCTGCCGAATGATCTCGAAGGAGGTCGACCCGCTGCCCATGAGGACCGCCGCCCGCAGGGTGAGCACCGTCGCCGGGCTTCCGGTGAGGGTCTGCTCGACCTCGTGCCGGGAGGTGACGTGGTCCGACAGCTCATCGGCGTCGACCGGCGGAACGATGCCCGACAGGTAGATCACGCGGGCGGTGCCGTGCCGCTCCACCGCGCGCGCGACGTTCTGCGCAGCCTCGCGGTCCTTCTGCACGAAGTCATCGCCGCCCATCCCGTGGACGAGGTAGTAGACGGCGTCGACACCCTCGAGGGCGGCATCGACCTGATCGGCGTCGCCGATGTCCATCTCGACGGTCTCGACGGAGGCCGACCACCACGGCCCTTCCTCGTCGGGGCGGGTCGTCGTGGTGCGGACCTCGTGGCCCTCCTTGAGCAGACGGGGGACGAGCCGACCCCCGACATAGCCGGTCGCGCCGGTCACGAGCACCTTCACTGCATCACCCTCATCGGTCTCGGCAGGTGACCATCGCGGTCGCCTCGTCTCAAGCGAGCATGCCCAGTCTGCAAGGTGGTACGCGAAAGCGGCTGTGCCCGCTCGCCCCTTTCTCGCTGTGAGCGGCGCGACTCAGGGCTGTACTTCAGGAGGACCGCTTGTCGTCACCCGGCCTGAGCCCGTCCTTGCGCACCGTGGCATGCAGGGACTCGAGGGTGCGGGACTGCTGCCCGGCCTGCTTGGCCAGCCGACGGTAGAAGGCGGCGTCCAGACCGAGCTCCTTGGCATACACGGCGAGCGTCTCCCAGAGACCCTGCTTGCCGTTGACGGCTGAGCGCATGAGCTCGATCTCGAGCAGCGGCGTCATCGGCGAGCCGGTGAAGATCCTGCCGTTCGCCTTGAGCCGGCCGGCCAGCTCGGCCATGACGGCGAGCGCCTTCTTCGGCAGCGGTTGCCCGAGCCCGAGGCGGTCGATGAGGTCGGCGAGGTGGTCGTGCTCCTCGCTGATCTCCTCAGCGACTCGGGCAAGGTCCGGTCCGACGTCACTGCCGGCATACCGCTCGGCCATGTCACGCATGCGGTTGCGCCCCCCGGTCGCTCCCGTGAGGTGGTCACCGAGGTAGGTCTGAAGAAGGGTGCGGTCGATCGTGCTCGGGATCGTCATAGGGTCCTCCCTGTCGTGTTCGACGGGTCGCTGACCTGCTGGAACAGCGCTCCTCTGTTGAGGATAGGGGGATGGAGGGCCGTCGAGGACGTTGAGGCGGGGTGCGCGCCTGTCAAGGTTGGGCACGCGGGTACGGTCGCGGCATGAGTGATACGGGGTCTATGACTCGCGCCGCCCTGGCGCGGGTCCGCGCGACCCCGACGATCCTCGACGCGATAGGCCTCTTCGACGACGTCATCAGCGCGGCACGGGATGAAGGGTCGGGGGCCGCCCCGGAGCTCTCCGCGGGCATCGAGGGCACGGACCCGCTCGTCAGGCTTGCCGGGGTGCACGCCGCCGGCGCGGCCGGACCCCGGGTCGCTGGGCAGCTGCTCGTCCCGTTGCTCGGCGGCGGCTGCGCCCACCTACGCGAACACGCCGCGTGGGCGTTCGCCTCAGCGCCCCCTGTCGAGGGGGCAGTGGCTGCGCTCCGGGCCATGGCGGACGAGGGCGGTTTCCCCGGAACGCTCGCCGAGGCCACCCTCGAGCGGTGGGCCGAGAGCTGCCACACGACTCTCCTCTCGGCCCACATCACATCCACCGACTCGGCACCGCCTGAGCGGGATCCCGGGACGTCCGATCCAGGCCTGACCGTGGCGCAGCTGTACCTCCATGGCGAGCTCGACGGCTCCCTCCGGCACGCCGGGCGTGGTGACACCGGCGGCATCGCGACGCTGCTCGTCCAGCTGGGCGACGCGCTGCTGCAGGAGCCTGGAATCGAGCGGGTTCTCACCCTCTCCCGCGCGTCCGAGGACGACCCCTCGGACCAGACCACCATTGCCGATGCGGCCGAGGACCGGGCCGCGCCACCGCATACCGCATCCGGACCGGGCCACCACTTCCTGGGCGTCCCGGTGCCCCGGCCCGTCCCCCCGGCGAGCCGCAGCTGGGTGCTGCGTGCGTCGGCTCTCGCCGGTCTGCGCGAGCAGCTGAGCGCGGCAGGTCGGGTGGATGTGCTGCACCTGCGGATGGCCGACGTGGGGTCGTGGGCGGGGGCGCAAGTGGCCCGTGAACTGGGGATCCCGGTCGTCCTCACCATGGCGCCGGACCCGCACGCACTCCTCGCCTCCCGCGAGGTGAGCGGTCAGCTGAGCCGCGCGGCGTTCGCCGAGGCGGACCTCAGCGAGCACCTCGTGTTCCGCGTCCGGCTGCTCCAGGCGCTGCGCGCACAGGCATCGGCGCTCGTCGTGTTCCCCCGACCGGATCTCGAGCATGATCTGCGCACCCTGTTGCACGTCGAGCCCGCCGACAACGTCCACGTGATCCCCGAGGGGATCGACGTCGATGCGCTGGATCGCGCCGACCGCCAGGTCGCCCTGGCTCATGGTGGCGGCACTCCGTCCGAGACCGTCGCTGCGGCGCTCGCCGAGCTCGATGGCCTCCTCGCCATCCTGCCCCCTGGGCGGCGAGAGCTGCCCCTGGTGCTCAGCGTCGGACGCTTGGCTCCTGTCAAGGGCATGGCAACACTCGCCCGGGCGTGGATCGGGCATCCGTCCCTCGCGGATCGGTGCAACCTCCTCGTGATCGGCGGCGACCTCGAGCGGCCCACGAGTGACGAGGCAGAGCAGCTGGCACTCCTCGACGACGTGGTCCCCCGAGAGGAGGGTCCGTCCCGCGGGCTGCTGCTCGCCGGCCATCGGAGCAACACCACGGTCGCGGCCTGGCTCTCTGCGGCCCGGCGGGGACGCCCCGGGATGAACGCACCCGGCGGCGTCTACGCGTGCGCCAGCCTCAAGGAGGAGTTCGGGATCGCCTTGTGCGAGGCGCTGGGCTCCGGCCTCGTCGTCGTCGCCCCCGACCACGGCGGGCCGCCCACCTACGTCGAGCCCGGCGTGACGGGCGTGCTCGTCGACACCACGGACACGAGGGCGCTGGGCGGGGCGATCTGCGAGGCCCTCGACCTCGCCGCCGGGCCCGGGGCGCAGGCCCGTGCGGCGCATGCGCGGCAGGTCGTCGTCGACCGGTTCAGCATCACGACGATGGCGGCTGCGCTGGCCGACGTCTACCGGGAGGTCGCCCGGTGACCCTGCTCGTCATCTCACCCGACTACGCGTCGCATCTCTACCCGCTGGCGACGATCGCCACTGCCTGGCGGGATGCCGGGGAGCGGGTGGTCGTTGCGACCGGCCCGGCGACCGATGCGCTGGTCCGCGGCTTCGGGTTCGAGCGGGTCGACCTGCGGCTCGGCCGTGGATCCAACCCCGGCGTCATTCGCGCCGAGGAGCAGCCCCGCGGAGAGGACGACGCGCTGCGCGGGTTCTTCGCCGCCACTCGCGAGGGATCCGTCCAGACGCTCTCCTTCCAGGCCCGGGCCCGGCGCGACGACCTCCTGTGGGACCCGCTCACGGTGGCGCGACGGGTACAGGAGGTCGTCTCCGAGGTGCGGCCCGACCACGTCATCGTGGACCATTTGGCCTTCAGCGCTCGGCTCGCCCTCACCGCTGCAGGCATCCACCACGCCGACGTCGTGTTGGGACATCCCTCCGCCCTCGTCGTCGGGGACGAGGTCTACGGCCTGCCTCCGGCCTGGCCGCAGCGTCTCGCCCCGCCGCCCGAGCAGCTGGCCGAGCTCCGGACGCTCTGCGAGGAGGTGCGTGATCGCTTCACCACCGACTGGAACGCCGCGCTCACGACGTTGGACCCGGGTGCCTTCCCCAGCGACGACGCCTTCGCGGAGACCGGCGACGTCCTGCTCCTCAACTATGCGCAGGCGCTGCACGACCCGGACCGGACTGCGCTGCTCGGCGCGCATGCCTTCCTCGGCTCGGCTGTGCGCGAGGAACCGGTCGATCCCGATGTCGAGGCGTGGCTCGCTGCGGGCGAGCTGCCGGTCGTCTATGTCAGTCTGGGCAGCTTCCTCTCGGTGCGCACGGACGTCCTGGCCCGGGTGGCGGAGGCGCTGCGCGGGCTCGACGTGCGGGTCGCCCTGGCCAGCGGCTCCTCGCCGCCCGCTGAGCTCGGACCGATCCCGGACGGCTGGCTGGTGCGGGCAGTGCTGCCCCAGGTCACGCTCCTGCACGATTCGGTGCTGACCGTCACGCACGGTGGGAACAACAGCGTCACCGAGGCGCTCACCGCCGGGGTGCCACTCCTGGTCCTGCCGCTCTCCACCGACCAGTTCGCCGGCGCCGCCGCCCTCGAGCGGGCGGGCTTCGGGGAGGTCCTCGATCCCAACACCTCCCTCCCCGACGAGCTGCGAGCCGCAGCCGCGCGCCTCCTCGCGCTCCCAAGGGACCGCGCAACGCGACTGGCGGCTCTCGCCCGTGAACTCACTGAAGACCCTGGTCCACAACGCGCCCGGGCTGCGTTGCTGGCCGACCGCTGACAGTTGACCGCCGACCGCTTGGGTCTTGGGCCCGGGACGGTTCGTCCACATTCAGATGTCTAGTCGGGCGTGTCATAACGGCATGAATGACGTTTGTGGACAACGGAATTGGGCGGGGTAGGCCAGGTCAGACCTGGCCTCTAGCGTTGCTGTCATGAACGTCGCAAGCATGAACGTCGCAAGCATGAACGTCGACAGTGTCGAGGTGGAGCGGATCGGTGTCCCGGTCTCGGGGGCGGAGATCGAGTCCTTCATGGCCAGGCTCGGGGTCGCGTCCCCGGCGGAGTCCGATGGTGAGCGGATCGACCGGATCGGCGCCCTGGAGGGGTTGAAGGCGGCCTCGGCTGCGGCACAGGCGCGCGACATCGTGCTCTTCGCCGACTCCCAGCTGGAGGACCAGGCCGTCCGCGGGGTGCGCGCCAAAGACAGGGGGACTGGTATTGCCTCCCAGGTCGGCCTCGCCTGCCGGCAGTCGCCGCACCGCGGCAGTCGCATGCTCGCCACGGCCAGAGCACTCCTCATCGACCTACCGAGGACGTTCGAGGCCCTCTCGCGAGGTGAGACCAGTGAGTTCCGAGCGAGCCTGGTCGCGAAAGAGACAGCGATCCTCGACGCTGAGCATCGGCGTCGGGTGGATGAGGAGCTGGGGCCGCGGCTTCACGAGCTGGGCGATCGCAGGGTAGAGGCCGAGGCGCGCGGGTGGGCGTGCCGTCTCGATCCGGAGGCGGCGGTCAAGCGTGCGAGCAAGGCCCACCGCGACCGTCGGGTCACGATCCGGCCGGCGCCGGACACGATGACCTACCTGACCGGGCTGCTGCCGGTCTGCGACGGCGTCGCGGTCTACGCGGCACTGGACGCCGCGGCGAAGGCCGCCGCCGCCGCCGGGGACAGCAGAGCGCGTGGTCAGGTCATGGCGGACACGCTCGTCCACCGGGTCACCGGCACAGCCAGCGCCGAGCACCCGGTGGAGATCTCGATCGTCATGACCGACCGCACCCTCCTCGAGGGAGGCGACGAGCCCGCGCAGGTCCCCGGTTATGGGCCGGTGCCAGCCGAGATCGCCCGCTGCTGGATCCGCGCGGCGCTCGACCTCGACGATGGCGACGATGGCGACGGGACCGGCGCTGACGACCTGTCCCGACGCGAACGCGCCAGGCGACATGAGCGCGGCAAGGTCTGGCTGCAACGCCTGTTCGCCACGCCGGACGGCCGGCACCTGGTCGCCATGGACTCCCGCCGCAGGCACTTCCCGCGCCGGCTCCGACAGCTCATCGAGCTGCGGGACCAGACCTGCGCGACTCCGTACTGCGGAGCGCCCATCCGGCACATCGACCACATCGAACCCGCCCGTCGAGAAGGGGTGACGAGCTATGTCAACGGACGGGGCACCTGCGCCCGCTGCAACCACGCCAAAGAAGCCCCCGGCTGGAGCGCGGGCGTCACCGACACCACGCGTGCCAACTCGACCGACCCGTCACTCGATCAATCAGGCAAGCGAGACAGAGTCGTCACCCTGACGACGCCGACCGGCCATTCGTACGCGAACCATTCCCCACCGGTGCACCATGGCGCACCAGCCCGCGCAGGCTAGCGCAGGGCCTGCAGCGCGAAAACGATGTCCTCGTCGCGGAAAAGGTCCATCGTGCCGACGTCCCCAGGCCTCGATGTTGCGGGAGCGGTCCCAGATGCCGATGTCGGTGATCTCGTGCGACGACGCGGTGGTGTTCGTGATACGCGACCGAGACGACGACGGCCCCGACCTCGTCGCAGATACGGGCAGCGTTGGCATTCTCCCCGTCGACCGTGCCGAGCACCGTCCCGCCGCCATGGATGAAGTCCATGAGGTCGCGTCGGGACATCGGGGCTCCGTCCGGGGCAGTGCTCGAGCCAACCAGGCGCCCACCCTCCGACGAAAAGGCTCCTCAGTCGGGACTCCGCTGCATCGACCCGAAGGTCTTCGTGAGCGTGAAGCCGAGACGCTCGTAGAGCCGGGTCGCGCCGGTGGGACTGTCCGAGTCGACCTCGAGGTCGGCCTGCGTGTACTGGCCCGTCTCGGCGGCGAGCATCAGCGTGCGGGTCATGCAGGCGGCAGCGAGACCCCGGCCACGGCCCTGCGGCACCGTCCCGACGATGGCGATGTGGAGCTCGCCGGGCACCCACTGGCCGGCGAGGACGTAGGACAGGACCGACCCGTCGTCCGCGAGCGCGAGCGTGGAGAGGGGCAGGCGGTTCGAGCGCGCGGTCCAGTAGTCATGCCACTGCTCGGCGGTGGTCTCCGTCGCTCCCCAGTGGTCGCGGAAGGCCACGTTGTGAGCGACCCGCAGGGCCTCCTCGTGCGCCTCGGTCGGGGTCATGAGCGCCGCACCGTCCATCTCGGTCGGCGGGAGCGGCTCACCCGGCAGGCGCCGGGTGAGCTCGTTGAAGTAGCGGACCACCACATACCCGCGGCTTGTGAGCATGCGGCGGGTCGACGAGTCCTCGAGCTCACCGTGGGCACTGAAGTATGCGGGCACGCCCGGGTGCCGCTCGCTCGCCAGGGCGGGTGCTCGAGTCTCCATGGCATCCATGAGCCGACGGCCGATCCCGCGACCTCGCCACTGTGGATGGACTCCACCGCCCAGACGGCAGCGGATGCGGCCCGCGTCGTCGGGGGTGAAGCCGACCCGCAGCTGTCCGTAGCCGACGAGCCGGTCGTCGTCCCAGACCGCCCAGCTGTCGCTCTCGGGTGTGAAGCCGTGCTCCTCCAGCTCCTCAGCGAGGTCCTCGGCCTCGTAGAACTCACCAGTCCCGTCGGCCTCCGCGAGCACGCTCGTCAGCTCCGCCCAGGCGCCGACGCTGTCCGGCGTGAGGGAGGTCCAGCGCAGGGAGTCGGTCGGTGTCGCCATCCGTCCATCGTCGGCATCAACGGCAGGGATGTCCACCGAAAATGATGGTCTGTCGCCCGTGGGGCGGGTTCTACGATGACGGCCATGGATCCGCTGCTGTCACCCGAGGACATCGAGGCCTACCACCGGGACGGAGTGCTCGTCGTGCGTGGGGTGCTCACCGAGGATGAGGTCTGGGTCGCCCAGGAGTCGATCGAGGCGGTGCTCGCCTCCAGCGGCCCGCTCACCCAGGTCGCAAGCGGCAGTGAACGCCGTGGCACCAGTCCAGCCGTACTACAACGTCGACGGGCACGGGACGAGCGGGTGGATCCCGGTCGACCCGGTGCCGCTCAAGGGGTGCCTTGAGCCCGTCGCGGGCAGCCACGGCGGCCCGTGGAAGAGGCCGCGCACCTTCCTCGACGGCAAGGCGAAGTGGTTCCCGGAGGGGACCCTCGAGGAGCTGCCGGACATCGACGCCGCTCCCGACGCATACGACATCCGCGCGGCCTACCTGCAGCCGGGTGACGCGATCTTCTTCGACTTCCTCACCATTCACGGGGTACCGGGGTTTCCGTTCGCCGGTCGGCGCCGGGTGCTGTCGCTGCGCTACCTCGCCGGGGACGCGACCCGCGCTCCTCGGGACTGGGTCACGTCCCCGCCGTTCGACGAGCTGCGCGGCGTCATCCCGGATGGCGCGCCCATGGACGACCCGCTCTTCCCCATCGTGGGGCGACCGCTCAGGGCTTCGTCGCCCGGATGAAGGCGCTCGCGAACGAGTTCTCGAGGGCGTCGATCGCCTCGTTCCGGGACATCCCGGCCGGCAGCTGCGAGGAGTCGACCTGCTCGGCCATCGCCTCGAGGTCGTTTCGGTCGTAGAGCCGGGTCGCCTCGACCGACGGCTCCTCGAAGCCCGCCGCCTCGAGGCGCATGAGGTAGTCGCCGTCGAGGAGTGCCCCGGAGATGCACCCGGTCCACAGCGCGACGACGCCTCGAAGTGACTCGTCGATCTCACGCGTGAGGACGATGTCGGAGACGGCGAAGCGTCCGCGCGGCCGGAGCACCCGGAACGACTCGCGCAGCACGGCGTCCTTGTCCGGGCTGAGGTTGATGACGCAGTTGGAGATGACGACGTCCACGGACTCGTCCGGCAGTGGGACGTCCTCGATCGAACCGTGCATGAAGGTCGCGTTCTCGATGCCGGCCTCCGCGCGGTGGCGCTCGGCGAGCTCGAGCATCTCGGGGGTCATGTCCAGCCCGTATGCCGTGCCCCCCGGTGCGATTCGTCGCGCCGAGAGCAGCACGTCCAATCCGCCGCCCGAGCCGAGGTCGAGGACGTCCTCACCCGGAGCGAGCTCTGCCAACGCGGTCGGGTTGCCGCAGCCGAGGGAGGCTGCGACAGCGGCGTCGAAGGGTGTGTCCTCGTCGTAGTTGCCCGTTGTCATGGGGTCTGAAGCCGGGGTGCTACCACAGCATCCGCCGGAGTCGGCGGCGTCGGCATCCGACGCCGGGCCACAGCATGAGGTCGCCGCTCCGGACAGGGAGAGAGAGGCGGCGGCTGCATAGCGCTCGCGAACGGCCTCGCGGACCTCGTGATCTGAGAGGTGGGTGCTCATGGTGCTCCTTCGGTTCTGCGGTGCTTGTGTTCCGCGGTGCTCGTCTTGATGGATGGTGCTTGGCTTGATGGATGGTGCTTGGCTTGATGGCTATCGAATCAGCGCCGTTAGTGTGCGCCCTTGGTTTGATATCTGTCAAGATAGGCACATGACTGCGACTGACACTACTTCGATGCCGTCCGGGTGGGCCGACACCGTGGCCTGCTGCGGCCTCGCCACGACGTCATTGTCCGCTGCGGACTCCGAAAGGCTCGCACCGATGTTCAAAGCGCTCGGGGACCCGGTGCGGCTTCAGCTCACATCGATGATCGCTGCCCAGCCCGAGGTCTGCGTCTGCGACCTCACCCCGGCCTTCGACCTGTCGTCCGGCACGATCTCCCATCACCTCAAGACCCTGCGTGAGGCCGGCCTCGTCGAGAGCGAACGGCGTGGCACCTACGTCTACTACCGGGTGCGCCCGGAGGCGCTTGCGGCACTCTCGGCTCTGGTCTCAGTCGGCTGACGCATCCGGGATCGTCTGTCTGGCGGCGGCCCGACGTGGCAGGCTTGCCGTCATGCCTGCCGACTGGTTGACCGACGCTGTCATCTATGAGATCTACCCGCAGTCCTTCGCCGACAGCGACGGTGACGGGATCGGGGACCTGCGTGGCGTCATCGACCGCCTCGACTACATCGCCTCGCTCGGCATCGACGCGATCTGGTTCAACCCGTGCTTCGAGTCGCCGTTCGTCGACGCCGGCTACGACGTCTCGGACTACCTGCGGATCGCGCCGCGCTATGGCACCAACGAGGACCTCGTCGAGCTCGTCGACAAGGCCCGCGAGCGAGGGATCCGGGTCGTCCTCGACCTCGTCGTCGGTCACACCTCGATCGAGCACCCGTGGTTCCAGGCCGAGCTCGGCGCCTCGGGATCGAGCCCGGAGGGGGACCGCTACATCTGGCGCACGGATGAGCCGGAGCACGGTTGGGAGGCCGACGTGCCCGGGATCCCCGCGTGGGTGCCGTCACCGGGCCCCCGCCCGGGCTGGTACCTCAAGAACTTCTACGACGAGCAGCCCGCGCTCAACTTCGGATGGGTCCGAACCGATCCCGCACACCCGTGGCGTGACCCCGTCGACGCGCCTGGACCGCTGCGCAACCGGGAGGCACTGCGCGACATCCTCGACTTCTGGCTGAGCCAAGGAGTCGCCGGATTCCGCGTCGACATGGCGTTCTCACTTGTCAAGGACGAAGGGCTGGTCGACGGCTGGACCGCCTCGACCGAGATCTGGCGGGAGATCCGTGCCTGGTTGGACGACGCATACCCGGATGCGGTGCTCATCCCCGAGGGTGAGGAGCCGCGCACCGGCGAACGGCTTGCCTTCGACGCGGACTTCGCCCTCGTCATCCACGCCGCGCACGCAAGCCTGTTCGACGACCACTCCGCCGGGCTGCTGCCCTGGCATGACCCCCTGCCGCCCTTCTTCGCAGTCGAGGGGGAGGGCTCGATGGACCTCTTCCTCGAGATGTGGCGGGCGTGGCGCGCAGTCGACCCGGACCGAAGGGTCATCCTGGCGACGGCCGACCATGACTTCAACCGCCTGCGGTCCGGTCGGACGCCGGAGCAGCTCGGCACGGCCCTGACGTTCCTCTTCACCTGGGGGACGATCCCGAGCCTCTACTACGGCGACGAGATCGGGATGCGCTACCTCCCCGGCATGCCGGACGTCGAGGGGGCGATCTGCAACCCGCAGTACAACCGCGCCGGGTGCCGCACCCCGATGCAGTGGGACGACTCGGCCAACGCCGGCTTCTCGACCGCCCCGGCCGAAGACCTCTACCTGCCGGTCGACCCCGAGGCGGACCGGCCGACCGTCGCGGCCCAGGACGGGGTGCCTGGCTCGACCCTCGAGCTCGTGCGCGAGCTGCTGGCACTGCGCCGGCGCACCCCAACACTCCAGGGGCACGCTCCCACCCGGGTGCTCAACGCGGACTATCCCCTGGCGTGGATGCGCGGTGAGGACCATCTCGTCGTCGTCAACCCTCGGCGCGAGCCGGCGTCGGTCGAGCTCGCCGAGGCGAAGGGGATGACCCGGCTCTTCGGCACCGGCTGTCGGCTCGTCGGGGATGCCGGAGGTGGTGGCCTCGAGGCCGACGCGTTCGGCTACGGAATCTTCACCCGCTGAGCCGCCATGCCGGACTACATCGCCTTCCTGCGCGCCATCAACCTCGGCGCGCAACGGAAGTTCCCCCAGGCAGACATCGTCGCGGCGACCGGGGCCGCGGGTGGCCGGGACGTCAAGACCCACATCAACACCGGCAACGTGCGATTCGCGACGTCGATGCGCTCACCGACCCGGGTCCGCGATGCGCTCGAGAAGGCCTACCTCGCCGATCGCGGCTTCGAGGTGCCGACGTTCGTCTTCACCCCCGATGAGGTTCGAGAGCTCACCGGGCGCGGTTGTCAGCTGAGGGCCGAGAACGGCCCGGGGGCGCGACACTACGTCGCGCTCTTCCACGCTCCTCCGGACCCGGCCGCCGTCGCGGTGCTTCAGGCGATCGCCGCACCCGGCGAGCGTGTCGTCGTCGAGGGGCGCGCCGCATACACGCTGGTCGACGGTGACATCCACACCGCCCGCCTGCTCACCACCAAGGAGTATGCGGCCCTCGGGCAGGCCACGTCCCGCACCATCACCGTGCTGCGGGCCATCACCGACAAGTGGTGCTGACCGCCCCGTTAGTCGACGATCGGCCAGGTGATGAGGGTCTGGTTCGCGGTCGGGTCGCCGTCCGGGGCGGGCTCGTTGAGGTAGGTCTCCCACATCACGTCCGCCGGGCGGTGGTCCTTCTCGCTCAGCCACGCCATCACCCGGCCGTAGGCACTCTCGAGCTGGTCGTAGGGCCCGACGTGGAGCAGCTGGGCGGCCCGCCCACCGGGCAGCTCGGCCGCCACGACACCGTCGGCCGGTGAGACGGGGGTCGCCGTCGGGAAGCCGACGGCGAGGTCGACCGTGTCGGTCGGCATGCCGTAGTAGATCGCGAACGGCGGTCCGGTGACCGCGACCTCCTGCGCCTGCACAGTCACCATCACGGCATGGAAGGCGCGGTCGAAGAAGTCGGTCAGCTCGCTCATCGGGACCGTCTCGCGCAGGACTGCCGCGGTCGTCGGCTCGAGCGTGACGAGCTCGGGGGTGGTGTCCATGGGGTCTCCTCCGCTTTCAGAGCGGCTGGCAGTCGTGGCCACAGCCGCTGTCATGGGTATGCGTGGGGTCGCCTTCGGCATGGTCGGCATGGTCGGCATGGTCGGCCGGACGGTGCAGGACGGCCTTGGCGGGTGCGAGCCGGAACCCGCGGTCGGTCGCGGAGGCGGTGCCGTCGATGATGAGGGAGTAGCCCTTCGGCGCCGACGGCGGGAAGAGCAGGGTCGCGGTGGCGTTGTCGGCGAGGTTGCGAGCGCTGCCGCTGCTGCCGACGGGGATGTCCACCTGGCCGTCGACGACGGTCGCCGTGATCGTCACCGCCTTGACCGCGCCCTTGCGCGAGGTGAGCAGATAGCCGAAGGAGTAGTCCTCGAGGGTCGAGGCCAGCTGGTCGAGATCCACGACGATGCTCATGGGTCCACTCTGGCACGGCACTGCTCCCCCCGCGAGGGACGGTTCTGCGGTGGCCCGGGAGACCGATAGCCAACGAGGTTCCGTCTCTCGCGGGGGAGTCGTTGGTAGGTGACGACGACCGGGCGTTCAAGGCGCTCACCGACCTGAAGCGACAGCTGCAGGAAGAGTCATGACGAACAACGACCCCCCACAGGCCACCACCGAGACCACCCGCGAGGCCACGACTGCACGGGAGCGCCGCATACGGCCGGTGATGTCGAGGGCACCGGAAGCGCTGAGCAGTGCGGCGGTGGCTGGCCGTGGGTCCTCGCCGGCCTCGAGACCATCCTCGAGACAGGGCGCCCGATGGTCGGCGCCGGCGCGTGATCGCGGAACAGGTCGCACCGCCTGACACCATGGAGTGATGGGTTGGCGCGAGGATCGGGCGCGACGCAGACGCGCGCGTGAGATGGAGCGTGCCCTGCGCGAGCTCGAGAAGCTCGACCGCCGTCTGGGCCAGGCCACCTATCCCGCGCCGATCTTCGAGGTCTCCGAGCGTCCGCGGCGCCGCCGCCGGGGACGCTTCCTCCCACTCCTCGTCGCGATCCTCGTCACCGTCGGCGCCGTCCAGCTCCAGGGGCCACGTCCGACCGGTGACGGGTCGCCGACCCTCCTCGACCGGCTGGCACGGGCAGCGGGATCGCTGTCGGGAGGCCTCGACCGCGGTCTCGTCTACGACGACGGGCTCGACGGTGAGAGCGGGTCGGGCGGCCCGGGGTACTCCTTCGCCCGCCTGCAGCCCGACGGCGTCTCACCCGCGACGTGGCCGTGCGAGGGCTCGATCCCAGTCGAGGTCAATCCGGCCGGGGCGCCCGCGGGCTACGAGTCGATCATCGGCAGCGCCATCGCCAGGATCAACGACGCGAGCGGGTTCAGCTTCGAGGTCGTCGGTGAGACCACGGACAGGAACTTCCTCGAACGGGGTGTCGGCCCGGTCCTCCTCGGCTTCTCGGACGGCACGGAGATCGAGCTGCTCGCGGGTGATGCCGCCGGCATCGGCGGGGCCACGTATGCGCGGGACTCGGGCGGCGGACCGATCACCGCCGTCGGTGGCGTGCTCGCCCTCGACACCGAGGTCGTGACCGACGACTCGCTCGAGTTCGCCGAGGTGATCCTCCTGCACGAGCTCGCCCACGTCCTCGGACTGGGACACACCGACTCCCCGGGTCAGCTCATGCGGGCCACCGGGACGGGGCAGCGCGACTTCGGCGCCGGCGACCGGGCCGGCCTGGCCCACCTCCGCGACGCCGCCTGTGGCTGAATCGAGGCCGCGCGAACTGCTTCGGGAGAGAGCCTTCAACTCCGCGAAGCAATGGTTGTCTCCCGACGCTGAACCTTCTCGCCCAGGGAGGAACAGGTGGCGCGGGGGAGGTCAGCGGGGGAGGGCGGCGAGGATCTCGAGCGCCCGGCGACGCTGGGCGAGGCCGGGGACGGCGTTGGTGACCATGAGCTCGTCGGCCTGGGCGAGCTCGGCGAACTCCTCGAGATAGGCCCCGACATCCGCGCCGTCGCCGACGGCGGTGTAGGTGAGCATGTGCCGGGCCTGGGCGCCGACCTGGGAGTCCATGAGCACCTCGAGGTCGGCGTCCTCGATCGGACGGTCGCCGCTCACCCGAGCCGCCAGCGCCCGCACCCGCGAGCGCAGCACCGAGTCGTAGAGCGAGCGTGCCTCCTCGGGCGAGTCGGCCGCGACCACATTGAGCGCCGCGATGACATGCGGTCGCTCGAGCTGCGCCGACGGCTGGAACCGCTCGCGGTACACGGCGACCGCCTGCTCCAGGGCGTCCGGCGCGAAGTGGCTGGCGAACGCATACGGCAGGCCGAAGGCCGCGGCGAGCTGAGCGCCGTAGGTCGAGGACCCGAGGATGTACACCGGTACCTTCGTCCCCTGGCCGGGGTAGGCGTTGATCCCCTTGATGAGCGTCTCGTCCCCGAGATAGCCCTTCAGCTCGCGGATGTCGTCCGGGAACCGGTCCGAGGCGTGCGTGTCTCTGCGCAGGGCGAGAAGCGTGCGGGGGTCGGTCCCCGGGGCGCGACCGAGACCCAGGTCGATCCGGCCGGGGTGCAGCTCGGCAAGCGTGCCGAACTGCTCGGCGATGATCAGGGGTGCGTGGTTCGGCAGCATGACCCCGCCCGAGCCGACCCGGATCCGCTCGGTGCGTGCGGCGATGTGCGCGATGAGCACCGACGTCGCGGCCGAGGCGATGCTCGGCATGTTGTGGTGCTCGGCGAACCACAGCCGCGTGAAGCTGCCGAGGCGGTCGGCGTCCTGAGCGAGGGTGACGCTCTCGGCGAGCGCGTCGCCGATGGAGTGTCCGCGGCGCACCACGGCGAGGTCGAGGATCGAGAGGGGGAGCATCCCTCCTTTCTACCCGAGGGGGGCGTCAGAGCCGAACGCGCTCCGCGACCAGCGCGCGCACCGAGCCCGGCAGGTCCCTGCCGCCTCGCAGGTCCGGAGCGGGGACGGGTGCCGCATACCTTCGCTCGATCGCAAGGGTGCCCGCCCACGCCGGCCCGGCGACATCGTCCGGCTCGTCGGTCGGCGGGCCGGCCGATACGCGCAGCGACCAGCTCTCGACAGCCATCCCGAGTACCGAGGTGGCGGCCAGCTCGCGGCGCGTGGAGGCGCGCACCTCGGACACCCGGCCTGGAATGAGCCGCTCGGTGATGAGCGCGAGGGCCGCGTCGAGCTCTGCCACCGGCACGGGACGGCAGCACCCGAAGAGGACCGCGCTCCGATAGTGGAGCGATGACTCGAAGGCGGTGCGGGCCACGACGACTCCGTCGACGGCGGTCACGGCCATGGAGACCGGGACGCCGGTGGCGAGACGTCGCATCCACCGTGACCCGCTCGAGCCGTGCAGGAGGAGTCGCTCGCCATCGAGGACGACGGCAGTGGGGATGACAACGGGGCCGCCGTCGTCGTCGACGAAGGCGACGTGGCCGACTGCGACGTCGCCCAGGAGATCCTCGAGCGCCCGTCGGTCGGTGGTCATCTTCTCCGGCATGCGGGTGGCGGTCGTCCGTGGCATAGGAGTACACGTACCACGAGTCCGAGCCATCAACGGCGCACGCTGAGCGCGACGAGCGCCGGACCCGACCTCAGCCTGCTCGGACGGGCTGCACCGCACCCGGCGGAACCGTCGGCGCCCCCCGAAGCGCACGAGCCGCACCCGGCGTCAGGGCACCCGATGGCGAGGGTCCGTGCCTCGAGACGGCCGAGCCGGACGAGATGCTCGACGGCCGCGGCGACCACGTCGCGGGAGAGCCCGGTCCGCTCGCTCACCTCCGCGAGGGAGTGCGCACCCGCGTCCAGTGCTGCCAGCACCTGGCGGAGCGGACCGAGGGTCGACGGCTGCGTCACCACAGCAGTCGCCCCACCTGGAAGACGAGGACGGCGAGCACCCACGCGACGACGAGCTGGAGCCCGACCCCGAACACGGTCCACCTCGCCCCGAGCTCGCGCCGCTGCGCCGCAAGCGTCGCCACACAGGGGGTGTAGGCGAGCAGGAACACCATGAAGGCGACGACGGCCACGGCGGCGTGCCCTCCGGAGGAGACCTCGAAGGTCTGGATGAGCTGGCTGCCGAGCGAGGCCGACGCGGAGCCGGTGGACTCGCCGGCCACCGCATACGTCTGTGCCCAGGAGGAGACGACCGCCTCCTTGGCGACGAAGCCGACGATGAGTGCCGAGGCGGCCTCCCACGCTCCGAAGCCGGCCGGGGAGAGCAGCGGGGCGACGGAGCGGGCGAGCCCCGCATACAGGCTGTCCTCGACGGGGACGTCTCCGAACGAACCCGGGCCGACGGGGATCTGCTGGAGCACCCACACGGCGACGACTGTGGCGACGATGATGCCGGAGGCCGTGCGGAGGAAGCCCTTGAGCCGCAGCCACATCACCGCGAGCGAGAGGCGGGCGGTCGGACGCTGGTAGGGCGGCAGGTCGATGACGAGCGGCTGCGCACCGAGGGCGCGCCACAGGGTCGAGCGCAGGAGCAGCCCGACGAGGACGACGAGCATGATCGAGGCGACGTACATCGCGAACACGACCGTTCCAGCGCGCTCCGGGAAGAAGGTCGTTGCGAGGAGGACGTACACGGTGAGGCGAGCCGTACACGACGTGAACGGCACGAGCAGCGCGGTGAGGGTGCGGTGGCGCGCCTGCGGCAGGATCCGGGTGGCGGCGATCGCCGGGACGTTGCAGCCGAAGCCGACGACGAGGGGGAGGAAGGCCCTTCCCGGCAGTCCGAGACGGCGCATCAGGCGGTCGGTGACGACAGCGGCTCGAGCCATGTAGCCGGAGTCCTCGAGCACCGCGAGAAGCAGGAACATCAGCGCCATGAGCGGCACGAAGGTGAGCAGCATGCCGACCCCGGTGATGAGCCCGTCGACGAGCAGACCCTCGACGATCCCCCCGCCGAGTCCGGCCACGGCCAGGAGTGACCGCGTCCCATCGCTCAACGGCCCCGAGAAGAACCCGTCGAGCGCGTCCTGCAGGGGTGCCGCCACGGTGGTCGTCACCTGGAAGACGAGCCACATCACCGCGAGGAAGAGCACCGGACCGAGGACCGGCGCCGTCGCCACTCGGTCGATCCGGTCCGACCACGTCTGACGAGCCGGGTCGCTGACGCTCGCCCCCGCTGCGACCGCCGTCTCGATCCAGGCGAACCGTTCGTCGGCGCAGGCGAGGTCGTCATCGGCGTGACACGCGGGCCGGCCGTCGCGGGGGGTGCGCGGACCCGCGGCGAGGGCTGCACGGCATACCTCTGCGAGCTCGTCGTGCCCGAGACGGCGGCGCGGGTCGACGGCGACGACGGGACACCCGAGGTGGCGGGCCAGCGTTGCGGTGTCGATCTCGATCCCGCGCCGGGCCGCGACGTCGACCATGGTCAGGGCGACGATGACCGGCAGGCTCGTCTCGCGGATCTGGGCCACGAGATAGAGGCTGCGCGCGAGGTGCGCGGCCGACGCCACGGCGATGACGACCCGAGGCTGGGCGCCACCGGGAGTGAGGAGCAGGTCGCGGGTGAGCGCCTCGTCCGGACTCAGCGGGTCGAGCGAGTATGCGCCGGGCAGGTCGAGCACGGACGCCACCTCGGCGCCGATCCGCCAGGCGCCGGTGCCGACCTCGACCGTCGTGCCCGGCCAGTTGCCGACCGCACGCCGGGCGCCGGTCAGGGTGTTGAACAGCGTCGACTTGCCGACGTTGGGAGCGCCGGTGAGGGCGACGAGCGGTGCGCTCGGGGGCGCCTGAGGAGACGAGTCGTCGGCGTGGCAGGACGGCGACGCGGTGCCGGTCCGGATGCCGGTCCGGGTGCCCGTCCGGTCGCGATGAGGCCCGACGGTCGGTGTGGTCATGAGACCACTCCGAGGCCGTCCGCCTCCACCACCGTGATGAGGTCGAGAATCTCGCGCCCGATCGCGACCCGGGCACCGGCGATGTCGACGATCCGGCCACCGCCTGCCGTCCGGCGCAGGCATCGGACCGGCGCACCGGGCCGCAGCCCCAGCTCCGCGAGACGACGGATCGGCACGACATCGTGGACGGCGAGAGCCGTGATGACGAGTCGGTGCCCGAGGGGCGCGGCACGCATGGTGGTGCTCACGCTCTCCACGATACGCCCGGGGTTAGGACCACCTCACCAGGGTCGTGAGGCGTCGGACCTGCGCACCTCTGCCTCGTACGCTGACGTGATGAACATCTCTGCCCCGGCGCGATCGGCTGGGGTGCTCGCCGCGCTCACGGTGATCAATGGCGTCGCCCAGCGCACCTGGCTCCCCGCCGATCTCGTCGTGCCGGTCGGTGTGCTGGCGCTGGTGGCAGGCGCCCGGGCCAGCGGCCTTCGAGCGGACGAGATGGGTCTCGGGATCGAGGCCGCGAGCCGCGGCCTCGCTGCCGCCGGCCTGGCGGCTGCGATGACCGTCGCCGGAGTCGCTGCCGCAACCGGGCTCCCCGGAGCCGACGGTTTGCGTGTCGACGAGCGCTACTCGTCACCGACGACCGCCCGCCGGGCGGCGTTCACGAGAATCCCTCTCGCTGTGGCGATCCCGGAGGAGCTCGCCTTCAGGGGCGTCCTCGACGCCGCCCTGCGCCGCCATCTCACGTCATCTTCTGCGAGTGCGTGGGGCGCGGTCGCCTTCGGTGCCTGGCACGCCCTCGGCGCGACGACGCTCACCCGCGACAACGCAGGTCTGGGGCGCGCGGTCGGCCCCGGTCCGCTGAGCGCCGCCGTGGGTGTGGCCGGGGCGGTCGTGGCGACGGCCGTCGCCGGGCTCGGCTTCCTCGCGCTCCGCCGCCGGAGCGACTCCGTCCTGTCGGGCATCGCCGTGCACTGGGCACTCAACGCCACGGCCGCGCTCGCGGCGGGTCTGCGCCGCCCACCGAGGGCTGACGCCTGCAGACCGGCCCGCGCGGGCATACAGTGATCAAGGTGACGATCACCCCAGTCGACCCCCCTCTCGACGAGCTCCTCCGTGTTCTCGGGCTCGACGAGCGGTACGCCAGTGCCCACCTGCTCGTCCAGCCCGGCAACGGCCTTCCCTCCAACCTGGGTGTCAACGCCCTCGCCTGCGGCTCGGTCGCCGCTGCCGCCCTGAGCGGCCTCGCCCTCCAGGGCGGCTCGCACGTCGTCGTCGACCCCCGTCAGGTCTCGGTCTCCTTCCGCGGCGACCAGCTGCTCAGTGTCGATGGTCGGCAGTTCACTCCGTTCGCCGCGCTCTCCGGGTTCTTCGCGACCCAGGACGGCTGGGTGCGCACCCACGCGAACTATCCCCACCATGAGGCCCGCCTGCTCGGCTCTCTCGGTCTCCCGGCGGACGCCGACCGGCGCGACCTGGCGGAGACCCTCTCCGGTATGCACGCGCAAGCGGTGGAGGACACCGTCACCGAGGCCGGTGGTGTCGTCGCGCGAGTCCGCACGGCGGAGGAGTGGCGGGCGAGCGAGCAGGGCCAGGCGGTCGACGCGCTTCCCCTCCTGGCTCGCGACCTCATCGAGGACAGCCCTCCGCTGGAGGCGCCCTACCGGCCCAAGGTGCTCGACCTCACCCGGGTCATCGCGGGCCCGGTCGCCACCCAGGCACTCGGCTATGTCGGCGCGGACGTGCTGCGCATCGACAGTCCGCACCTCATCGAGCCGGACGACATGTATGCGCTGTCCAGCGCAGAGAAGCGCTCCACCCTGCTCGACCTCGACTCCCACGACGACCGGGAGACGTTCGAGGAGCTTCTCGGCACGGCGGATGTCGTCGTCACCGGGTACCGCCCAGGGGCGCTGGACGCCTACGGGCTGTCGTCGGAGGAGCTCGCCGAGCGCCACCCGCACCTCGTCCATGCCACCTTGAGCGCATGGGGGACCGAGGGCCCGTGGCGGGACCGTCGCGGCTTCGACTCGATCGTCCAGGCCGCGACCGGCATCGCCATGGCGGAGTCTCCCGACGGGGAGCACCCGGGCGCCCTGCCGGCGCAGGCGCTCGACCAGGCGACCGGGTACCTGCTGGCCGCCGGGGTCTTCGCGGCGCTGCGCGCGCGCTCGCTCAGTGGCGGGATCTGGCGGGTGTCCGCGCACCTCGCGCGCACCGCCCACTGGCTCCTCGACGCAGAGCCGGACACCGAGCCCGGCCAGCTGGTGCCGGCGCCGGAGACCTACCAGACGGTCGTGCGTGGTGACGTCGGGCTCCTCCTCGCGAGCAACCCCGCCTTCTCCATCGGTGAGCGGGATACGTTCTCGCGCATGGGTGGTCGCTGGGGAGCCGACGAGCCACGGTGGGCCGACGACCCGCGGTGATCTCCGCGGCCCAGCGCCGCGCACGGCTCGCGGCGCGGCACGCGCTTGCCCCCGCCCATCGTCGTGACAGCGTCGAGGACGTCGTCGATGCAATGGTTGCGCTGCATGCCACCGAGGCGGCGACGGTGCACCTCGCCGTCGCCACCCGGAGCGGCTGCACGGTCGCCGATGTGGATCGGGCGCTCTATGAGGACCGCTCCGTCGTCAAGCAGCTCGCCATGCGCCGGACGCTCTTCGGCCTCCCTCGGGCACTGCTCCCGGCGGCGTGGGGGAGCGCCGGCGTCCGGGTCGCCGAGCAGCAGCGGCGTCTGATCGCCAAGGACGTCGAACGATGCGGCCTCGCCCCCGACGGCGAGCGGTGGCTCGCTGCCGCCTGTGCCGCTGTCGTCGCCCGGCTCGCCGACGGCTCGGCTCGGGGGGCCAAGGAGCTGCGCGAGGAGCTGCCCGAGCTCACCGGGCAGCTGTCCTACGGTGCCGGCACCGCCTACGCGGGGACCATCCACATCGCCCCTCGCGTCCTCACCCTGCTCGGCGCCGAGGGACGGATCGTGCGCGCGGAGAACGCCGGCCACTGGCGGACCTCCCGACCGCAGTGGACCGCGATGGCGACGTGGCTGGGCAGCTCGCCGGAGCCGCTCGACGAGCGGACCGGGTATGCCGAGCTCGTGCGTCGCTGGCTCGGCACCTTCGGGCCGGGCACGGAGAGAGACATCGTGTGGTGGCTCGGGACGACCAGGACCGTGGTCCGCCGAGCGCTCTCGGATGTCGGTGCGCTGCGCGTGGACGTCGAGGACAGTGCCCCCGGGTGGGTGCTGCCCGACGACCTCGGTGGGGTTCCCGAGCCCGAGCCGTGGTCGGCGCTGCTGCCCGTGCTCGACCCGACGGGGATGGGCTGGAAGGACCGCGACTTCTATCTCGATCCGCGCGACGTGCCCTTTCTCGTGGACAGCAACGGCAACATCGGTACGACCGCTTGGTGGTGCGGTCGGGTCGTCGGCGCCTGGGTCCAGGACGAGGGTGGGGTCGTCCGGGTCGTCCCTCGCCACGGCCTCCCCGCCGGAGCGATGGATGCCCTCCAGGCCGAGGCGGACCGGCTGACCCGGTGGCTCGACGGAGTCGTCATCTCCTCGGTCTACAAGTCCCGGGTGATGAAGGGCGAGCCGCTCCCCTGACGGGCCCCCCGCGACATGCCAATCCCGAGACAGAACCTCCTTCGCGCGACACCTCCTCCGCCGAGCCGGGCAATTGCACTCGCAGGCAGGAGGTCCGAGGGGCAGCGGTCGCCTTGGCCGATGCCTGAAGTGATACCCTAGGGGGTATATGTCAACCGCTCTGCGAGAGGAACCCCCAATGGCAACCCGCGACCTGACCCAGGCCGACTTCGAGAAGACCATCACCGAGGACAGCATCGTCCTCGTCGACTTCTGGGCTGCGTGGTGCGGTCCGTGCCGGCAGTTCGCTCCGGTCTACGAGGCGGCCTCCGAGAAGCACCCCGACGTCGTCTTCGGCAAGGTCGACACCGAGGCCGAGCAGAGTATCGCCGCGGCCGCGAGCATCACCTCGATCCCGACGCTCATGGTCTTCCGCGAGGGTGTCCTCGTCTTCAACCAGCCCGGCGCACTGCCGGCATCGAGCCTCGAGCAGGTCATCACGCAGGTCAAGGCGCTCGACATGGAGGAGATCCACGCCAAGATGGACGCACTGCGCACGCTGCAGGACAAGCCGCTCGAGATCGACCAGGCGGAGTTCGCCACCGCGTACGCCGAGGGTCGCACGGTCGTCGACGTCCGCGAGCCGATGGAGTACCGCGCCGGCCACGTCCCGGGCGCGATCCTCATGCCGATGCGCCAGGTCGCCGAGCGCGCCCCCGAGCTGCCGACCGAGGAGCCCGTCTATGTCATCTGCGCCACGGGCAACCGCAGCCAGTCGATGACCGAGCTGCTCCGCCGCGCCGGTGTCGAGGCCTACTCCGTTCTGGGCGGCACCTCGCAGTGGGCCGATGCGGGCGGCGAGATCGTCGTCGGGCCGCATGCCCGCGCAGAGGACGCCGCGACCGCCTGAGCCGTCGCACGCATACCCGCCCTAGGGTGGGCTCATGACCTTCTCGATCGTCGCCCGCGACGGTGACGCCCTCGGTGTCGCCGTCGCGAGCAGGTTCCTCGCCGTCGGATCCATCGTGCCCGAGATCCGCCCGGGTGTCGGTGCCGTCGCCACGCAGGCGATGGCCCGCTATGCCTACCGAGCCGAGCTGCTCGGGGCGCTCGACCACGGGGTCACCGTCGCCCAGGCGCTCGCGGACGCCGTCGCCGCTGACCACGGCCGGGACGACCGCCAGGTCGGGTCGTCGGCACGGATGGTGCGGCGACGCATACCGGTTCGGGCTGTATGCCGTGGGCCGGTGGTCGCTCCGGCGGCGACGAGCACTCCTCGTACGCCATCCAGGGCAACATCCTCACCGGCCCCGAGGTCGTCGAGGAGATGGAGCGGGCGTGGCTGTCGAGCGTCGGTCGACCGTTCGACCACCGACTCCTCACGGCACTGCTCGCCGGTGACACCGCCGGCGGTGACTCGCGAGGGCGCCAGTCGGCTGCCCTCGTCGCCTACGCGCCGCGTGCCGGCTACGACCACTCCGGTGTCCTGGCCGACCTGCGCGTCGACGACCACCCCGATGCGCCGAGCGAGCTCGCCCGCGTCCATGAGCTGCACACGCTGTACTTCGGGGCGCCCGAGAACGTCCAACCGCTCGAGGGTGCGCTGCGCGACGAGGTCGGTGGGCTGTTGCGTCGGGTCGGCCGAGGCGGCGACGATGCGACGGTTGAGGACGATCTCACAGCGTGGATGGGCGAGGTCAACCTCGAGACCCGGCACGCCCCGGGGGGCATCGATGCGCGCGTCCTCGACGAGCTGCGACGAACAGGAGAGAGTCGATGAAGAAGATCCCTCGCTCGGACCGACGCGCCCACTACATCGCCGAGGAGAACAAGGTCGACCTGGCCGGCCTCATCGAGTTCGCCCAGGGGAAGAACCATCTCGTCCTCTCGACGACGAGACGTGACTGGCGGCCCCAGCTCAGCCTTGTCACCGGAGTCGTCACAGACACCGGCGAGATCCTCATCTCGACCTATCCGCAGCGCGTGAAGGCCAAGAACATCCGCCGCAACCCGCACGTCTCGGTCCTTGTCATGGGCGACTTCGACGGAGCGTGGGTCCAGATCGACGGAGACGCCGTCGTCGTGGACATGCCCGCCGCCGCCGACGGACTGGTGGAGTACTTCCGCACGATCAGCGGCGAGCACTCCGACTGGGACGAGTACCGGCAGGCGATGGCCGACCAGGGAAAGTCGCTCATCCGCGTCACGCCGACGCGGTGGGGCCCGATCGCGACCGGTGGCTTCCCGCCCGAGCTTTTCGAGGACTAACCGCCGGCTCGGAGGAGCCGCTGCGCGATCCGCACCCGGGGTCCGAGTCGGAGCTGCGCCGCGAGGTCGTTGGCCGCTGCAGCGAGCTCGCCATCGGTCATCGGGTCGAGTGCATCGATGATGAAGAGCGCCGAGGCGGTGTCCTGACGCAGTGCCGTCCGCCGGGCCTGCCGCCAGTTCCAGCGTCGGCAGGTGACCCCCTCGTCGTCGCACCAGACGACCTCGCCAGGCTCGGGGTGCTCGATCACCGGCTCGCCGCTGGCCACCGTGTCGAAGGGCTCCCGTCCGGTCGCTCGGATGAGCCGCGGCGGACCGGCATACCGGCTCAGGTCCTCGCCCCCGACCGGCACCTGATGGAGGACGGAGATCGCGTTGTAGATGTCGGTCAGCAGGTTGACCCGGGGCAGCCCGTCCGGTGCTCGCCGCATGAGCGCCTCGAGACTGTGGCGGGTGCGCTGCGGTTTGGCACCGAAGGCCCGGTATGCGTCGCGCCACGCCGCAACGTGCGGCACCTCCTCGACCGGGCGGCCGGCGAGGGCCTTCCGAGCGGAGTGCTCGGCCCGCCGAACGACCGTGTCCGCCGCCGCGGCATTGGCTGCAGGCTCGATCCCGTCGACGGCGATGAGGAGGGCCCGGTAGTCGGGGCGCAGCGCATACACCGCGTCGTCGACGGTGGCACCGGCCAGGATGGAGGCGAGAGGATCAGTACTCACGCCTCCATCCAACCGGACCTCACTCTGCTGAAGCCTCCCGGGCCGACTCCAGGTCGGTGAGGTGCCACGGGTCGTGCGTGGTCGGAACCTCGACGCCGCACTGTGAGGCGTTGACCCAGACCGTTGCCCCGCTCGCGGGCGCACCGTCCTCATGGAAGCCCCGGTGCGAGCCGCTGGCCGCCTGGTCCAGCTCACCGTTGACGCCGTGGACGGCACTGCCATGCCATTCGCGCCAGTTCTCCTCGCCGTGCTCGTCACCGTAGAGCGACGGAAGGATCCGGAGGTGTCCCGGCTCCGTCTCGTCATGAATGTAGAGGAAGGCGTGATCGGTCCACCCGAACGGCGTGGCCGGCGACTCGTCGGTGAAGCGGTCGACGGCGCCGACCACCCAGCCACCCTCGTCCATGCCGAAGGCGCGACCCCAGCCGCCGCCGTCGAGGACGCCGAGGCCGACGATCTCGTCATAGGACGGCCAGAACACCGGCTCGACGTGACCGTTGTCGACGCTCCAGCCCCACCAGCCGTCGCCCGAGGCGGTCTCGTCGTCCTTGACCATCCGCGCGGTGGCGTCGATCCCCACGCGCGGCAGCTCGACCACCGACCCGTCGGCCTTCCAGACGACCGGGTTGTAGTCGGTCCAGTACGAGACTCCGGGCTGCTTGCCCTTGACGGTGAATCCCGAGCGGTCACCGAGGTTGTTGATGCCCCAGCCCATGCTCGCGAAGGACCTCGCCTCGAGCCGCTTCGGATCGGCGGTGTAGTGGTCCCAGCC
>JBHEPF010000009.1:0-24439 GCA_046260445.1 Dermatophilaceae bacterium | reverse complement strand
TCCCGGCACCCGCCGCGACCGCGGCGGTGACCGTGAGGACGGCCGCGCCGGGATAGTCCTCCGACCCCGCCACGACGCCGAGCACGCCACGGGAGTACTTGTCGTCCATCGGTCCCGGCACCGGCCAGAGCCGGGCGACGTCGTCATGGTCGAGCCGCACGACCGCCGCCGGCTCGGGGATCTCCAGACCGATGTCCACCACGGTGACCAGCCCGCACCGCACCTCTGTCGCGGGCATGAGGTGGACCGGCTTGAGCACGGAGAAGGTCACCGTCTCGTCGGCGAAGACCCCGTCCGGGTCGCCGGCGCGCCCCGCGGGGTCGGCACCGGTGGGCAGGTCGATGGCGATGACGTAGGCCTCCTCCGGGATCGCGTCGACCCAGGCCCGCGCGAAGTCCGGCACCTCCGGCCGCCCCCCGATCCCAAGGATGCCGTCGAGGACGAGGTCCGCATCGGCGACGGTTGCCACGGCGGCCTCGCCGGAGACGAGGACGACGCCCGCCGCCACCGCGGCTTCGGAGGCGCCGTCATGCACCCGGTCGGTCGTCACGGCTGCGACGCTCAGGCCCTCGGAGGCGAGGTGGGCGAGCGCATACAGGGCATCCGCACCGTTGTTGCCGGTGCCGATGAGGCCGACCACGCGCGTCGCGCCCAGCTCCTCGATCCGGGCGCGGGTCACGGCGAGCAGACCCTCGACGGCGCGCGCCATCAGCCCGCCCTCGGGGAGGGTGGCCATGAGGGCCGTCTCCGCGGCGTACACCTCCGGCGAACCCCATGCCTCGATCATGGCGACTCCTCTGCGGTGGGTGCGGGCAGCCGCTCACAGACGACCATCGCGGACGCGATGCCGGCATCGTGCGAGAGCGACAGGTGGATGGACGAGATCTGCAGCGCCGCGATGCGTTCGGCGACCGTGCCGACATACTCGAGGACCGGCGCGCCCCCCTCGACCCGGTGCACCGTGCAGTCGGTCCAGACCAGTCCGACGGGGGCTCCCAAGGCCTTGGCGAGCGCCTCCTTGGCCGCGAAGCGAGCGGCCCGTGAGGCGAGCGGCAGCGCCTGCTCGGCCTCGGTGAAGAGCCGCAGTGACAGGCGCGGACTGCGCTCGAGGGTCTCGCCGAAGCGAGCGATGTCGACGACGTCGATGCCGACGCCGACGATCATGAGCCGACCACCGCGGGGCAGGTCACTCGACGGTGACCGACTTGGCGAGGTTCCGCGGCTGGTCGACGTCGAGCCCCTTGGCCGAGGCGAGGTGGAGCGCGAAGACCTGCAGTGGCACGATCGTGAGCAGTGGCATGAGCAGCGGCAGGGACGCGGGCACGCTGATCACCTCGTCGGCGAAGGGCACGACGTCCTCGTCGCCGTCCTCGGCGATGACGAGGGTGCGCGCGCCGCGGGCCCGGATCTCCTGGATGTTGGAGACGACCTTCTTGTGTAGGTCGTGCGGGGTGTCCGGGCCGGGCACGACGATGAAGACCGGCTGTCCGGGCTCGATGAGGGCGATCGGGCCATGCTTGAGCTCGCCGGCGGCGAAGCCCTCCGCGTGGATGTAGGCGATCTCCTTGAGCTTGAGCGCGCCCTCGAGCGCGATCGGGTATCCGACGTTGCGGCCGAGGAAGAGCACCGAGCGGGTGTCCGCCATGAACCGGGCGATCTCGGTGACCCGCTCCATCCGGTCCAGGACGGTCTGGATCTTCTCGGGCATACCGCGCAGCTCGCGCATGACCGCCTGGGCGTTGTCGGCGTGCACCCCACCGCGCAGCTGGGCGAGGTAAAGCCCGAGGATGTAGGCGGCGGCGATCTGGGCGACGAAGCCCTTGGTCGAGGCGACGGCGACCTCCGGACCGGCGTGGGTGTAGAGCACCGCGTCGGACTCGCGCGGGATCGTCGAGCCGTGGGTGTTGCAGATCGAGAGGGTCAGCGCCCCGAGCTCCCGGGCGTGCTTGACCGCCATGAGCGTGTCCATCGTCTCGCCGGACTGGCTGATCGACACCACGAGCGTGCGCTCGTCGGCGATCGGGTCGCTGTAGCGGAACTCGTGCGCCAGGGCGACCTCGACGGGGATCCGGGTCCAGTGCTCGACCGCATACTTGGCGACCATGCCGGCGTATGCGGCGGTCCCGCAGGCGACCATGACGATCCGGTCGATCTGGCCCAGCTGCTCCTCGGAGATGCGCACCTCGTCGAGGATGAGGCGACCCTCCTCGTCGGTGCGGCCGAGCAGGGTGTCGGCGACGGCGCGCGGCTGCTCGTGGATCTCCTTCTCCATGAAGGTGTCGTAGCCGCCCTTCTCGGCGGCGGCGGCGTCCCAGGTCACCTCGTAGGCCTTGCCCTGCGCCGGAACGCCGTCGAAGCCGATGACCTCGTACCCGTCCGGGGTGATGGTGACGATCTGGTCCTGGCCGAGCTCGACGGCATGGCGGGTGTAGCCGATGAAGGCGGCGACGTCGCTGCCGAGGAAGTTCTCACCCTCGCCGACGCCGACGACGAGCGGGCTGTTGCGGCGGGCCCCGACGACGACACCGGGGCTGTCGGCGTGGACGGCGAGGAGGGTGAAGGCCCCCTCGAGCCGGTCCACGACGGCGCGCATCGCCTCGGTGAGGTCACCGAGTCGGTCGTACTCCCGACCGATGAGCTTGGCGGCCACCTCGGTGTCGGTCTCGGAGGCGAACTCGACGCCCTCGGCGAGGAGCTCCTTCTTCAGGGAGTGGAAGTTCTCGATGATGCCGTTGTGGATGAGGGCCAGCCGGTCGCCCTCGCCCCCGCGGTGCGGGTGGGCGTTCTCGTCCGTCGGACCGCCGTGGGTGGCCCACCGGGTATGCCCGATGGCGGTGCGCGAGGGCTGCATCGCGTTCGCGTAGAGCGCGGCGCGCAGGTTCTCCAGCTTGCCGGCTCGCTTCTCGCTCTGGAGGCCGTTGGCGTCCTGCCCCTCGCCCTCCATGACGAGGGCGACACCGGCCGAGTCGTAGCCGCGGTACTCGAGGCGGGCCAGGCCCGCCATGATGACCTCGAGTGCCTTGTCGTCGGCGCTCGGACCTACATATCCGACGATTCCACACATGCCGAGCAGCCTACTGCCCGCGACGTGCGCAAGAATGCTGGCCGTGCCCTCACCCACGTTCCCGTCGCCCTACCTCGACCTCGGTCGGGAGGAGTGGGCGCGGCTGCGGGAGGAGCACCCGATGAGCCTCACGGCCGACGAGATCGCCCGGGTGCGCGGTCTCGGCGACCGGATCGACGTCCGGGAGGTCGAGGAGGTCTACCTTCCGCTCTCCCGGCTGCTCACCTTCTACGTCCACGCCGTCCGTGGCCTGCACGAGGTCACCGGCGCCTTCCTCGGCGAGAACGGCGTCAAGATGCCGTTCGTCATCGGCGTCGCCGGGTCGGTCGCGGTCGGCAAGTCGACGACCGCGCGCATCCTCCAGGAGCTGCTGCTCCGCTGGCCGGACACCCCCCGGGTCTCCCTCATCACGACGGATGGCTTCCTCTATCCCAACGCCGAGCTCGAGCGACGAGGACTGTTGGAGCGCAAGGGTTTTCCAGAGTCGTATGACCGACGGGCACTCATGCGGTTCGTGGCCTCGGTGAAGTCCGGCATGAACGTCGTGCAGGCACCGGTGTACTCACACCTCACTTACGACATCGTCCCAGGCGAGTCCGTCGACGTGCGCCGCCCGGACGTGCTCATCGTCGAGGGGCTCAACGTGCTCCAGCCTCCGGTCACCCGGCCGGACGGCTCACGCACGGGGTCGATCGCGGACTACTTCGACTTCTCCGTCTACGTCGACGCCGAGATCTCGCTCATCAGGCAGTGGTACATCAAGCGGTTCCTGCGGCTGCGCGAGACCGCGTTCGCCGACCCGCAATCGTACTTCCACCGGTATGCGACGCTCACCGACGACGAGGCCGTCGCCACCGCGGCGGACATCTGGGGCCGGATCAACGAGCCCAACCTCGTCGACAACGTCGACCCCACGAAGGACCGCGCGACGCTGGTCCTCACCAAGGGCGCCGACCACTCCGTCTCGCGGATCGCCCTGCGCAAGCTGTGAGGGTCAGTACCAGTGCGGGTTCTGGGCGTTCCAGAAGTCCAGGGCGCCGCACGGGGTGCCGTAGGAGAGCTTGATGTAGTTCAGACCCCACCGGATCTGGGTGACCGGGTTGGTCTTCCAGTCAGCGGACTCCTCCGCCATCTTGTCCCCCGGGAGCGACTGCGGGATGCCGTATGCGCCGGAGGACGGGTTGGCGATCCACCAGCGCCAGTCTGACTCGCCCATCCACAACGCGTCGAGGCAGCCCCACTGGTCGGGGCCGAAGCCATACTCGGGCATGAGGTACTGCGCGGCGAGTTTGGGGTCCTCCTGGGCCGCCTCGAGCTCGAGGGCGGCGGACTTGCGCTCGGCCTCGGCCTGCTGCGCTCGCTCGCGGGCGACACGCTCGGTCTCCTGCTGGCGCACCAGGGCAGCCGCCTCGGCCTGTTCCTGGGCCGCCGCGTCGATCTTGGCCCGGGCGGTGGCCCGTTCGGCGTTGAGCCCGGCACGCTCGGCTGCAAGCCGGGAGGAGTCCTGGACCTGGGTCGCGGCGATCTCCGCGCTCTGCGTGACGACCCGAGCGGTGGCTGTCAGGGTCACGGTCTCCGGGGCGACCGCAGAGTCGGCCGCCATCGCCGTCGTCGCCGTGGCCGCCAGGATGGCCAAGGAGACGGCAGCGGGCTTCGAGGTCCACAGCCCGCCGGGCGGGCGGGGGGCACGCCGGGGGCGCGGCGCAGCATGGCGCGCACCGTGGCGCCCTTGGTATCGACCCATGGGTGCAGGAGCTCCAGAGATGGTTGAGCGGCAGGGGCGAAAGTCTCGTTATCATTTCGAGACCTTCTCCGCTCGACTATAGGGCCCACTCCCCCGAGGGCGGAAATCGAGTCCGGAGCCGCCGGTGCGGCCCTGCGGCTACGGCTCGTACCCCTCGAGCAGGTCCGTCACGAGCGCGGCGATGGGGCTGCGCTCACTGCGGGTCAGCGTGATGTGGGCGAAGAGCGGGTGTCCCTTGAGCTTCTCGATCACGGCCGCGACACCGTCGTGGCGCCCCACGCGCAGGTTGTCGCGCTGGGCGACATCGTGGGTGAGGACGACCTTGGAGTTCTGCCCGACCCGGGACAGCACGGTGAGCAGGACGTTGCGCTCGAGCGACTGCGCCTCGTCGACGATGACGAAGGCATCGTGCAGCGAGCGCCCCCGGATGTGTGTCAGCGGCAGCACCTCGAGCATCCCGCGGTCGAGCACCTCCTCGACGACCTCGCTGCTCACGACCGCGCCCAGGGTGTCGAAGACGGCCTGGGCCCACGGACCCATCTTCTCGTTCTCGCTGCCGGGGAGGTAGCCGAGCTCCTGGCCGCCCACCGCGTACAACGGGCGGAACACGATGACCCGGCGGTGCTGACGACGCTCCATGACCGCCTCGAGGCCGGCGCAGAGGGCGAGAGCGCTCTTGCCGGTGCCGGCGCGACCGCCGAGGCTGACGATGCCGACATCCGGGTCGAGGAGGATGTCGAGGGCGATCCGCTGCTCGGCGGAGCGGCCGTGCAGGCCGAAGGCGTCGCGGTCGCCGCGTACGAGGCGGATCTGCTTGTCCGGCCCGACGCGGCCGAGGCCGGACCCACGGGGCGAGAGCAGGCGCAGGCCGGTGTGGCACGGCAGCTCAGCGGCCTCGATGTGCTCGACCCGGCCGTGGTCGTAGAGCGAGTCCATCTCCTCGGTCGTCACGTCGAGCTCGGCGACGCCGGTCCAGCCGGAGTCGACCGCCAGCTCGGCACGGTACTCCTGAGCGTCGAGCCCGACCGCCGATGCCTTGACCCGCATCGGCAGGTCCTTGCTCACGACGATGACGCGGTGACCCTCGCCGGCGAGGTTCTTGGCGACCGCGAGGATACGGGTGTCGTTGTCGCCGAGGCGGAAGCCGGCCGGGAGCGCCTCGGGATTGGTGTGGTTGAGCTCGACCCGCAGGGTCCCACCATCGGCTCCCACCGACACGGGAGCGTCGAGCCGTCCCGCCTTGACCCGCAGCTCATCGAGCAGTCGCAGGGCCTGCCGGGCGAAGTAGCCCAGCTCCGGGTGGTGGCGCTTGGCCTCGAGCTCGCTGATCACGACGACCGGGAGGACGACCTCGTGCTCCTTGAAGCGGAACAGCGCCCGCGGGTCGGACAGCAGGACCGAGGTGTCGAGGACGTAGGTCAGGCGCTCGTCCGGAGCGCCGGCCTCCGGATCGGTCACGCTGGAGAGACGGGCGTTCGGCGGACGAGAGGACAAGACGGTGCTCCTGCCTGCAGTCGGCGGCACTGGGTGTGACGCGTTGAAGCGACGCTAACGGGCGTCCAGCGCCGCCCGGGTGAACATCGTCGGTGTGTCGCGGGTTACATCGGCGTGTCGCGCGTTGCAGCGGTGAACGGTCGGTGACCGCCGTCATCAGGGGCCCGGTCAGCCGCCGTAGCGCCGGTGCCGCTCTCCGTATGCGCGCAGCGCTCGCAGGAAGTCGACCCGTCTGAAGTCGGGCCAGTAGGCCTCGCAGAAGTAGAACTCGGTGTGCGCGCTCTGCCACATGAGGAACCCGGAGATGCGCTGCTCCCCCGAGGTGCGGATCACCAGGTCGGGGTCGGGCTGGCCCTTGGTGTAGAGGTACTCGGAGATGTGCTCGACGTCGAAGATGTCGGCGAGCTCCTCGAGCGAGGTCCCCTGGTCGACGTGGTCGCGCAGCAGCGCCCGCACGGCGTCGGCGATCTCGCGCCGTCCGCCGTAGCCGACGGCGATGTTGACGACGAGCCCGTCGACGTCGCCGGTGGCGGCGGCCGCCTCGCGCAACCGGTCGACGGTCGCCTCCGGCAGCAGCTCGAGCGCGCCGACCGGGTTGATCCGCCACCGACGGGTCTCGGCGAGCTCGGCGACGACCTTCTCGATGATGGTGAGCAACGTCTCGAGCTCGTCCGGGTCGCGGGAGAGGTTGTCGGTCGAGAGGAGCCACAGGGTCACGACCTCGACGCCCACCTCCTCGCACCAGGTGAGCAGGTTCGCGATGTTGTCCGCCCCGGCCTGGTGTCCCTCTGCGGAGGCGGCCCCACGGAGCTTGGCCCAGCGCCGGTTGCCGTCGAGCATGACCCCGACGTGTCGGGGGAGGGGCTTGTCGCGCAGCTGGCGGAACAGGCGTCGCTCGTACGCGGAGTAGATCGGGTTGCTGACGGCCATGACACCTCCTCGACCGGTGACGCGTGACGATGCTGGGGGACGCGGGTCGCGGCGATCGCCCGACACCATGGCAACGCTACCGCTCCGCCGGAAACGGCCGCCGGGCGCATACGCACGGCATCGAGTCAGCGGCGGAGTAGCGCTACCTACGGCACCGTAGGTACGGTTGTGCAGTGCGAGAGCCACAGAGGGAGCGGACGCTCGAGGGCCTGCGCGACAGTGTCGAGGACGCCGTCGACGAGGCGCGCGAGGCTGCCGCCGACCTGGCGGAGACCGTCAAACCGAAGCTGCGCGGGTGGTTGCACGCCGCGATGGCGCCGATCGCGCTCGTCGCGGGCCTGGTGCTCGTCGTCTTCGCACCGAGCCAGAACGGCCGGATCACGGCCGCTGTCTTCACCCTCACCGCGTTCCTGCTCTTCTTCACCTCTGCGGTCTATCACCGCGGCGACTGGTCGCCGCGCGTCACCGACGTGCTCAAGCGCCTCGACCACAGCAACATCTTCCTCATCATCGCCGGCAGCTACACGCCGTTCGCGCTCCTGCTGCCGCGTGACCAGGCCACGACGATGCTGCTCCTCGTGTGGATCGGCGCGATCGGGGGCGTCCTTTTCCGCGTGTTCTGGGTCAACGCCCCTCGCTGGCTCTACGTCCCGATGTACGTGGCCATGGGGTGGGTCGCGGTGTTCTACCTCGGCCCGCTGTGGACCTACGGCGGTGCCGTCGTCATGTCGCTCATCGCCCTCGGCGGGCTGCTCTACACGCTCGGTGCGGTCGTCTACGGCGTGAAGCGACCCAACCCGTCACCGCGCTGGTTCGGGTTCCACGAGATCTTCCACGCCCTGACGATCCTCGCCTTCAGCGCGCACTACATCGCCGCGGCGATCGTGCTGCACCGCGACGCCGTCGCCTGACGGGTCAGGGCTCGTCGGTCTCGCGCTGGGAAGCGGCGTCCGACTCGCCTCGGGCGGCCTCGGACCGAGCCTCGGCCTCGGCCGCCTCGCGCTCCTTCTCCCGGTAGGACATCCGCCTCAGCCGGGCGTTCATGTTCTTGAGGAGGAAGTACAGCGCGACCGCCAGGAAGGCGAACACGATGAACGAGCCGAGGCCCGGCATCGAGTCGTCCGAGGGGGTCTCGGCGCTCGCCAGGTCAGCGATCAGGGAGGGCATGAGAGAGGGCAACGTCACCAGGGCCATGGGACCGTGGACTCCTTCCGCCCGTCAAGGGCAATGGTCGGCTCACCGGAAGTGGCGAGCGCATCGGCCGCGGCGGCCGTCTCGAGCCCGGCGAAGAGACACTCCTCGACCTTGCCGAGCGGACCGCCCGGAACCTCGCCGTCCGGCGTCGTCACCGGGACGTAGGAAAGGGCGCACTCGAAGTCTTCGGTGGGCCAGATCGTCGCCTGCGTCTCGCGCGAGACCTTGAAGAACGCACCATCGGGGTCGATCTGGGTCGCATGCGCGAGCAGCGCCCGGTCACGGGTCTCGAAGTGCTCGGCGCACGGCACCCGGGTCGTCACGGGGCGGTCCGGCCGGTCCCACCGCTCGAGCCACTCCTCGTAGGGGCTCTCCTCGTCGAGCGCGAGGAGGGCTTCGTGGAACGCGGCGATCCGGGCCTTGGAGAAGGTCGCGTTGTAGTACAGCTTGAGTGGCTGCCAGGCCTCCCCCGCGTGTGGGTATGCCTCAGGGTCGCCCGCAGCCTCGAACGCCGCCATCGACACCCGGTGGCACATGATGTGGTCGGGGTGGGGGTAGCCGCCGTTCTCGTCGTAGGTGGTGACGACGTGCGGCCGGAACCGTCGGATCTCGCGGACGAGCGCCTCGGTCGTGACCGAGAGCGGTTCGAGTGCGAAGCAGCCCTCCGGAAGAGGCGGCAGCGGGTCGCCCTCGGGGAGTCCGGAGTCGACGAACCCGAGCCACACGTGGTCGACCCCGAGGATCTCCTGGGCGGCCTTCATCTCCTCCCGCCGGACCTCGACGAGGTCGCGCAGGGTGTGCACGTCGGCGGCGAGCTTGGGGTTGAGGACGTCACCGCGCTCACCTCCGGTGCACGAGACGACGACGACCTCATGCCCCTCGGAGACGTACTTGGCCATCATCGCGGCGCCCTTGCTCGACTCGTCGTCGGGGTGGGCGTGGACGGCCATCAGGCGGAACTGTTCGGGCACGTCGGTGCGGTTCCTTCGAGTCGTGGCGCCGGCCAGGGCGTCGTGGTGGGGCACACCCTCGGGAAGGCGGTGGGAGGAGGGCGGCCAGCATACGTACCCTATGGTGACGGACAATGAAGGGGTGAGTCGAACGGCCCCCCCTCCCAGCAACCGCCGATGGGTCGTCATCGGGGGTGTGCTCATCACGGCGTTCACCGCGCTGGTCATCGCTCTGGGGGTCTATCTCCAGCAGGACCGGGTGCGCTGGACGGTGACGAGCTACCAGGTCGTCGACGACCGGACCGTCGAGGTCGGCTTCGACGTGCGGCGGCCGGCCGACACCGCCGTGGTGTGTCGGGTGCGGGCCATCGCGCTGGACTTCGCCACGGTGGGCTCGATCGACGTGACGATCCCCGCCGACGCGGCCGGTGGTGGGCGGGACGTCCGGCAGGACGTCACCGTGCGCACGACGACCCGGGCCAACACCGGAACCGTCGCGAACTGCGTCGTCGAGGGCGCTCGCAGCGAGTAGCCCGCGAGTGAGGGCCGCCGCCGCTCTCGCGGGAGCGGTGCGCCAGGCATACCCACTGGCGAGGTTCGTGACGTAGACTTGTCCTTTCACCTGCTCACACGAGGTCTGGTTGTCGGCGACTCAGTTCGCGCCCACGGCACCCAGACCTTCCGTTATGGCCAGGCCGATCACTTAACCGGCGAGAGGTACTCGCCGGACAAGGAGTAGACATGACCGAGACCACGTCCGCGACGTTCCTCACCCAGGAGGCGTTCGACCGCCTCAAGGGTGAGCTCGACTACCTCACCCACGAGGCCCGCACCGAGATCGCGACCAAGATCGAGGCCTCTCGGCTCGAGGGAGACCTCAAGGAGAACGGCGGCTACCACGCCGCCAAGGAGGAGCAGGGCAAGCAGGAGGCCCGCATCCGCCAGCTGACCCAGCTGCTCGAGAACGCCACCGTCGGGGAGACGCCGCCGGATGACGGCATCGTCGAGCCCGGCATGGTCGTCACCGTCGAGATGTTCGGCGACGAGGAGACCTTCCTCATGGGCAGCCGCGAGATCGGCGACCACACCGACCTCACCGTCTACAGCGAGAAGTCCGCGATGGGCCAGGCGCTCACCGGCAAGAAGGTCGGCGACGCCGTCACCTACACCGCGCCCAACGGCAAGGACGTCGAGGTCAAGATCCTGCACGCCAAGCCCTACACCAGCTGAGCCTCCCCTCTCCTCACCCAGCGAGGAAGGGTGGGCGCTCAGAGGGCGATGGCGCGGTTGACCCAGGTCTGGGTGACGACCATGCCGACCTTCTCGTAGAGCGCGAGGGCCCCCGTGCGTGAGTCGGTGGCGAGCCCGCAGGCGGGGGCACCATGGTCACGGGCGAGCCGGAACGCGTCGGCGAGAAGGGCCTGGGCGAGACCGCGACCGCGCTGGTCGCCGCGGACGGCGAGACGAGCCACGTAGCCCTCGACGACGGCGCCCGCCTCGAAGTCCTCGAAGGGTTCGGGATCTCGCACGGACCACTCGAGGAAGGCGTCGTCGATGACCTGGTGGACGGCGCGGTACTCCTCCGGTCGCGCCTCGTGGTCCTCGGGCAGCGGGCGATCCGGGATCGTCGCGCCCCAGGGCACCTGCAGCACCCACGAGGTCCAGCGCACGTGGTAGCCGAGAGCCTCTAGGAGCCGGTCCCCGCTCTTGCCCCGCGGCACCGGCATGCCGATGGCGTTCGCGTCGAGCTCCCGTGAGCGCGTCTGCATCCAGCGGGCCAGGGCGGTGCCGATGCCGCGGCCGTGCCGGTCGGGGTGCACTGCCGCATCGCCGAACCCGGACTTGGACGCCTCCGCGTAGCCGACGAGGCGGTCGCCCTCGAAAACCCCCATCGTCACCGACGGGACATCGACGCTGGGTTGCTGCCAGTCGGCGAGGACGTCGGCCTCCTCGATGTCGGCCAGGCCCGTCTCGGCACGCTGCAGCGCCGCCATCACCTCATAGACACCGCGAGTGTCGGCCATCGTCAGCGGCCGGGCGACCATCCCCTCCGGCAGAGGTCCCTCGATCTCCATGAACACCCATGGAACCCCTACCGACCGATGTCGCGCCACCGAGTTCGTGGCATCCGCGAGGGCAACCCCGCACGCTAGGCGGGCCAGACGTCGCCGGCGACGAGACGGTAGCCACGCTCACGCAGGGCCGCGATGACCTGGTCGCAGTGCTCGGCGCTCTTGGTCTCGAGCTCGAGGGCGATCTCGACCTCGTCGACGTTGAGGCTGGCATCGGTGCGGACGTGCTCGACCTCGAGGACGTTGGCATCGACCTCGGCGCAGTCGACGAGCAGCTGCGCGAGGTTGCCCGGCTTGTCCGGCACCCGCACCCGCAGCTGGAGGTATCGCCCCGCGGCCGCCATGCCGTGCCGGATGATCCGCAGCATGAGGAGCGGGTCGATGTTGCCGCCGGAGAGGACGGCGACGACCGGCCCCTGCCATCCTGTGTCCGGGGCCTCGATGAGCCGGGCGACCGCCGCCCCACCGGCCGGCTCGACAACGAGCTTGGAGCGCTCGAGCAGGTGCAGCAGCGCCCGCGAGATGCCCTCCTCGCTCACCGTCTCGATGCTGTCGACGTGCTGGCGGACGATCTCGAAGGGCACGTCGCCGGGCTGCCCCACGGCGATGCCGTCCGCCATCGTGTGCATCGAGGTGCACGCCACCGGGTGCCCCTCCGCCAACGACAGGGGGTATGCGGCGGCCCCCTCCGCCTGTACCCCGACGATGCGGACGTCCGGCTTGAGCGCCTTGAGGACGACGGCGATCCCCGCGATGAGCCCGCCGCCCCCGACCCCGACGACGACCGTCCTGACGTCAGGGCACTGCTCGAGGATCTCCAGGCCGCAGCTGCCCTGTCCGGCGACGATGTCGGTGTGGTCGAAGGGGTGGACGTAGACGGCACCGGTGCGTCGCGCATACTCCTGCGCGTGCGGCATCGCCTCGTCGAGCGTGAGACCGACCTGCTCGACCTCGGCCCCGTAGCCTCGCGTGGCGTTGACCTTCGGCATCGCCGCCCCGACCGGCATGTAGACCTTGGCCTTGATGCCGAGCATCTGCGCCGCGAGGGCGACGCCCTGGGCGTGGTTGCCGGCGCTCGCCGCGACCACCCCGAGGGCCTTCTCCTCGTCGCTGAGCCGGGCGATGCGGGTGTAGGCCCCGCGGAACTTGAACGATCCGGCCCGCTGGAGGTTCTCGCACTTGAGGAAGACGTCGGTGCCGATGCGGTCGCTGAGGCCACGGCTGAACTTCAGCGGGGTCGGGCGCATGACGGCGTCGAGGCCCTCACGGGCGGAGAGCACGTCCTGCAGGGTGACGGGGTCGCTCACGCGGCTCAGCCCTGCCGACACAGGCAGAACGGGTGCCCGGCCGGATCGAGGTAGACCTTGAACCCGCCGTCCTGCGAGGGCTGCTCGTCCGCGATGCGCCCCCCGAGGGCGAGCACGGCGGGCTCGGCCGCGGCGATGTCCGCGACGGAGAGGTCGAGGTGGAACTGCTGCGGGTGGGCACCCCCGGGCCAGGTCGGTGTCACGAAGTCGTCGATGCGCTGGAACCCCAGCGAGGTGCGGCCGTCCGGGCGCTCCGGTGAGACACCTCCCTCAGGATGGCTGAGGACCACCCAGCCGTCGTCGGCGCCGCTCTCTGCCTCCCACCCGAGCAGGGAGCCGTAGAAGGCGGCGAGGGCACGCGGGTCTGGGCAGTCCAGGACGACGAGGTCGAGGAGCGGACGGACGTCGGCGGTTTCGTCGGTCATTCCCCCACTGTAGGGCCGGTCGCGGACACCCGGGAGGCCAGCGATCGCGCCGCCCGGGGCCGGGTCTCGGCGAGCAGACCGACGGCGAAGAGCAGGTATGCGGTGTCCACCGCGACCTGTGCCCGCTCCGGCACGCGCCACCCGCCGCCGTGGTCCGTCGTCAGCGCTCGCACGACGCGCAGCGCCGCGTCGGGGCCGTTGTGCCGCAGCACTCCACCGGAGCCCACGACCAGGCCGACGCAGGCGAGGGGCCGGGGCGACTCGGTCGGCGTCGACGGTCGGCCGTGCCGTCGCGCCGCGACGACCGCGGCGACCCGGGCGAGCGCCAGGTCGTGCGCCACCTCGCTCTCGTCCTGCGGCAGGTGACCGGGGTCGGCGGCGGCGCGGGCCGCATACGCCTCCAGGCCGGACGGCATCGGTATGCGCTCGCGGGCGGCCGCGTCGACCACACCGAGTGCGCTCCACCGCATGCCGAGGTCGGCCTCGACGGTGCGCTCGTGCCACAGCCGGCCGACGACGTCGCGCTCGATCTCGGCGTCCTCGCCCTGCGGGACGAGCGCGGAGTAGACATCGGTCGTCGCACCTCCGACGTCGACGACCATGACGTCCCCGACGGCTTCGGCGAGGACCCCGACGCCGGTGAGCACCGCATCCGGAGTGGCGGCCCGCACGAGCCGGGCGAAATCCGGTCCGCGCGAGAGGCCCTTCCCGCCGATGACGTGCTCGAGGAAGACCGTGCGGATCGCAGCCCGGGCGGACTGCGGGCTGATCGCGCCGATGTGCGGGACGACGTTGTCGGCGAGCACGAAGCGCCGGCCGGTGGAGGCCAGGATCTGCGCCACCTCGTCGACCACCTCGCTGTTGCCGGCCACCACGATCGGCACGCCGATGCGAGCCTTGGCGAGCCGAGTCGCGTTGTGCAGCAGCACATCCGCGTTGCCGCCGTCGGTGCCGCCGACGAGGAGGACGATGTCCGGCCGGCTCTCGCGGAGCGCCCGCACCGCCGCACCGTCGAGCTCGCCGGCGGCGACGTGGACCACCCTTGCTCCGGCCGAGAGCCCGACGCGATAGCCCGCCTCCCCCGTCACCTCTCGTTCATAGCCGACGACCGCCAGCCGTAGCCCGCCGCCGGCGCTCGAGCACACGAGCGTCTCCGTGGGTTCCGCCGGCAGGTCCGCGCGCAGGGTGGCGATCCCGTCCAGGACGTCGGTGTCGATCGTCGTGCGGGTCGAGCCCGTGTGCAGCACGGTGCCGTCATCGGCGTCGACGAGCACGGACTTGGTGAAGGTGCTGCCGACGTCGACGCACCAGATGGCGCTCACGGCTGCGCTCACGACCGCAGGCCGATCAGGTGAGCCGGTCGAGCGCCTGCTTGAGGTCGGCGATGAGGTCCTCGACGTCCTCGATGCCGACCGAGAGGCGGATGAGGTCGCCGGGCACCTCGAGCGCCGTGCCGGCGACCGAGGCGTGCGTCATCCGACCAGGGTGCTCGATGAGCGCCTCTACGCCGCCGAGCGACTCGCCGAGGGTCCACAGCTCGGTCTCGGCGCAGACCTTGGTCGCGACGTCCTCGCCGCCCTTGACCTGGAACGAGATCATCCCGCCGAACCGGGTCATCTGGCGGGCGGCGATGTCGTGGTTCGGGTGGCTCTCCAGTCCCGGGTAGTGCACCGCGGTCACACCGGGGTGCCCCTGGAGGAACGCGACGATCGCCTCGGCGTTGTCGCAGTGCCGCTCCATCCGCACTGCGAGCGTCTTCAACCCACGCAGCACGAGCCACGAGTCGAACGGCCCGGCGACCGCACCCATCGCGTTCTGGTGGAACGCGACCCGGTCGGTGACGTCCTCACCCCGGGCGGTCTCGATACCCGCCTTCGTCACGACGATGCCGCCGACGACGTCGCTGTGGCCCCCCGCATACTTCGTCGCGGAGTGCGTGACGACGTCTGCGCCCAGCGCGAGCGGCTGCTGCAGGTAGGGCGAGGCGAAGGTGTTGTCGACGACGAGCAGCGCGCCGGCCTCGTGCGCCAGGTCCGCGAGCGCGGCGATGTCGGCGATACCGAGGAGGGGGTTGGTCGGGGTCTCGACCCAGACGACCTTGGTCTCGGGGCGGATCGCGGCACGCACCGCGTCGACGTCCGCGATCGCCGCGACGTCGTGCTCGACCCCCCACGGCACGAGCACCTGGTTAAAGAGACGATAGGTCCCGCCGTAGGCGTCCGAAGGGACGACGACGTGGTCGCCGGGCCGCAGCAACGCCCGCAGCAGGGTGTCCTGGGCGGCCAGACCGGACGCGAAGGCAAAGCCGCGCTCCCCGTCCTCGAGCGCCGCGAAGCACTCCTCGAGCGCGGTGCGGGTCGGGTTCGCGGACCGGCTGTACTCGTAACCCCCGCGCAGGCCGCCGATGCCGTCCTGCTTGTAGGTCGAGACCTGGTAGATCGGTGGGACGACGGCGCCCGTGGTCGGGTCGGGCTCCTGCCCGGCGTGGATGGCGCGTGAGGAGAAGCCGAGGGCGGACAGGTCAGGCGAGTCAGGCATACGGACGAGGGTAGGCGACCGGTCGAGGGGGGTGGGTCTCAGACGACCTTCTGCCACTCGCGCACGAAGCCGCTCGGCCGGAACCCCATGGCCGTGTTGACGGCGAGCATGTGCGTGTTCCCGACCGCGTTCCACGTCCGGATCGTCCGGACGGCGGGGTACGCGGCGCGCAGCACCCCGAGATTGGCCAGCTTGAGCACCAGACCCAGCCCGCATCCGCGGTGTTCGGTCAGCACGAGCGTGTCCTCCTGGTATGCCAGGGTCGGGCTGTCCTTCGGCACCTGGATCTCGGTGAAGGCGATGAGCCTGCCGGACTCGAGGTGGCGCGCGACGGCGCTCACCCGGCCGCGCTCCATGGCGACGAGCCGTGCGTCGAGGTCGGCGACACGCTTTTCGTCCCACTCCTCCTCACCGATGTCGAGATCGCCCAGTGGGGCATCGGTCGACATCCGACGCGCCAGCCATGCCCGGTCGGCACGGTCCGCCGCGGGCGGTGTCCCGATGCAGGTCTCGACGGCATACCCCGGCGCGACGGCCGGAGCCATCGTGTCGACGCCGGTCACGGAGAAGTCGGACCGGAGCACGGTCTGTGCCGGCGTGTAGCCGAACCGGAGGGCGAACTCCCCGCCGACGTCACCGACGCTCTGGTCGTCGCCGGACCACCTCGTCTCGGCGATGAGCGTCGTCCGGCCCTGCCCCTGTGCGGCGCTCTCGCATGCGTCGAGCAGTGCGGTGCCGATGCCCCGCCGTCGGCGCTCCGGGAGGACTGCGAGGTCGAAGGCGGCCAGGTGCTCGTTGTCCGACGTCGGCATGACGAGGTTGAGTGCGCCGCACACGACCGACCCGTCGAGGGCCGCGAGCCGCACCCGCAGCTTCGTGGGGTCGGTCTCCCCGACGCGCAGCTCGTCGGCGGTCTGCGGATCCTCGTCCGCGTCGTGACGACCCGCGGCGGCGAAGACACTCGCCCAGTCGTCGAACCGGGCTCGTTCGGCCGGGTCGGTCGACAGCCCATGGACGGGGACGAGTGAGAGCGAGTCGGTGGACATGGGAACAACGGTGCCAGCCCGGGAGGTTGTACGACACATGCTTTTCGACTCCCCTGCCTTCGCCTCGTGGCTCCCCGGCTCCCGCGCCAAGTCGACGATGGTCTCCCGCGAGGACGCCCTCCCCGGTCGTGAACAGCGTCCCTTCCCCGTCCCCGCCACGCACGAGGTGCTCGGCACTGCCCTCGAGGGACCGTGGCCGGAGGGCACCGAGGTCCTGTATGTGGCGATGGGCTGCTTCTGGGGCGTCGAGCGGATCTTCTGGCAGCTGCCCGGCGTCGTGACGACGGCGGCCGGCTACATGGGCGGGTTCACACCGCACCCGACCTACGAGGAGTCCTGCACCGGGCGGACCGGACACGCAGAGGCGGTGCTCGTCGCATACGACCCCTCTGCGGTCACGCCCGAAGAACTGTTGGCGGCCTTCTGGGAGAACCACGACCCGACGCAGCTCAACCGGCAGGGCAACGACATCGGCACCGCGTACCGCTCGGCGCTGTACTGGACGACGCCGGAGCAGGAGGCCGCCATCGGCGACACTCGTGAGCGCTTCCAGCAGGAGCTGAGCCGCAAGGGGTTCGGCGAGATCACGACCGAGGTCGCGCCGGCGGAGAAGGTCGGGCCGTTCTACTACGCCGAGGACTACCACCAGCAGTACCTCCACAAGAACCCCGGTGGGTACTGCAACCATGGCCCCTACGGCTGCTCCCTCCCCCCGCGTGTCTGAGTCCTACCGCCGGTAGGCCCCCTCCAGCGTGGCGAAGACGACGGTGTTGTCCTCGCGTGAGTCCAGCTCGGCATCGACCTCGCCGGAGCAGGTGATGAGGGCGAGGGTGGCCCCCGGGGGTGGCGCGTCCAGGACGGCCCGGAGCGCAACGGCGTCCTCCTTGGGAATGGCCGTGACGACCTCGCTCACGACATAGCGGGCGACCACCTCGTCCCCGGCGTCGGTGCGGCCGGTCACGCCAAGGGGCGCGCCGGCATCGATGACGGGGAGGTCGTTGAACACCGCTGCGCCCGCGGCCCTGGTGTGGCCGAGGATGACAGCGAGCCCGTCCTCCCCCGGGCGCGGGCCCTCCTCCCACCAGACGGTCGTGAACGGTCCGCCGGGGACGGGGAAGGTCGAGACCACCTCGCCGGTGAAGGCGTTGAGCTCCTCGGTCGCCGGTGCCGGCTCGACGATGGTCGAGACGCCCGCAGCCGGGAGGTCGATCCGCTCGGGTCGGATCGCGGACGTGGCGATGCGGGCATCGTCGCTCGGCTGCTCGACGACGGCCGGGGCGGGCGCCGCATATCGGGCCGCACGGATCGTGTCACCGAGGAGCAGGTATGCGCCGGTCGCCGCCACCACCGCCGCAAGAGTGACCAGGAGGGCGGCCAGCGGACGGTGCCACCGTTGCACGTGGTTCGGCCCGCGGACAGACGGCAGCGCCGGCCCGGGGTCGGGCCGGCGCTGGGTCGGGGTGAGGGTCAGTTCCGGGCTCCGCGGAGAGCGAAGGCGGCGGCGCCGAGGAGTCCCGCGGCGATCGCGAAGAGCGAGAACAGACCGGCCGTCTGCGAGGAGCCGAGGTCGGTCGGCGCGGCGACGGGCTTCTTGTCGGACGTGGTGTCGTCGCCGTTGTCCTTCTCGTCATCGTCCGGGGTGATCGGCGGGGACGGCGGCAGCTCCTCCTCGTGCTCCGGCGGGGTCGCGGGGCACGTCGGAGTCTGGCCCCCGGCGTCCACCGCAATGACGTAGGAGAGCTCCTGGCCGTCCTGGAAGAAGTCGCCGACGGTGGCCTGCATCCCCACCGAGATCGGGTTCTTGCCCGCCTTGAGGACCTCGTCCTCCCCAGGCTTGCTCACGTACTTGCACACCCACACCTTGTGCGAGCTGGCGTTGGCGTTGCCGGCGAAGAAACCTGCAGCGAGGAAGAGGACGAGGGAGGCGATGACGCCGAGGGCGATGATGCGGATAGGGGTCGAGGAACGGGTGGGCGTGGATGACGTCATGACTGGCACCTCTGCTGTGGGGAACACGACCCCCCGAATGCAACACCAGTCACATCAGTCACACAAGCACCATGTGCCCCATTTATGACATCGTTACCAATGCGTGCGCCGTCGCCTCTCCTCCCTGGGGTGAGAGGGTCGGCATGACAAGGGGCCGTGAGGACCACCCGCCGGGGCGAGGGAGGCGACGCGCGGAGTCAGCTGAAGGGAGCGCGATCGTCGAGCCGGATCGAGCGGCGGCCCGCCCAGCGCCACACGCGAGCCGAGCGGTCGCGGTCCTCCTCGGTGACGAGGTTGCCCATCCATCGCAGCGCGAGGGTCATCAGCCAGTCGGTGCGCATCCCGACCGGGCCGAGCGTGGGCAGCAGCCGCGGCACGGTGACGAGGCCCGCCAGCCGCCGGGCGATGGAGAACGACTCTCCGTAGTGCTCCCGGAGCAGGCTCGGCCAGGCGGTCGCGAGGTCCGCCTTCTCGGCGAGCAGGTCCGCGACGAAGCGGCCCCCTTCGAGCCCGTAGTCGATGCCCTCGCCGTTGAGCGGGTTGACGCATCCGGCGGCATCCCCCACCAGGGCCCAGTTGGGCCCGGCGACGCCGGACACCGCCCCACCCATCGGCAACATCGCAGAGGTCGGCATCCGCAGCGGTCCGGAGAGACTGAACGCCTCACGGCGCTCGTCGGCATAGAACTGCAGGAGCGGTCGCAGCGCGACGTCGGCCGGCCGCTTCGCCGTCGCCAGGGTCCCGACCCCGACGTTGACCTCACCGCCACCGAGCGGGAAGATCCAGCCGTACCCGGAGAGGATCTCCCCGGCCTGCCCCCGCAGCTCGAGGTGCGAGGAGATCCAGGGGTCGTCCGACATGGTCGAGTCGATATAGGCCCGCGCCGCCACCCCGTATGCGGTGTCCCGGTGCCACTGTCGGCCCAGGACCCGGCCGAGCTGGGACTTCACGCCGTCGGCGATGACCAGCCGCTCGCACCCGATCTCATGGAACTCCTTGCCGCGCCGGAAGACGACCGCCGCGACCTTGCCGTCCTGCCACCGGACGTCGACCGCGCGCAGGCGCTCCAGCGCAGTGGCACCCGAGTCGATCGCCACGTCGCGAATCGCGTTGTCCAGGATGGTCCGTGGCACCGCCGAGCCCCAGTCCGGCAGACTGCCACCGGGCCAGCGCAGATAGAGCGTCTGTCCGAAGCCGTGCGCCCGCAGGCCCTTGTTGTATGCGCGTCCCCGCGCCCAGTCCGCCAGCCCGAGCCGGTCGAGCTCAGCGACCGCCCGCGGGGTCAGCCCGTCGCCGCAAGTCTTGTCGCGGGGGAAGACGGCAGCGTCTGCGACCACCGTCTCGAGCCCGGCGCGGGCGGCCCAGGCCGCGGCGCTCGACCCGGCGGGACCGGCACCGACGACGAGCACATCGGTGCGGGAGGGCAGGTCAGTCGTCACAGAATCATTCTCCGGGACTACCAAGGGGGCGGCCAAACCGACCCGATGCGCCGCGACCGGCCCGTTCCCGACCGTCAGTCGGCGAGGAAGCCGAGGAAGTCGGCGCGGGTGAGGACACCGACCGGCTTGCCGGCATCGACGACGAGAATGGCGTCGCGGATCTGCAGCTCCTGCCGTGCGGTTGCGATCGGCTCACCGGCACCGACGAGGGGCAGACCCTCGCCCATGTGCTGCTCGACCGAGTCCGTGAGGTGCGCATGCCCGGTGAAGAGCGCCTCGAGCAGCTCGCGCTCGTACACAGCGCCGGCGACCTCACCCGACATGACAGGAGGCTCGGCCTTGACGACCGGCATCTGGGAGACGGAGTACTTGCGGAGGATGTCGATGGCCTCCTTGATGGTCTCGCCGGGATGCGTGTGAACGAGATCGGGCAGGCCGGTCGCCGACGTCTTGGCGGCGAGCACGTCGCCGACCGTCTCGCCCTTGCTCGCGGCGAGGAAGCCGAAGCTGTTCATCCAGTCGTCGTTGAAGATCTTCGACAGGTACCCGCGCCCGGAGTCCGGCAGGAGCACCACCATGACCGCGTCGGCGGGCAGGTCGCGGGCCGCCCGGAGCGCCGCGACGACCGCCATCCCGCAGGAGCCGCCGACGAGGAGGCCCTCCTCCCGGGCGAGCCTGCGGGTCATGTCGAAGGACTCGGCGTCGGAGACGGCGATGACCTCGTCGACGACGGACGGGTCGTATGCGCCGGGCCAGATGTCCTCCCCCACCCCCTCGACGAGGTAGGGCCGGCCGGTCCCGCCGGAGTAGACCGAGCCCTCCGGGTCGGCGCCGATGATCTGCACCCGACCGCCCTGGCGGTCCGCCGACACCTCACGCAGGTAGCGACCGGTACCGGTGATGGTCCCACCGGTGCCGACGCCCGCAACGAAGTGGGTGATGCGGCCGTCGGTGTCTTCCCAGATCTCCGGGCCGGTCGTCTCGTAGTGCGAGGCCGGACCCGCAGGGTTCTCATACTGGTTCGGCTTGTAGCCCCCCTCGATCTCGCGGGCGAGACGGTCCGAGACCGAGTAGTACGAGTCCGGGTGGTCGGGCGGGACGGACGTCGGGCACACGACGACTTCGGCGCCGTAGGCCTTGAGCACGTTGCGCTTGTCCTCGGCCACCTTGTCCGGGCAGACGAAGACGCACTTGTAGCCCTTGCGCTGGCCGACGAGGGCCAGACCGACACCGGTGTTGCCCGAGGTGGGCTCGACGATGGTGCCGCCGGGTAGGAGGTCGCCCCGCGCCTCGGCCTCCTCGATCATCTTCACCGCGATCCGGTCCTTCACGGAGCCGCCGGGGTTCATGTACTCGATCTTGGCCAGGACGGTCGCGGCGATCCCCTCGGTCACCGAGCTCAGCCGGACGAGGGGGGTGTGACCGACGAGGTCGAGGATGTGCTCGGCGTACTTCACTCGACGATCCTCACATACACGACGACCTGCGACCTACGCCACATCTGTGGCTACCAGTGAGTAACATCGAGCGCATGACCACCCAGGAGAACGACCAGCAAGCACCGGCGGTGCAGGGGCACGGCGGCTCCCACGCCACCGCCGTCGCGGCCAACCACGGTGTCAGGACGATGTTCACCCTCTCGGGTGCCCACGTCTTTCCGATGTACGACGCCGCCGAGAAGGAGGACCACGGGGTCAGCCTCCTCGACGTCCGGCACGAGCAGACCGCGGCCTTCGCCGCCGAGGCGACGGGCAAGCTGACCCGCTCGCCCGGCCTGGCCGTCCTCACCGCGGGACCCGGCGTGACGAACGGCGTCAGCGCCATCACCCAGGCGCACTTCTCCGGCTCCCCCATGGTCGTCATCGGGGGCCGGGCACCGCTCGAACGCTGGGGGACCGGCAGCCTCCAGGAGTTCGACCACGTCCCCCTCCTGTCCTCGATCACGGTCTCGGCCGAGACGGCAGCCGACACCGCTGACATCGCCGGCGCGACGCACCGCGCGTTCCAGGCGGCCCGCTCGGCCCACCGAGGCCCGGCCTTCCTCGACGTCCACATGGACCACTTCTTCGACCAGAGCGATTCGCTGCGCCCGGGTCCCGACAGCGGGCCGGACCGCTCCCCCGACACGGAGGCCATCGAGCGAATCGCGGGTCTCCTCGCCGGGGCCGAGCATCCCGTGCTCGTCCTCGGGACCGATGTGTGGAGCGACTTCGCGGAGGAGGCCGCGCTGCGCTGTGTCGAGACGCTCGGCCTGCCGGCCATCCCGAACGGCATGGGCCGCGGCGTCGTGCCGGCCGGTCACCCGCTGCTCGTCACGAAGGCTCGCGGGATGGCGTTCAACGGCGCCGACCTCGTCATCGTCGTCGGCACGCCGCTCGACTTCCGGCTCGGCTACGGCGTCTTCGGCGGCAAGGACGGCGCGACGGCCGCGACGGTGGTCCACATCGCCGACTCCCCCGACCAGCTGAGCCACCACGCCTCCCCAGCCGTGGCGACCGCCGGCGACCTCGCCCAGGTCCTCGACGCCCTCACCGAAGCGGTCCAGCGCCGGACCACGAAGCCCGACTGGACCGACTGGGCCGGCGCGCTGCGCGACAAGGCCCAGCAGACGCATACAAAGGACTTGGAGCTGCTCGGCGCAGAGGCCGACCCGATCCACCCGGCCCGCATCTATGGCGAGCTGCTCCCCCGCCTCGAGGACGACGCCGTCGTCATCGGCGACGGTGGCGACTTCGTCTCGTTCGCCGGCAAGTTCGTCGAGCCCAAGCGTCCCGGCAACTGGCTCGACCCCGGACCGTTCGGCTGCCTCGGCGCAGGACTCGGTGCCGCGATCGCAGCCCGCGTCGCCCGGCCCTCCAGCCAGGTCGTCCTGCTCCTCGGCGACGGTGCCGCTGGGTTCTCCCTCATCGACGTCGACACCCTCGTGCGGCACAAGCTGCCGGTCGTCATGATCATGGGCAACAACTCGGCGTGGGGGCTCGAGAAGGGCCCGATGCAGATGATCTACGGCTACGACGTCATCGCCGACCTGGCACCCCGCACCCGCTACGACGAGGTCGTCAAGGCCCTCGGCGGTGCCGGCGAGATGGTCACCGACCCGGCCCAGATCGGTCCCGCCATCGACCGCGCCTTCGCCAGCGGCGTGCCGTATCTCGTCAACGTCGTCACGGACGTGAGCGCCGCCTACCCGCGGGCGACCTTCGGCGTCTAGCCGTCCTCAACGGTCGACGAGGACCCGCTGCGGCGCGATAGCCGAGGAACCGTCCGACAAGGTCACGCGGACGTCCCAGTAGCTGTCGGGGCCCCTGGCCTCCACGGTCACGTCCGCAGAGATGGACGTCTCGCTCGCCGAGGTGACGGTGACGGTAGGCGCGGCGCCCTTGCCGTTCTCGAAGGAGACGGTGGTGCCGGAGGTGAACCCGGTCCCGGTGAGCGTCATGTCGGTCGTGCCGAGGCGGACCGTGGTCGGGGTGATGCCCGTGACGGTCAGCGCGGTGGGCTCGTCGGTGTTCTCCACGGTGACTGTCACAGGGGCTGACGTGGTGCTCTGGTCGGCGCTGTCGGTCGCCGTGGCCGTCAGGGTGCGGGACCCGTCCGACACCGTTGTGCTGTCCCAAGGCACGGACCACGTCCCGTCGACGCTGTCAGCGGTCGTTCCGATGGACACGTCGTCGACGAAGAACTCGACCTGGGCGACGCCGTTGTCGTCGTCCGCCTTGGCCTCCAGGGTGATCGGACCGCTCACCGTCGAGCCGTCGGTGGGGCTCGTCACCGCTACGGTCGGTGCCTCGTCGGTGGAGCCGCCGCCGTCACCGCTTTCCATGGCCGCCTTGACGTTGGTGCGGATGGTCGGCAGCTGGGCGTACAGCCGGTCGCCGGGGCACTCCGTGGCGTTCCAGTCCCGGTGCCCGGAGATCGTGTCGACCGTCAACGTGTCACCGTTGACCGGGTTGACGTAGCTCACCGTCCCCGTCGGGTCGAGCAGATGACGGGTGCTCAGCTCGGTCAGCACGTCCTCGAGGCCGCCCACGGCCGCCGGCGTCGGGTCGGCGCCGAAGCGGCGGTGGTCGGTGAACTCGCCGAGCAGGGCCACGCCCATGTTCCCGGAGTTGTACCCACCGGTGTGGCCACCCGTGACCATGCGGTCGGTGGCGCTGTCTTCGTGGCCGAAGTCGGAGCCGTCACCCTTGGCGGTCACGCACGACGTGCTGGTGGTGCCGGACCAGCGCCCCTCGTACACCACGCCC
>JBHEPF010000177.1:0-10936 GCA_046260445.1 Dermatophilaceae bacterium | reverse complement strand
GAAGAGGAGGGAGTCTTTGCCCGGCCGGGTGTGATCCGACAGGTGGTCTGTGACCAAGGGGAGGAGGTGGGGCGGGATTGCGACGTCGCGGATGCCTGCGTCGCTTTTGGGTGTGCCGATGATGAATTGCCCGTCGGCGCGGACGACGGCGCGGCGGATCCGGACGCGCCCGCTGCGCAGGTCGATGTCGCCTCGACGGAGTTCGGTCAGTTCGCCGAAGCGCATCGCGCACCAGGCGGCGAGGAGGGCCATGAGCTTGTAGCGGTCGGGCAGCTCAGCGACGACCGTCTCGAGCTCTTCCAACGTTGCCGGCTGGACGTCATGGACGCGCTTGGTGTTGCCGGCTCCGCGGATGTGCGCTGGGTTGTACGGGATGAGGGGGTCGGGTCGCTCGGTGGCAGCGCCGGTGAGGATCGTGCGCAGGAGGCTGTAGGCCTGGGAGCGGATGGTTTCGCGTCCTGGCGCGAGGGCGTCGTACCAGGTGTTGACGTCCTCGTGGGTGATCCGGTCGAGGCGCTGCTCTCCGAGGGTGGGGTAGATGAAGTTGTCGAGCAGCATGCGGTGCTGGTGGCGGGTCGTGGGTCGCAGTTCGCGACCTCGGGTTCTACGGGTGTCGAGCCAGTGCTCTGCGTATGCCCGCAGGGTGGGGGAGTCCTTGCGTCGAGCGCCCCGTTTGGCGGCATCGGGGGCCCAGATCTGCATCTGGATCTCGGCCCTGCGGGCGGACAGCCATGCGATGGCATCGTCTTTGGCGTCGAAGGTCGTCGGGGCCCGGTAGAGCTGGCCGTCGGGGCCGGTGTACCCGGCTCGGTAGCGACCGGAGGGGAGCCGCTCGACTCGTCCGAAATGGCGCCGGTCCCGTCCGCCACGAGGCATCTTGTGTCCTCCCAGTATCGCTTTCCGAGAAACATATGAGGAATAAGGGAGTGCAACTGTGTCCAGTTGTGTCACAACGTGTCACTTTCCGATATGCCGTCTGATCAGCGATTTTACCGTGAAAGTGGACGTCAGGAGCGGTGTCATGGTAGCCCGGCTCTCAAAAGTTCACGCACAGTATCGCCTAGACCTTCCGAGCCTGAGAGGTTGACGCAGCATTCGACTCCCGGTGGAAGCCAGGACGCCTGGGATCCGGGGGCGCAAGGCACCCTTTCCAGGGCGAACGGAGGCCAGCGAAAGCGCCCAGTTGTGCCCCAGTTATGCCCGAGACTGGAGAGCGACAAAGGGACCTGACCGCGTTTCCGCTGATCAGAGCCCCCTTATCGACTGGTCGGGGTGACAGGATTTGAACCTGCGGCCTCTTCGTCCCGAACGAAGCGCGCTACCAAGCTGCGCCACACCCCGTGGCTAGGTCGCAGCCCCTCAAGGGGCAGCGACACCCGAGGATAACCGACGCCGGTACAAGCGCTGAAATCGGTACGCGAGCCAGGACCCTCAGTCCGCGGGAGCGCGCCATGGTCGCGTTCCTGCAGAAGCCAGCTGATGCCCTCGGAGATCGTCAGGGGCGGCGCCCGCGCTCGAGCACGGCGCCCATCGCCTTCTCGGCACTCCACTTGAGCATGTCGTCCCCGCGGTCGACGTCCTGAAGCAGATAGAGCGGACGATCCGGGACCGTGACGGACTCGACCGCACGAAGTCGTCGAGATCGGTCAGGTCCTGGACCACGAAGCCGGGTAGACCGTGGCGCTCCAGCAGAGGAGCAAGGCGGGATGCCGCCAGGAGACTGGGGTGAACGACGAGGAGGCAGTGGTCACCGGAGCCCTCGAGGAGCTCCTCCGCATGCGCAAGAAGCTCGGGGGCGGAGATGCCGGCGAGCCCGGGGATCCCGAGTTCGACAAGACGGTGGGATTGGGTGGTCAGTGAAGGCAGAGCGGTTCACTCCTTGGGCAAGGGCGGCGGGCTTCGCCTCAACGAAGCGAAGGGGGGACCTCATTCTTCGCGTGGGACCAAGGTGAGCAGCGATGCCTCAGGTCGGCACGCGAAGCGGACCGGCGCATACCGGTTCGTGCCCAAACCGGCCGAGACGTGCAGCCACGCGGCATCAGCAGGAGGCGACTGCTTCGACGAGCGCGAGACCCACGGATGGATGGCGTCCGAGATACCGTCGCGGCCCGGGGCCCTGTCCCGCTCGACCTTATGGATGCCGGCCCCCGGCCACCAGCGTGAGAGACCCTTGGCGCGGCGCCGGTCGAGGTCGGAGTTCGTCACGATGGCACCCATGACCGGTAGGGCGAGCTGGCCGCCGTGCGTGTGCCCGGCGAGGACAAGTCCGGCACCATCAGCGGTCATCGCGTCGAGCACGCGCTGGTACGGCGCGTGGGTCAGCCCGATCGTCAGCGCCGCGTCGGGGGAGGCGGGGCCGGCGACCGACTCATAGCGGTCACGCTGGATGTGCGGGTCGTCGACGCCGACGAACTCCAGTGGGAGACCGGCGACCTCGACCATCGTGCGAGCGTTGTTGAGGTCTGCCCACCCGCGCGAGCGCATGCCGGCGGTGAGGTCGTCGACAGGCAGAAGCGGGAGGTCGTCGCGCTTCTTGCCGTACGAGCGGGTCAGATACTTCGCCGGGTTCTTGAAGTGCGGCGCGTAGATGTCGTTCGACCCCAGCACGAAGAGCCCGGGATACTCCATCAGCGGCTCGAGGGCGCGCAGCACCGGCGGGACCGCCCTCATGTGGCTGAGGTTGTCGCCTGAGTTGATGACGAGATCCGGCTCGAGGCGGGCGAGGTCCCGCACCCACTGCAGCTTGCGGTCCTGGCCCGGCACGAAGTGCAGGTCGCTCACCTGGAGGATCCGCAGCGGGCGGGCGCCGTGCGGCAGCACCGGGATCTCGAACCTGCGCAGGGCGAACCAGTTACGCTCGATGACCCCCGCATACGTCAGGCCCGCCGCGCCGACGGCCGCGAGGACGCCGGTCGCCTTCGCGAGATCAGCCGGGGAGATCATCGCTCAAGTCTCCCACCCCGTGCCGTATGCGCTGGTCACCTTGCGCTCCCGCAAACCGGTTGCGAGCGGGGTGGGAGACTGGCTGACATGAGCACCCAGTCCCTCAAGGCCCAGGTCCAGAGCGACCTCCACGACGCGATGCGCGCCAAGGACAAGGTCCGCGCGAGCACGCTCCGCATGGTCCTGACGTCGATCACGAACGAGGAGGTCGCCGGCGAGCACCGCGACCTCACGGATGACGAGGTACTCAAGGTGATCGCCAAGGAGGCCAAGAAGCGCAAGGAGGCGTCCACCGCATACGCCGACGCCGGTCGGAGCGAGCTGGTCGCTCAAGAGGAGGCCGAGCTCGCGATCCTCGAGACCTACCTGCCCGCTCAGTTGGACGACGACGCGATCCGCGCGATCGTCGCGGAGGCCATCACCGAGACCGGAGCGACCGGTATGCCGCAGATGGGTCAGGTGATGAAGGTCGCCCAGGCAAGGATCGCTGGACGGGCCGATGGTGGACGGGTCGCAGCCATGGTGAAGAAGTCGCTGCTCGGCCGCTGAGGGGCGACCCGGCTGCCGGCGTCAGTCGTCGCCGCCGCCGGGAGGGCCGCCACCCCGGCCGTCGCCCGGGTTGTCGCTGTCGCCGGGATCGGGCGCTGGCTCCTCCGGTGCGGGCGCCGGTGCGGGGCGAGGGGCCGACCGCTGCGGCGGTGGTGGGGGCGTGTACCCGCTGGAGACGAGAATGCCGACTGAGCTGCCCTTGGGTGCGCTGCCCCTGGGCTGCGTCCCGAGGACGGTGCCACGCGACGACCGCGCGCTCACCTCGATAACGTATCCGTCGAACCCTGCCTGGGCGAGGATGCGCCGAGCTTCGCTGAGGGTACGACCCGCGACCTCCGGGATGTCTACGGTCTGCCCTCGCAGGACCTCCTGTCCCGGCGGTGGGAAGGTCGCCCTGTCCATGCCGGAGCTGGCGTCGTCCATGATGCGCTTCCAGATCGGCAGGGCGATCGTGCTGCCGTAGACACGCTCGTAGAAGTTCCCGCCGATGCGGATGTTGCGCATCGGCTGGGTGTTGGAGTCGGGGCGCCCGACGTAGACGGCCGTCGCGAGCTGGGGGGTGTACCCGACGAACCAGGACTGGACGAACCGGTCGGTCGTGCCCGTCTTGCCGGCGGAGACCCGCCCGTCAGCGAGAGCCCCCCGGAAGCCGGTGCCGCCCCGCTCCATGACGCCGCTCAGCATCTCGTTGGCGCCGGCGACAATGTCCGGCTCGACGACCTGCTCGCAGGCCGACTCGGGAGCCATGAGGACCTCGCCGTCGGTGCTCGTCACCTCGGTGACGGGGTAGGGCTCGCAGTGCAGGCCGTTGGCGGCGAGGGTCGCGAAGGACAGCGCGACAGTCATCGGCGAGGACTCACCGGAACCGAGGGTCACCTCGGAGAGGAACGGGTTCATCGGCTCACCGCTGGAGCGGTGCAGGCCCATGCGGGTCATCATCTCCTGGGTGTCGCAGACGCCGACCTTGGAGAGCACGAGTGGGATGAAGGCAGTGTTGACCGACTTGGCCATCGCCTCGCGGAAGGGCATCCGGCCCCCGGCATCGGCCTCCGAGTTACGCACGGTGATCGGCTCGTTCGGGCCGCAGTCATCGACGGACTCGTCCGGCTCGAACGTGGCGCCCTCAGGGCTGTCATAACGCCGTGCGACGACCGTGGTGTCCACCCCGATGCCCTCCTCGAGGGCTCGAACCATCGAGTAGATCTTCGCCGCCGATCCGATCTGGAAGCCGCCGGACTCGCCCCACTTCTGGTCGACGCTCCAGTTGACCTCGGTCACGCCGAAGGTGCCCTCGTTGTTGCCGTAGGTCGAGGTCTGAGCCAGGGACAGGATCTTGCCGGTGCCCGGCTCGACGACGACCGCGGAGGCGCCCACCTCGGTGGGGTCGCCGATCGGCACCTGCTCGGTCAGGTGCCGCATCGAGCTCTGGTAGATGTCGGGGTCGAAGGTGGTCCGGATGGTCAGACCCCCGGTGTAGACCTGCTTCTTGCGCTCCTCGAAGGTTTCGCCGAGCTCGGGCTGCTGGAGCAGCCAGTTGATGACGTACTGGCAGACGAACGGCATCGAGGCGCGCTGGCAGGTGTTCTGGGCGGGCTTGACCTGCAGCATCTCCGCAACCGGAACGGCCTTCCAGGCGGCGACGTCCTCGGGGGAGGCCAGCCGGAGCTCCTCCATCCGGTCGAGGACGGTGTTGCGTCGGCGCTCTGCGGCCTCCGGGTTGCCCACGGGGTCGGTCGTGCCCGGGTTCTGGATCGTCCCGGCGAGCAGCGCCGACTGTCCGAGGTTGAGATCGGTGGCCGAGATGGAAAAGTAGTTCTGCGCAGCGGCTTCGACGCCATAGGCGAGGTCGCCGAAGTAGACGAGGTTCAGGTAGTTCTCGAGGATCTCCTCCTTGGTGAGCTCCTTCTCCAGGGACATCGCGTACTTGAGCTCCTGGACCTTGCGGTCGAGACTCACCCGCGTCGCGGCCTGGGCGGCCTCGGTGTCGCCGCGCTTGAGCGCCGATTCCTGCAAGGCGATCTTGACGTACTGCTGGGTGATCGTCGAAGCGCCCTGCACGTCGTCATTCTGAAGGTTCGAGACGACGGCACGGGAGAGGCCACGCAGGTCGAGACCGTTGTGCTCGTAGAATCGAGAGTCCTCGATCGCGATGACGGCCTGCTGCATGATCGGGGCGATCGATGCGAGCGGCACGATGATCCGGTTCTCGTCGTAGGGCGTCGCGATGACGCCGCCCTTGGCGTCGAGAATGACCGACTGCTGCGCGAGTGGAGACGCGGTGAAGTCGCTCGGGAGGTCCTCGAACGCCGCGATGCTCGAGTTCGCGGCGGCACCGGACGCACCGACCGCGGGCATGGCCAGTCCGGCCATGAGGAGACCCATGGCGACGGCGGTCACGACGAAGGCGCCCAGGAGCCGCAGCACCTGGGGAAGGCTCTGAGCACGTCCCTGCATGGGGGAAAGAGTAACCCGTGAACATGAAAGGTCCGCTGACCTGGAAACCAGCCTCACCGGACTTCACAACCTCACAGATTGTGTTGTTGTCAACTTTCTCTTGCCAGGACGCGACTTTGGACGCAGACTCTCGGAGTCACCCCTTGTTCTCGGACATCACAAAGGACCGTCCACACAATGACCCTGGTCCCCTTCCGCAGTCTTCCCGTTCACGCACTTCCCATCCACAGTTCGACCGATGCCACGACCTGGTGTCGGGACTGGCCCACCAAGGGCCGCTGCGCGGGTCAGGACCCCGATGCGCTCTTCGTCGAGGGCAAGGAGCAGCGAGCCGCCAAGGCCGTCTGCAAGGGGTGCCCGGTCGTCGCCGAATGCCTGGCCGATGCTCTGGACAACCGCACCCCCTTCGGTGTGTGGGGCGGCATGACCGAGCGAGAGCGTCGCGCCCTGCTCCGCGCGCGACCCGACGTCACCGACTGGGCCGCTCTCCTGCGCTCCCTGCGCGACGGCGACGGCGACGCCTCGAGCCGCGTCGGCTAAGGGCGCCTCGGTCAGTTCGCGGCGTTGGCGAGCGCGGCACCGATGTCGCGCAGTCCCTCGAGGTCGTGGATGTCCTGGGCGGCGGCGGGAACCTCGGTCACCGGAATCCCGGGGTGGAGCGAGACGAAGCGCGTCGTCTGGGCGTGGTGACGCTCCGCCGTCTCGGCGATGTCTGCGTGCACTCGAAGCAGGCCCTCGGTGAGCGCGGCCGTCGCTGAACCGCTGCCATCGAGACTGGCCTCGCCGAGCACCTCAGCAGCCGCATCGGCGCGCCCGGCGCTCAGGCCGGTCGCCGCGAGACGCTGAACCCGGTTGACGATGACGCCCGCGAGCGGCATCAGCTCCTGGTCGAGCCGGTCGACGAAGTACGACGCCTCCCGCAGGGCGTCACGCTCGGGTGCGGCGAGTACGACGAACGCGGTCCGGTCGTCCTTGAGCAGCGAATACGTCGCCTCGGCCCGTTGTCGGAAGCCGCCGAACATCGTGTCCAGTGCCGCGACGAACGTCTGCACGTCCCGGAGCATCTGCCCACCCAGCAACTTGGTCATGACCGCGGTGGCCATCGTGATGCCACCGGTGACGACCTTGAGGTACGCGCGCCCCCCCGCCCGCGCGGGAGCCATGAGGATGCGGATGAACCGGCCGTCGAGGAAGGAGCCGAGCCGTTTCGGCGCGTCGAGGAAGTCGAGCGCCGAACGGGATGGGGGAGTGTCGACGACGATGAGGTCCCACGTGCCCTGCTCGTCCGCCTCGTGGCTGAGCTGAGAGAGCTTCTCCATCGCCATGTACTCCTGGGTGCCGGCGAAGGAGCTCGACAGAGCCTGGTAGAAGGGGTTGGCGAGGATCTGCTCGGCCTTCTCCGGCGTGGAGTGGTTCATGACGACCTCGTCGAATGTTCGCTTCATGTCGAGCATCATCGCGTCGAGTGAGCCGCCCTGATCGGTGCCTATCCCGACGACCGGCCTGGGGGTGTTGTCAAGCTCGGTGAGCCCGAGCGACTGGGCGAGTCGCTTGGCCGGGTCGATCGTGAGGACGACGACGCGGCGCCCCTTTTCGGCGGCGCGGACACCGAGGGCGGCCGCCATCGTGGTCTTGCCGACACCGCCGGAGCCGCAGCAGACGATGATCCCGGTGGCCGGGTCGGCGAGGAGCCGGTCGACCGCGATGGGGACGGCCTCGGGGGTATGCGTGTCGCGAGTCATCAGACGATTCCCTCCTCGATCAGTGCGTCGGCCAGGACCGACAGGCCGCCGTCCTCGACGCCGCCGGGCAGTGTGGGGAGATGGGCCAGCGGCAGGCCCTGCGACGCAAGGACCGCATCCTCCTGGGCCTGGAGCGCGACCCGCTCGGCCAGGTCGTGCGCCTGGGCGAAGAGGCCCCGCACCATGACCTTCGTGGCCTTGACCCCTGCACTCGTCAGATCCGCCTGGACGGCATCGACGACCCCCTCACGGTCGGGCGCGGTGTCGGCGGAGATCGCGGCGCGCTCCTCGTCGGTGAGCAGCGGGTCGCGCACCTGGTTGACGATGATCCCGCCGACATTGAGCTCTCCTGCGCGCAGGTCGGCGATGGCGTCGATGGTCTCCTGGACCGGCATCTCCTCGAGCAGGGTGACGAGGTGGACGGCGGTCGTGTGGTGGCGCACCATCCGCGTGATCGAGTCGGCCTGACTCTTGATCGGTCCGACCTTGGCCACGCCGGCCACCTCGTTGTTGACGTTGAGGAACCGCACGATCCGACCTGTCGGGGGAGCGTCGAGCACGATGGCGTCGTAGACCAGAGGGCCACCCTTGCGGCGTCCCTTCTCGCGCCGCCCGGCCGCCTCGTAGATCTTGCCGATGAGGAGCACGTCGCGCACTCCCGGGGCGATCGTCGTGGCGAAGTCGATCGCGCCGACCTTCTCGAGAATCGACCCCGCCCGCCCGAGCTTGTAGAAGATCTGGAGGTACTCGAGGAGGGACTCCTTGGCGTCGACCGAGAGCCCATGGATCTCCCCGCCGCTCTTGTCGGTGAAGATCCGCTCCTCCGTGCTGGCCAGTGGGGGCACGTTGAACGTCTGGCTGATGCCCTGGCGGCCCTCGACCTCGGCAATGAGGACGCGCTTGCCCTGGCGGGCGAGCGCCATCGCGAGGGCTGCGGCAACGGTGGTCTTGCCCGTTCCGCCCTTGCCGCTCACGACATGGAGTCGGGTCGAGGCGAAATGCCCGCCCGTTCGCGTATCAGACATGTCGTCAATGTATGCAGTGCGCGTGGGCACTTCGTGCGCTCGCCGCGGCGAACGTGGCCCACGCCACGTCCTGCCGGCCGTTCGGGCGAGTGATGAGGGGACCCGGGGCTAGGCTGGCCGCCATGACCGAGACAACGAAGTGGGAGTACGCGACGGTGCCGCTCATCGTTCACGCGACCAAGCAGATCCTCGACCAGTGGGGCGAGGACGGCTGGGAGCTCGTCCAGGTCCTGGTCAACCCGGACAGCGGCGGGCTCGTCGCCTATCTCAAGCGGCCGGTGGGCGGATGAGTGCCGTCGAGGACCGGCTCGCCGAGATCGGCCTGAGCGTTCCAGCGGTCGCGCCCCCGGTGGCTGCCTATGTGCCGGCCGTTCGGGACGGCGACCTCGTCTTCACCTCCGGTCAGCTGCCCATGGTGGCGGGATCGTTGGCTGCGACCGGCAAGGTCGGTGAGGGCGAGGGCTTCATCTCACCGGAGCAGGCCAAGGACCTCGCCCAGGTCTGCGCGCTCAACGCCATCGCGGCCGTCAAGTCGGTCGTCGGTGACCTCGACGCGGTGACTCGCATCGTCAAGGTCGTCGGGTTCGTCGCGAGCGACCCCTCGTTCGCGGGGCAGCCGGGTGTGGTCAACGGCGCTTCCGAGCTGCTCGGCACGGCCTTCGGTGACGCCGGGGTGCACGCCCGCTCCGCCGTCGGTGTCGCCGTGCTGCCGCTCGACGCGCCCGTCGAGGTCGAGATCACCGTCTCGGTCCGCTGAGCCCGACGCCGAGATCCCGTGCGTGACTTCCCGATCGCGGGCAGCACCAAGGTCGCCGAGCAGGTCGCGAGGTGGCAGCGCGGTGAGATCGTGCCTGCGGACGTCGCCCTGGCCGCGACCGTCATGCTCGTGCGCGAGTCGCAGGGTGGCGGTGTCTCGCCGCTGGAGGTGTTCCTCCAGCGGAGGGTGCCCTCGATGGCGTTCGCCCCGTCGATGCTGGTGTTCCCGGGCGGCAGGGTCGACGAGAGGGACGCCCGCAGGGACGTCGTCTGGGCCGGCCGGTCCCCCCAGCAGTGGGCCGAGGTCCTCGGGACCGACGTCGAGTCGACCCGCCTGCTCGTGACCGCGGCGATCCGCGAGCTGTTCGAGGAGTGCGGCGTGCTCCTCGCCGGTCCCGCCGAGGGCGCCGTCGTCGCCGACGTCAGCTCTCCGCTCTGGCATGAGCGGCGGATGGCACTGACCCGTCACGAGATCGCCCTCGCCGATGTCCTCGCCCACCATGACCTCGTCCTGCGCACCGACCTGCTCGCCTATCGTGCGCACTGGGTGACCCCGGTGTTCGAGCCGCGACGCTATGACACCCGCTTCTTCGCCGCGACGGTGCCGGAGGGGCAGGTCCCGGACGATCTGACGAGCGAGGCAGACCACGCGGACTGGGCCGACCCCGCCGTCACGCTCGCCGCACTGGATGAGGGCGGGGTGCTGATGCTGCCCCCGACCCGGGTCTGTCTCGAGGACCTCGCCGCTGCATGCTCTCTCGACGAGGTGCGGACCGACGCCCGTGACCTCCTCCTCGTCATGCCCGAGATCACGGCGCTCGAGGACGGACTCGTCCTGCGCACACCCCTGCCCGCACTGCGCCCGAACCCGGAGCCGTGATGAGCGCTCAGCCACCGGCGAGCGCAGCTCACCCCTGGGCGGGCGGGCAGGTGACGGCCCACGCATACTGCGTCCTGGCTCCCAACCCGGGTCCGATGACTCTCGACGGCACGAACACCTGGGTCGTCCTCGCCGACGGCGGCACGGAGGCGATCGTCATCGACCCCGGGCCGCTCGACGAGGGGCATCTGGAGCAGGTGTGCCGCATCGTCGCCGAACGCGGCGCCCGGGTGACCGAGACGATCCTCACCCACGGCCACCTCGACCACAGTGAGGCCGGCCCGCGCTTCGCCGACCTCACCGGCTCGCGCCTGCGCTCTGTCGGGCGAGGGCACGACGACCTGTCAGACGGGTCCGTGGTGCGGGCTGGAGCACTGGACCTGCGGGTCGTCGCGACGCCCGGGCATACCTCGGACTCGGTCTCGTTCGCGCTCGAGGCGGACCATGCACTGTTGACCGGCGACATGATCCTCGGCCGCGGTACCACGGTGGTGGCCCACCCTGATGGTGAGCTGGCCGCATACCTCGACTCACTCGAGCGCATCCGCGAACTGACCGGCGGGGGAGCGGTGACGACGATCCTGCCC